>DATBSF010000244.1:0-3296 GCA_036559905.1 Thermoanaerobaculia bacterium | reverse complement strand
TACTGGCCGACGCCGGAAGCCATCAAGAGCGATCCGAAAATGGCGAAGGTCATGGACCACAGCCCGAAAGTCGTCTTCTCAAAATCGCTGAAGAAGGTCGAGGAAGGTCCGAACTGGAAAAACATCCGGCTCGTCCATGACATCGACCGCAAACAGATCCTGAAGATGAAGGAAAAAGACGACTTCACGATCCTCGGCAGCGGCAGCATCGTCCAGCAGTTCGCAAACCTCGGACTGATCGACACGTACCAGCTGCTCGTCGTTCCGATCGTGTTAGGCCAGGGCAAGCCGCTTTTCAAGGATGTGAAGCAAACAGATCTGAAGCTTGTCGAAGAAAAATCGTTCCGGAACGGAGTTGTCGCGGTCAGGTACGCGTCTGCGTAGCGCGACCATCGCCTTCGCCCTGCTCATCGCGAGTCATGCTCTCGCCAGTGGCCGCGTTGCGGAATCCACAATTCTCGGCGATTGGTGCGCCGGCTCGAAGACCGCGTTCCACGAAGTATTTTCATTGACGATCGAGGACAACGTTCGCGTGTTCTCGTCGTGGCTTCACGAACGCCCGGCCGAATCGGGAACGTGGGAGCTCAACGGCCGCACGCTCACGATTCGAGGAACGTCGGGCACCACCATGGTCTACACGATCGTGAGTGCCACGAAGAAACGGCTCGTCATCCGCGAAGCAAAAGAATCGGCCGAAGTCTATGTGCGCAAAGGCTGCCGCGCATTCGAGCCTCCGCCGCCGCCGGAGGCTTCAGACGGGCTGCAGCGCGCCCTCTTCGAGCCAGCGCGCGATGAGACGTCGGACGCGATAGGCGTCGGCGCTGACCTGCGCCTCCCACTCCGCAACGCGACCGCCGGTCGACGCCTTCATCCACACTTCGCGGATGACCGCCGGATCCGTCTCCTCCGGATCGGGGGACGGTTTCACCGAGGTCGGTTTCAACGCCAGATCGTCGGGCACCACGACGCTCGTCTGTTTCAGCTCATCGTGACGACGCATGCCTTCGAGAAGGAGCGACATGACGGCTTGCGGCTCAGTTTTCGTCTTGACGCTGAAGGGCGGCTGCGGAACGAACGCGAACGTGCCGACGATCGGCCGCTCGAGCATTTGGTAGAGAGCATCCGGGCCTCGGAGCGGACCCGCCTGAGCGTCAGCGAACTTGCCTTGCAGGAAGAGGATCTTCCCGTTCGTATGGCCCGCGTGTTTGCTGCTGAGCGTCACGATTCCGGTTGACTGATTGTCGGACAGAGATTGCAGCACCGCCGGCAAACCGAAGAACTGCAGATCGCCGGTCAGCGACGCACTCGAGCCATCCGGTGCCGATGATCCCTGTTTCGCGGCATTCGCTCGATTCTCCAGCGTGGCGGCAGCGACCCTTCCGACATCCTCCTCTGGATATTTCTCGGCGATCTCCGCGAACAGCGATTCCACGACTTCCGACCGCGTGCTGGAGAGCGCTTCGATCAAACGGATCGGAGGCGGCTGCGTCAGTTTCGGCAGGACTTTGCCGAGGATCTTTTTGGGAAGATCGTCGCGAATGGCTTTGACGATGATGTTGACCGTCTCTTCGTCGAACGACAGATCGTGTTGCGACAGCGTCGCGATCCGACCGCGGGTATCGCCCAGAGCCGGATTCGGCTTCATGCCGTGACGCGCGATCGTAAGAAGAGCGGCCGGCGTAGCGATCCGTCCCAGCGCGCCGATGATGCGATCGAGAACTTTCTGCATCTCATCGATCGGATACATCGACGTGTCCTTGCGAAGGAGGATGGCCTCGAATTCCGCCAGGCGGATGACCAGCAGCTTCACCGAATCGCCGGTCTTGATCTGCCCGAGCGGCGTCACCGCCTCCTTGATGACCCAGATTGACTGACCGCGCTCCGACGCTTTCGTGAGAAGACCGAGCTCCTTGTCGACCGGAGCCTCGGGATCTCGCGCGATCCGATGCAGGAGGTAGATGACGTTCCGCAAGTAATAGGTATCCACCTCGGCCGCCGGACGTTTGAGCTCTTTTTCCAACTCATCGAGGGCTAACGCACGGGCGTCGGCTCCGTGAGCCTCGAGCAACGCGAGGAGCGCCCGGCGACGCTCCGGACGCTGTTCACCGCGCAACTCCTCGAAGAGTCGCTCTTTGGTCAGCGTCGGAAAGAACGAAAAGGCCTTCGGCAAGAGCGCGCGCTTCGATTTGCTCTCGCTGTACTTTTTGATTTGCTCGGAGCTCAGCGTTTCCGCGGCTTCGCCGGTCATGCGATCGACGGTTGACGCGTCGATTTTCTTTTCGATCGCCACCGACTTTGCCAGCTCGAGCATTGAGATGGCCGCCGATAAGGAACCATCGTTGAACTGCTCGACGGCGGTCATCATCAGCTCACGAAAACGCTTCGTCATCTCGGTCGCGTCGTTCGTGAGCGAGATGATCTTGTGCATCGCTTCGATCGGAGCGGGCGACTTCACCTGCGCATCGGACGGCACCACGATGTCCCACGAGGGGACGCTGCGTCCGAGGACATGCAGGAGGTTTGCGGGGTCGTTGTCGCCGGTGTAAGGCTTGAGGTTTTCGATGTACTCGCGGAGCTCTTTGTCGGACGTCGATGATGCGGCGGCCATCGTCAGCAGCTCGGCGGCCGGCTGGGGGCGGAAAGGAGCGGGTGTACCGGTGGGCGATGCGACGGAAGCAGGCGACTTGACGTACTTCGCCAAACGGTCGATCACGAGTCCGAGGCGCCGCGCGCTCTTCGCGATCACATCCGTCAGCGGCCCCCGTTGCGGCTCCTGCTTTTTCGGAGTCCTCGAAACATCGACGACTGCCCCCGAAGCAGACGCCAACAAGTCAGCCGAGTCGCGCAACGCCATGAGGTTCGTGCGCAAGACCTCACGTTCGTCAGCGGGACAGACCTGCATCGCCAGCGGAATGACATGGTTCAGATAACCCTCGACGGCGGCCCGATCGACGAGCTTGAGCGACGCAAATAGATAAATCTTCTTGAGCGCGTGAAACAGAAAATCGCTCATGGCCGCCTGCTGGAATCGGCTCTGCTCCACCGCCCACGAATGGATCTGCTTCATCATCAGCTGCGGCGGCTGCGCCATCAGCGTCTCAACGGAGTCCGACACCGTCAGAGGTGGGATCTGATCAAGCAGGTAACGCTGGAACTCTACCAGCGCGCTTTGAACGTCTTCATTCAATCAGGACATAATTGTAACCGCCGCTTCCCTACAGCCCGCTGAGAGTCGTATCTAACTGACAGACAATGGAATGCGGCCATCGCCATGAACGATCCTGCTGATCTCCGCC
>DATBSF010000243.1:0-6904 GCA_036559905.1 Thermoanaerobaculia bacterium | reverse complement strand
TCTGGCAACCGCAGGCGGAACGTTGAGAAGAACGCGGTGGTCAAACGGCTTCGGAATCAGATAGTCGCGTCCGAACGTGAATCGCTCGGAGGCGTAGGCGCGTAGAACCGAGTCGGGAACCTCTTCTTTGGCCAGCGCGGCAAGCGCCTGCGATGCGGCCAGCTTCATTTCTTCGTTGATCGTCGTGGCGCGGCAATCGAGCGCGCCGCGAAAGATGAAGGGGAATCCGAGTACGTTGTTGACCTGGTTGGGGAAATCGGAGCGGCCGGTGGCCATGATCAGATCCGACCGCGCCGACGTCGCCTCTTCGTATCCGATCTCCGGATCGGGATTCGCCATCGCGAAAACGATCGGATCTTTGGCCATCGACTGGACCATTTCCTTCGTCACGATGCCGCCGACGGACAGGCCGACGAAAACATCGGCGCCCTTGAATGCCTCGCCCAGCGTCCGCGCTTTGGTATCGGCCGCGAATTCCTCTTTGTAGGGAGTCATGTCGATCGTGCGGCCTTTGAAGATCACGCCGTGGCTGTCGGCGAGGATCACGTTCTCTTTGCGCAATCCCATCTTGATGTACAGCCGCAGGCAGGCCATCGCGGCCGCGCCGGCTCCGCTGATCAGGACCTTCACTTTGCCGATTTTCTTGCCGGCGACTTCCAGCGCGTTCTGCAGCGCAGCGGCCGAGATGATTGCCGTGCCGTGCTGATCATCATGGAAGACCGGGATCTTCATCTCCTTCTTGAGTCGATCTTCGATCTCGAAACACGCCGGCGCGGCGATGTCTTCGAGGTTGATTCCGCCAAACGTCGGCTCCATCAGCTTGACGGCCCTGATGAATTCTTCGGTGTCGCGCGTCTCGAGCTCGAGATCGAAGACGTCGATGTCGGCGAAGCGCTTGAAGAGGACCGCCTTCCCTTCCATCACCGGCTTTCCCGCGCCCGGCCCGATGTTGCCGAGGCCCAGGACGGCGGTGCCGTTCGTGATGACGGCGACGAGGTTGCCGCGGTTCGTGTACTTGTAGATGTCGCCGGGATTCTTCGCGATCTCGAGGCAGGGCTTCGCGACGCCGGGAGTGTAGGCGAGCGCCAGATCGCGCTGTGTCGCAGTCGGTTTGGTGGGAACGACTTCAGTTTTGCCGGGGCGGCCGCGGGAGTGATATTCGAGAGCGTCGTCGCGGCTTTGGTCCGCCATGACGGCGGATTATATCGGCCCTACCGAATCCAGAAGATCGGATTGGACTTATCCGGCACGCCCATCAGATAAGTCTTGCCGTCGATCGTGACGGCAAAGGTCGAGTAGTCGCCGTGCGCCTCGTCGTGTGCGCGATCGATCGTGTCGGCGATCGCGTACTCCTTGATCGTGGTGTACAGGTCCTTATCCCGGCGGAACTTTGTGAAGCCGTTGTAGGCGTCCTGGATCTCGTCGCGATCCGGAATGAAGATTTTGCCTCGCGACCACAGGCAGGCCGCCGCCTGTTCGGCGTCCCCGAGCGACGTCCCGCCCTCTTTCCAGGCCTGCATGAACGCCTTCATGCGAATGCGCGCTTTGTCTTCCGGCGTTCCGCTGTTGCCGCCGTGAAAAACCCTGTTCAGCAGCGTCGCGATGCGTCCCTCTTCGGTTTCGGAAGCTGTCGCGGGCTGGGCCGGTGGCGGCGAACTGTCAGCTTTGGAAGTGGTCGTCTCGATCGCAGCCGGCTCAGCCGGCGGCTTGTCGAGAAAGCGCCTCTTCGCGAGGACGAGTGCCACGATCATCAGGACGAACCCGAGGATTTGCAGGAAGAGTTTCAAAGTCTGTTAGACGGCTTTGCGCTTCCGCGTGGTCGGCTCTTCGCGAGGAGGCACAGCCTCCATGCGGCGTGAGGCCGGTCCCGCGATGTCGTGTTTGCGTCCGGTCAGGTTGTTCCAGGCGATCGCAACGGCGGGAACGATCGTCACCGTCGAGTACGTGCCGGCGATGACGCCCACCAGAAGGATCAGCGCGAACTCATGGAGCACCTTGCCGCCGAACAGAAACAACGCGACCAGGACGATGACCACCGTGCCGGAGGTCAGGATGGTCCGCGACAGCGTCTGGTTCATGGCGTGTTTGAGCTGCTCTTCGAGCGAGGCTCGCGTCTTCGTCTTCTTGCGATTCTCGCGGACTCGGTCGTACGTGACGACGGTGTCGTTAATCGAGTAGCCGACGATCAGCAGGAGCGCGGCAACGATATTGAGTGAGAACTCGCCATTGATGATTGCCAGGAATGCCAGCGAGACGAGCACGTCGTGGACGATGCAGACGACTGCCGCCACGCCGAACATCAGATCGAATCGCAGCCACAGGTAGGCGCCCATCGCGAGCGTCGACAGGACGACCGCCCAGATGGCTTTCTGCTGCAACTCGCGTCCGACCTGCGGTCCGACGGTTTCCTGATTGAGGACGTTGAAGGCGCCGAGGTATGTGCGGTCGTTGAGAACGCGGGCGATGCCGGTCGTCACGCCGGGCGCCGACGTCACCTGCTGCATGCTGCTGAAGAGTCCGAGCTCCGAGCGTTTATTGATGATGTTCTGGGCGATCTGCGCGTAGTACGTACGCGCTTCGGGACGCGTGCCTTTGTTGTCGGGATCGGTGCTGACCAGAAGTTCAGTCAGAC
Source organism: Thermoanaerobaculia bacterium (assembly GCA_036559905.1). GTDB lineage: Bacteria > Acidobacteriota > Thermoanaerobaculia > Gp7-AA8 > Gp7-AA8 > Gp7-AA10. The sequence goes on along the minus strand of DATBSF010000243.1, from coordinate 4,272 downwards.
GATCGCGGCCCTGGAAATTGAGGTCGAGCTTTCCGCTGGCGGACTGCGGATTCAAATCGCGACTCAGTCTCGTGACGGTCTGTCCCGCGAGATCGCTCTCGTTGCGCTGCCTAGGGAGGCGAATCAGCACCTCGTTGTTTTCAGCCTTCCCATACTGCTGAATCGATGCGTCCTTCAGATCGGCGCGCAGCTTATCCATCGGGACCTGATCGCGGAATTTCAGGACGATTTGCGCGCCGCCGGCGAAGTCGATTCCCCAGTTGATGCCGTTTCGCATCAAGAGCGCGGCGCCGACGGCCATGATGGCCAGCGACAACGCGACCGCATAGAGCCGGTATTTGACGAAATCGTAATTTGTGTTAACAAAAATCTGCATGATAAGTCCTCGTCATATTAAATGCTGATTGTCTGCGGCCGGTCCTGCGGCTTGTACGTGATGTCGAAGATCACGCGCGACACGAAGAAAGCCGTGAAGACCGAGGCGAACAGACCGGTCAGCAGTGTGACGGCGAAACCCTGGATCGGCCCGGTTCCAAACTGCAGCAGGAACAGCGCCGAGATGATCGTGGTCATGTGCGTGTCGATGATGGTGCCGAAGGCGCGCGAGAAGCCGTTATCGATCGCGGCGCGCACGGTCTTGCCGTCGCGCAACTCCTCGCGGATGCGCTCGAACACGAGAACGTTGGAGTCGACGGCCATACCGAGAGTCAGGATGATGCCTGCGATCCCGGGAAGCGTCAGCGTGGCCTTGAAGATCGCCATCATGCCGAGAATGATGACGAGATTCAGCAAAAGGGCCAGGATCGCGTTGATGCCGGCGCCGCGATAGTAAAGGATGACGGCCAGGATCAGCGCGATGAATCCGATCGCGGCCGCCAGGATGCCGCTGCGGATCGAATCCTTGCCGAGCGACGGACCGACGGTGCGCTCCTCGAGAGTCGTGAGCGAAGCGGGCAGCGATCCGCTGCGCAGAACGAGCGAGAGATCGGCGGCCTGCTGCGTCGTGAAGTTGCCTTCGATCACGCCCTGATCTTCGATCTTGCTGTTGATGCGCGGCGCAGATACGACCTTGTTGTCGAGGACGATCGCCAGGCGCCGCCCGACGTTCGCGCCGGTGAGCTCACCGAATTTGCGTCCGCCATCGGGTGTCAGCGAGAAGCCGACGTTCGGCTCGCCGAGACGTCCCTTCTGCACGCGCGCGTTCTTGAGATCCGTTCCGGTGACCGGAATGGTTTTGCGGACCGCGTAGTACTCGACTCCCGCCGCGCGTCCGAGCTCGTCGGTCGCGGTCCCGGGAAGAACTTCCACTTCCGTTTTCAGGTTTGGCGCGACGCTGTCGAGCGTCGCTTTCTGATCGGATGACGGATTTCCTTCGACCAGCCGGAACTGCAGCTGGGCGGTTGTCTTGATGATGTCTTTCACGCGCGCCGGATCGTCGACGCCCGGAAGCTGAATCGCAATGCGGTTGCCGCTTTCGGGCGCGATCTGCGGTTCGGTGACGCCGAGGGCGTCTACGCGGTTGCGGATGGTCTCGACGGCGTGATCGATCGTGTCGCGCTCGATTGCGCTGGCCGAGGCAGCCTTCATTTTGAATTGAAGCGCGCCCTCCGGCGTGCGGACCATGTCGAATGTCGGGAGGTAGTCCTTCGCGAGCCGCTCGTATTCTGCGGTGCTGATGCCGGCGGGCGCCGCAGCGACGAGGGTCGTGTCATTGATGCGGCGGGTCGTCGGAACAGGCAGATTGTTTTTCGCCGCCTGCGTCTTGAGCGCTTCCGACGCCTGATCGACTTCCAGGCGTGTGGCATCGCCGACATTCACGCGCATCACGAGATGGACTCCGCCTTTGAGATCGAGGCCGCGACGGATCGGCTCGGGGGAGATGACTCCCGGGATGAGCACCACTACGAAAACCACGAGGATCGCGACGATCAGCGCGATCTTCCACCACAGACTTCGGTTCAAGATCTCCTCCGGGTCAAGGCTGCTCCGACTCGCCGGCCTGAATGCCGGTGATCGCAGAGCGGGCGACTTTCACTTTGACGTTATCAGCAATTCTGAGGAAAACGACGTCCGGCTCAACACTCTGTACCGTCCCGTAAATCCCGCCGGTTGTAACGACGCGATCCCCTTTTTTCAGCGAGCTCAACATCTCCTGCGTTTTCCGCTTTTGCTTGTTCGCAGGGCCGATGACGAGAAAGTAGAAAACGAGAAAGATCGCCGCAATCGGCAGAATGTTGATCAGAAAAGCGATCGTGGAATCGCTGCTGGCTTGCAGCAGAGCTAGGGTATTCATGAGCCGTTTTCTCGAGTCAACTGCAACAGGAAGGCTTCGCGGAACGCCGCGAACGAATTGGACGCGATAGCTTGCCGAACCTTGCCCATTAAGTCAAGGTAAAACGAGACGTTATGGATGGTGTTGTAGACCAGTCCTGCGATCTCCCCACTCACGTAAAGATGGCGCAGGTAGGCCCGTGAAACCGTCCGGCAGGTCACGCAGGAGCATGCCGGGTCGAGCGGGCCCTGATCGTCGGCATAGCGCGCGTTCTTGATGGCGATCTTGCCCATGCTCGTGAACAGCGATCCGTTGCGCGCGTTGCGGGTCGGCATGACGCAATCGAACATGTCGATCCCGGCATCGATCGCGTTGACGAGGTCCTCCGGCGTGCCGACGCCCATCAGGTAGCGCGGCTTGTCCTTCGGCATCAGCGGCGCGGTGAATCGGATGGTGTCGAACATCTGTTCCTTCGATTCGCCAACCGCGATGCCGCCGAGCGCGATTCCATCAAAGTCCATCGCAGCGATTTCCTCGACACTTCTTTTGCGCAGATCGGGAAAGACGCCGCCCTGCACGATCCCGAAAACGGCCAGCGGCGCGCGGCGAACGGCTAGCGATCGACGCGCCCAGCGATGGGTGAGCTCCATCGAGCGCTCGACGTCGGCGTGCGAGAGTCCGTGACCGGGACACTCGTCGAATGCCATTGCGATGTCGACGCCCATGCGTGTCTGAATCTCGATCGATTTCTCGGGCGATAAAAAGTGCAGCGATCCATCGAGGTGGCTGCGAAACTCGACGCCCTCCTCGCGGATTTTTCGGATCGCGGAAAGCGAGAAAACCTGATAGCCGCCCGAATCGGAGAGCACGGCGCGATCCCATGACATGAAGCGATGCACGCCGCCGAGGCGCTCCAGGACTTCGATGCCGGGACGGAGCATCAGGTGATACGTGTTGTTGAGGATGATTTCCGGACCGGAACCAGTGCCGAGTGCCGTGTGCCGAGTGCCGAGTTGTTTTAGTTGCTCAGTGGTGAGGCTCTTCACGCTCGCGGCGGTGCCAACAGGCATGAAGAGAGGAGTATGGATCGGTCCGTGCCGCGTATCGATCTTCGTCAGGCGGGCAGCGCCGTCGGTCTTCTGTAGCTCAAACGTCAGACCCGACTCGGCACTCGGCACACGGCACTCAGCACTTTATTGGAGTTTCATCGTCTCGACCCGCACATTCGCGGGCAGGCTCAGCGTAAAGCGCCGCTGCTCGATCGGCTGATTGACACGAACGTTCGTGAACTCGTAGCGCGTGATGTCGCCATCGCCTTCCGTGTACTCGAACTTCGTCGTCAGATAGCTCTTCTTGTCGATCCAGATCTTGATGTGCCGCACGCGCTTCGCGATGCCTTTGGTCTTCGGCTTCAGATCGAGCTCGTACCACGGCGCGTTCGAAACATTGCGGAACGTGAAGTCGAAATAGGCCCCGAGCTCGTCGATCGCTCCGCTCGCTCCCATGTATTTGAAGATGCGGTCCTGATAACGCTTGACCTCGATCTGCTCGGCTTTGTTGAGGTCGGGATAGTAGGTGGTGAGCATGCCGTTCGCGATCAACATCTCGACGCGTTTCGGCGCGTCGTAGCGCCACAGCACATTGTTCGGTTTCGAGAAAGTGAAATGCCCGGTCGAGACTTCCGGCTTCGCGAGCAGCGCCAGAATCTTTTCCTGACGAAAGTCCGCTTCGAGGGTATTAGTGACCTTCTGCTGCTCCTGGACTTTTCGGATGACTTCGTCGAGCGAATTCGGGTCGACGGTCCGCGCCGCGAAGACGGGGACAGACAAGGCGGCCGCACAAATCGCGACGGAAAACAGTCTCAGGGGTGGCATGCCGCAGCACCAACGCCATCCTCCGGGTCCGTATTTCCTGTTGAGCGTTGTATACTCAATAAAACACGAGGTTAACTATGAGACGGGTGCTGGTGGGAATCGCGATCCTGGCGTTGGCGCAGAGTG
>DATBSF010000242.1:0-3705 GCA_036559905.1 Thermoanaerobaculia bacterium | reverse complement strand
ACGCGCTGAAGGCTCGGTTCCGACGCATTCGTTTCGCAGCGCAACCGATGGCATTGCAGGAGAACACGCTCCGAACGGCACTGGTCCGTAACTGGGGAGCTGGGGCCGAGGCGATCGTCACGAATTATGACGATGTGGCCTTCGAGCGCCTCCGCAGCACCAATGCCGAAATTTCCACACTCTCATTGGAAGACATCTTCATCGCCGTGGCCGGCGAAGGAGCTCAATCATGAACGGCACTCTGACCATCGCCCGGCGCGAGCTCACAGAAAAACGCTTCGTATTCATTGCCGCGGTCGCCTTCGCGCTCCTGACGCTGATCGTGCCGTTCATGCCCGGCGTTCACGCCGGCGAGCGCCGCAATGCGTTGGTGATTGCTTCGCTGATTTGCGCCATTAATTTCACTCTCGGACTGTCGGCGGTCCTAGGATCGACGATCATCGGACGCGAGCTGTCCGACGGACGCCTTTCGTTCTATTTCTCCAAGCCGGTGAAGTCGAACGCCATCTGGTTCGGGAAATTGATCGCTGCTCTCCTGCTGCTGGGCGCCAGCTTCGCCATCATCGGCGCGCCGGCAATGATCGCCGGCTTCGACAAAGTGGTGAACACGTGGGCGAATGTTCCCCGCGATACGCGCGCGATGATCGGTCTCGTGCTGGGGTTGGCCGCGGCCCTCTTTCTACTTTCGCATGTGATCGGTACGTTCGTGCGCTCGCGATCTCCGTGGCTGGTCTTCGATTTCTTCGCGCTGGCGGTCTGCGGAACGGCGATCTGGCTTCTCGCGCGCCCGCTGCTCATGGGCTTCGCCATCGAATTGATCCGCACATTGGCGCTCATCCTGAGCGTGTACACCGGAGTGGCCATCGTCGCCGCCGGTGCGTGGCAAGTGGCGCGTGGAAGAACGGACCGCAAGCGCAGCCACATCGAGCTTTCGCGCTTTCTCTGGATCTCCCTCGGCTGCGGCCTCCTGGTCATGACGGCGTTCGTTCTCTGGGTGGTTTCGGTCTCTCTGACGCAGGTGAAGCCCGAATTCGTGCAGCAATCGAACGGCGGCTCCTGGGCCACGATCGCCGGCAAGGCAAAGCATCGCAGCGACTATCAAGCCGCGTTTCTCTACAACATTGCCGACGGTCGTTCGGTTCGCCTGGCATCGCTGCAGCCGTGGTGGGGAACGACATTTTCCGCGGACGAAAAGACCGCGGCGTGGTTTGTGCCGTCGCCCGGCGCGTCCGAGTTGTATGTCGCCAGGCTCGATGTCCCGAAGCCGAGACCGATGGCCACCGGAATTACTGGAGTGGCGTCATTCGACGCGCTGTCGGATGACGGATCGCGGATCGCCATCGTCGACTCCAGCGGTGTCCTGCGCATCTACGACCTCGAAACGAAGTCCTCGCTTGGCTCCGCTCGCATCCCGGAGGGACGCTTCTGGATTGGGGGCTTCGTGACGCCGGATCTCCTACGCATTTACGCCGCGGTCGAGGAGCGGCGCGCCGCTTACTTCGACATTTTTGAATACGACCTCCGGAGGAAGACTCTGCAGCGGACAGGTGAGATGCCCGGATTTCCACGATCCAACAGCGACCACTCGCTGTGCGTTGTCTATTCGAATCGACCAGGGCTCGAGATTCGCGACGCGCGCACCGGTTCGCTCATCACCTCGGTCGCTCCTCAGGCGAATGGTCAGATTGTTACGGCGACCTTCCTCCGCGACGGCCGTATTGCTGCTGTCGAAGATCGCAAGGACGGTTCTGCTTTGCGCCTCCTATCGGCGAATGGCGCAGAGATTCGTGACATACACCTGCCAGGTAAGGCCGATCGTCACTTCATCACCGAATCCGCCACGGGATCGATCGCTGTCGTGATGCGCGAGCCGAATCAGTTCGGATTCAAAACCGCGGTCGTCGATGTCAATCGCGGCGTCGTGACCCGAACCGAGCCCGGTCTGCGTCCGGTGAATCGCACCTTCGGTCCGCGGTTGCTGTGTATGACGCCGCATGGGCTGGTCGCCTGGAATCCAACGACGGGCGAGAAGCGGCCGGTCGCGGGACAGTCATGAAGACGCGAGCAGCGGTGGCGATTGCCCTGCTGCTCGCTGCGTCCTCCGCGCGGGCGACGATTCGCATCACTCGCGATGGCGAAGTGGTGCGCGATGCGGAGCTCTGCTACTACGCGGCGGCCGGAACGGAGAATCCGTTCGTCCAGCAGTTCGCGTCGAGCACCGTGAAGTGTTCGTCCACTCTGCCGGCCGGCCTGTGGAATATCTACGCAAGGGAAGGCACGAGATTCATCAGTCCGCGCGTCGTCCTCGTCGATTCCCGTCAGCCGATTCCCGATATCGAGCTGCGCCTCGAGCCGGCGGCGGCAATCGAACTGCCCGGCGGCGTCATCTATCTGACCGATACGGTCAGTGTCTTTCCCGGCCCAATCGTTCCGGCCGACCGCGACCTGCTCCCCTTGCGGGTCGAGAACAAGAAAATCGTTGGTGTGGGACCCATCGTTCGCCTTGGCGCGGGTGAGACCCGTCGAATCGACTCCTTCTCACGCCAGGCGTTGGTCACGTGGCTGTCGATCGCTCCCGCTGACCTCGAGTCTCTCCGCACCGCACGCAAGCCTCGGCCTCCGAGAGTCACAGCCAACGGCAAAATCGCACCGCTCAACCCCGTGACAGGCACGATCAACATCGACAAGGCGCTGCAGATTTTTCGCGGACTCGCGCCGGGTGACGTGACGCTCGAGCTAAGTGGTGCTCCATGGAAGCATCAGGAGATGCGCGTCGCGCAGGAAGCGCGGGTGGTCGCCACCGAGCAACCGCTGCGCCTCGTGCCGACCTCCTCGATCATTGTCGACTGGTACGCGGCGTCGAACCTCGCCGATCTCGCCGATCGGCTGGTCAGCGACTGCAAGCCATCGAAGGAACAAAGCGCGTTTAGGGCGGAACTCCTCAAGTGTCCCGGGTTCTTTGATCGCGAGCGCTGCTCGACGATCTCCAATACGACGATTCCTGACGATCAACGCTCCGGGATCCTGCGTTTCGACGATCTCCAGGCGGGGAAATATGTCCTCGATGTCCGCTATCGCGAACTTCCGGATATCACGCGCGAGATCACCGTCGGAAAGTTCGCCGAGGAGAGCGTTCGTCTGCCGATTGAGTACATGACCCTTTTCGGCAAGGTGACCATCGCCGGCAAGGAGCCGCCGGCGCCGATGAAAATCGATTTCAGTTGGAACGGTCCTCCGCGTGCAATGACCGACGTCCACGGCGAATACTTCGCTGTCCTGGCAAAGCCTCTCATCAAGGATCGGGTGATTCACCTTCGAACCTGCGATGGCACGACCGATACGCAGTTCATCATTGACCGCGATGTCGCGCCGAACTCGCGCTTGGATATCGATCTGCCTTCGAACAAGCTGGTGATCGAGGCGGTCGACGCCAGGAGCGGCGGACCCGTCGCCGGCGCGCTCGTGCGCTACGGCGCGTTCCGTTCGGAGGAGATGTCGTCGACGTATTACTTCCGGCTGGCGATGCAGAACGACACACCCGCGCGCACCGGGAGCGATGGCAAATACACGGTCGAAAACATCTCGCAAGACAAGACCATCCACATTTGCCTGGAGCACGACGATTACGAGCGCACCTGTCCGGACACGTTCAAGATGACGTCCGACGAAACAAAGACGCTTCGCGTTCCGATGCAGCCGCGAAGC
>DATBSF010000241.1:0-8865 GCA_036559905.1 Thermoanaerobaculia bacterium | reverse complement strand
TCGCCGGTCGAGAACTGGCGGAGCTCTTCGAGGATTTTCTCCTGCAGCTCGCGGGCGCCGAGGTGACGGCAGCGCAGGATCAGCTCGATGATTCGATCGTCTCCGAATTCTTCTTCGCCGCGACGCGCTTCGGAGACGCCGTCGGTGAACAGCACGATCCGGTCGCCTGCGCCTAACACTGCAGCGTCCTGCTCGTGTGGCGTGTCCTTGAACAGACGCGACATCGCCGGGCCGCCGCGCGCCAGACGCTCGACCGTCCCGTCCGCGCGTACGAGGATCGGCGGATTGTGTCCGGCGTTGCTGTAGGTGAACGTCCGGGCAGACGCGTCGAGAACGCCGTAGAAAAACGAGATGAATTTTCCGCCGCTGAGATTTCCGCCCACGATCTCCTTCACGCGCTCGCAGACGATCGCTGGAGCGACTGCGGCCGATGCTGTCGCTTTGACAGCCGCCTGCAGATTCGCCATCAGCAGCGCCGCCGGCATTCCTTTTCCGGCGACGTCTCCGATGCAGATGCCGGCCTTTCGGTCGCCGAGCGAAAGCGTGTCGAAGTAATCGCCGCCGACGCTGCGCGCGGGCTGCCACGCTCCCGTGATCCCGAATCCGTCGAGCTGCGGAAAACGCGTCGGCAAGAGAATCTGCTGCATCGCGCGCGCCTGCTCGAATTCGACTTCTTCGCCGCGCAGCCGCAGATTCTCGATTCCGACGGCCATCTGACCGGCGGCGGAGTTGAGAAACTCGCGATCGTCGGCGGAGAAATCTTCATCGGACAATTTCGATCCGAGCGCCAGAAGCGCGACGGACTCGCGATACGTCTTGACCGGAATGAGCAGCGTGGCACCGCGTTTCCTCAGCGGCTCGGGGATCCCGGCCGGATCGATGTCGGCGGGTACGCGCGTTCCGAGGACTTCATCGGCGATGCCGACCTTCGCCGTGACAACGTACTCGCGATCGCGGCGAATCGCGATCAGCACGAGACGATTCTGTAGCGCCTGTTGGATCTGTTCGGCGCTGTAGCGCAGAAATGGCTCGACGTCGCCGCTGGTGCCGATCGCATTGCTGATGTTGCGAAGCGCGAGCGGATAGTCGCGGCGCTCGCGAAAGAGATTGCGATCCACCACGCGTTGCAATCGATTGCGAATTGGGACTGTAACCAGCGCGATGACGACCGTCGAGGCCACCAGCATTGTCTGACTCGTCATTCCGGCGAACTTCACGAGCGCGGTTCCGAGACCGGCGACGAGAATCGCGTACAGCACGAAGACGATCGCCGTAAGAAACGAATAAAGAACGGTGCGCCGGATGATGACGTCGATGTTCATCAGCCGGTATTTCAGAATCGCGAACGCGAACGAAAGCGGAATGATGATGTACAGCGCGCGCGCGATGATGTCCGGCAGTGTCATCAGAACGCCGGGGATGTTCACCTGCCGGAATGTCGCGAGCAGCACCAGCGTGAATCCGAGGACCGCGAGCAGAAGCTTGCCGCCGACCGCCACCATCGTCGCCCACAGCGGCCATTTCACCTGCCGCCGCTCTTCGACGCCGCTCTCTCGATAGCTTCGCAGCAGCGCCACAAACGTTGCGACCGGATACGCGCCGAACGTCGCGATCCCGACAAGGATCATGACAAACGTCGCGACAAAGAACGGAATCGGCGAATGGCTTTTGCCCGACAGATTGCCGGCGACGACGAAGATTCCGGCGAAAAGCGAGAGTACGGCCGCCGACATCGCGAGCGGTGATCGCATGACGCCTTCCTTCGCGCCATGCCGTGCGATGTTGACGATGACCCATGCGAGCGCGCCGATCCCGATCACCGCCACGGCGATCGTCGCCGCGTTCGTGATCAGATCGCCCTTCGGTCGGAACGCTTCGAGGTAGGCGATGAACCCCATTCCAAGGCCGCCGGCGATGCACATCATCAGCGGGTAGCCGTAGATCCATCGCAGGATGCCGCGACGCTGCATCGCAGGCCGCGGGGCCGGAAAGATCAGTGCGAGATGCAGGAGCAGTGGCGCGAAGAACAGGCTCGAGCCGCCGATGAGGATCACGCGCCAGAGCGCGCCGAGGGATTGGTCTCCGCCGACGATGCCGCGGTAACCGTCGCCTTCGACCGGCAGTAGCGCGGTGTTGGCGAGCGTCACTGCCGCAACGAGCGTCATCGCGAAGAACACCGTCGCGCGGTTGTCTGCCGGTCTGCGCCAGAACACGAATGCACCGATCAGCAGAAACGTGAGCGCGACCGCTGTCGTCACGATGAAGTTGAGCGCGAACATCGAGCTCTTGAGAGGTGAGTCGAGCCGGACCGGGATGTCCCGCTCGCGTCCATCGCGGAGGATGCGATAGCGCAGGACATCGCCGCGCTTCGCCTTCACCGCGAGCTCTCGCATGTTTTTGAAATCGCGCGCGGCGATCCCGTTGATGCTGACGATCACGTCACCGCGATGCAGCCCGGCCTGCTCCGCCGGCACGCCGCCGAATATCACGAGCACCGCGCCCGGCCGAAAACCACCGAGCGCCGGTGCGTTCCGGCCGCTCGAACCGACCGGCGGCACATACGAGAACCCCGCCCATCCGCGCCGGTTTGCAACGCCGACGCGCCAGCTGCAATAGACCGTCAATCCGATCAGCACTGCGATCGCGATCGACAGACCGATGGCTTTGCGGCGCGCGGGCATGGGCACCATTCTCTTACGGTCGGCGCGCGAGCGAGTTATAGAATGCGGCCGATGGCGGAGTTGCCGGGCGTCGCGCGCGAGACTTTGGATGTTGATGTCGTGATCGTCGGCGCCGGCCCAGCCGGCCTGGCGGCCGCCTATCAGCTTGCCAGACTCATCAAGGCGAACAACGAGCTGTCGGACAAAAAACTCGAAGGCATCTCGATCGCTGTCCTCGAAAAAGGCAAAGAGGTCGGCTCGCACGGAATCTCGGGCGCGGTCATGGATCCGCGCGGCATCAACGAGCTGATGCCCGACTGGCTCGGGCGCGGATGTCCGGTCGAGTCACCGGTCACCGACGACGCCTTCTGGCTGATGTCGAAGAACATGAAGTTCCCGGCGCCGATCCTCCCGCCGCCCGTCCAAAACCACGGCAACTACGTCATCTCCCTCGGCGAATTCGTTCGATGGCTCGCTCCGATCTGCGCCGAAGAAGGCGTCGACATTTTTCCCGAATTTGCCGCGTCGCGCGTGCTGGTCGAAAACGGGCGCGTCATCGGTGTTCGCATCGGCGACAAAGGAATCGACAAGCTCGGGCAGCGCAAGCCGAACTACGAGCCGGGCGTCGACGTCCGCGCGAAGATCACCATCATCGCGGAGGGTCCGCGCGGCACGCTGAGCAAACAGCTCGCGGGCATGTTCGATCTCTACGCCGGAAAAAATCCGCAGGTCTACTCACTCGGCGTGAAGGAGCTGTGGCAACTTCCCGACGATCGCTTCGCGCCGGGCACGGTGATTCACACATTCGGCTGGCCGCTCGACGCCGACACCTTCGGCGGCGGTTTCATCTACGGCATGAAGGACCGCATCGTCGACATCGGATTCGTGGTCGGTCTCGACTATCGCAATCCGACGCTCGATCCGCACCACGAATTTCAGCGATACAAATTGCATCCAGCCATTCGTGCGATTCTCGAAGGCGGCAAGATGATCTCCGCCGGCGCGAAAGCGATTCCCGAAGGCGGCTACTTCTCGATGCCGCGCATGTACGGCGATGGATTCATGATCGTCGGCGATTCCGCCGGCTACCTCAACGGCGCCCGCCTCAAAGGCATCCACCTCGGCATCAAGTCCGGAATGCTCGCCGCTGAAGCTGCACTCCAGGCGCTGCTCAGTGCAGACTACGGCGCGACGATGCTGCAGCAGTACGAAGCGCTCTTCGAAAACTCATGGGTCCGCGATGAGCTTTGGCTGCAACGCAATTTTCATCAGGCGTTCGAATACGGCGCCTTCCTTGGCATGCTGAATGCGGGATTGGGCATCGTGACGAAAGGTCGCGGCTTCGGAGTGATGAACCGCCTCGACGGACACGCGGGACACGAGCGGATGGAGCGCATTCAGCGCTACTTCTCGAGCGAGGATCCGCATCCGCCGGAGAAAATGAAATTCGACAACACGTACACCTTCGACAAAGTGACCGACGTCTATTACGGCGGCGTCGTACACGATGAGAATCAGCCGGCGCATCTCCTGATCCTGGATACCGAGGTGTGCGTGACGCGCTGCACGGAGGAATATGGAAACCCGTGCTTTCACTTCTGTCCTGCAAACGTCTATGAGCCGAAGCCGACTGCCGATGGACGTGGCCGCGTGCCGTTTTTGAATTTCACAAACTGCTTTCACTGTAAGACGTGCGACATCATGGATCCTTATCAGGTGATCACGTGGGTGCCTCCTGAGGGCGGAGGCGGACCTAACTACAAGAAACTCTAGCTTTGTGATCTACGTCTCAGAGAAGTAAGAAGTTCGAATGAAGAATTAAGAATTGAGAATTCTCTCGTGTCTACGGAACCGGTCATAGTCAATCGCACGTTCGAGAAGATCGCCGCGCTTCAGGCGAATGTCGAGCGTGTGATCAAAGGAAAATCCGAAGTCGTCCAGTACTGCATCGCCGCGCTACTCGGCAAAGGGCACATCCTTCTCGAAGATGTTCCGGGAGTCGGCAAGACGACGCTGGCGCACGCGCTCGCGCGTTCACTGTCGCTTTCGTTTCAGCGCATTCAATTCACGAGCGATCTTCTGCCCGCTGACATCGTCGGCGTGACGATCTACAACCAGGACCAGCAGGAGTTCGAGTTCGTATCGGGCCCGATCTTCACGAACGTTCTGCTGGCAGATGAAATCAATCGCGCGACGCCGAAGTCGCAGTCGGCGCTGCTCGAAGCGATGAGCGAAGGCATGATCAGCATCGAGAAGCGCCGTCTGCCGCTTCCCGATCCATTCCTCGTCATCGCGACGCAGAATCCGATCGAGCACGTCGGAACGTATCCGCTGCCCGAATCGCAGCTCGATCGTTTTCTGATGAAGCTGACCATCGGATATCCGAACACGACGGACGAGAAGAAACTCCTGCGCGCCGGCGGCGCTCAGGAGGCGCTCGAACATCTGGAGCCGGTTCTGGAAGGTCATGAAGTCACCGAGCTGCAGGAGCGCGTCGCGACGATCCATGTCAACGAGTCGCTCGTCGACTACCTCATGCACATCGTGCACACGACGCGCAATCATCCGGAAGTCTCGATCGGCGTCTCCACGCGCGGCGCGCTGACATATTTCAAAGCGTGTCAGGCGCTCGCGATGGTGAGCGGCCGCGACTTCGTGATTCCGGAAGACATCAAGCGGCTGGCCGGCCCGGTCCTTTCGCACCGCATCGTGATGAAAGATCGCCGCAGCGCGCGGGGCGACTCATCGCCGGAACAGAAGTTCATTCAACGCATTTTGAGCGAGATCCCCGTTCCGCGATGATGCCTCTGTGATCTCTGTGTGCTCTGTGGTGAAAATCGTTCACCACAGAGAGCACAGAGAGCACAGAGAAATGTCATTCGAGTTCGACGGCGTTGTCCGCCTGACGCGCATCGGCATCGCGTTCATCCTCTTCACGGTCGTCATCGGATTCGCGGCAATCAACACCGGCAACAACGCGCTCTACATCGCGCTCTCATTCATGCTCGGCTGTCTGTTGCTTTCGGGCATCGCGTCGCAGCGCGGCCTGCGACAACTGCGCGCGGAGTTCGACAGCATCCAGGAAGCGTGGGCCGGGCGGGCGGCGGTGGGGCGGCTTCGCATCGTGAACCGCTCGCGAATCTGGAATGTTCGCGATGTGATTCTCGTGACGGGTGAATTGTCCGCTCCGCACTTTGTGCCAATCATCAACCGTCACACCGAAATCGCGGTCGACGCTTCATTTCTTTTTCAGCGCCGCGGTCTCGTGCAACTCAACACGCTCGATCTCTACACGCGCTATCCATTCGGTTTCTTCCTCAAGAAGCGCCGCGTGAAGATTCGCGGCGAGGTCATCGTGTTTCCGCGGCTGCTCGATTCCGGAGCTTCGGACGAACGTTTCCGCCCCGTGGAAGGCGAGCAACATCTCTCGAACCAGCCGGGGGTCGGATCGGAAGTGCACTCGTTTCGCGATTACGTGCGAGGCGATTCTGTCCGGCAGGTGTACTGGAAGAAGTCGGCGAGCCTGGGCCGCTGGATCGTGAAACAGACTGAAATCGAGGCGGCGCGCGTCGTTCATGTCGTTGTGGATCCGTATAAGCCACGCGGCGTTTCGGATGACGACTTCGAGTACATGATCAGTGAGGCGGCCACTTTCATCTACGACGCGCTGCAGCGAAACCTGGAAGTGATGTTGTCGCTGCCGCGCGCGACGTTGCGAGCGCGTGCGCACGAGTCAGCGAGCCCGGTTTTCAGAGCGCTGGCGCTTCTCGAACCTTTGCATGAACCGGTAGCGCAGACGATCGACAGACATTCCGTGGTCTTCGCGGCTCGCTCGAACTGGAGCCCTGATCGGAGCCCTAATCCTGAGCGGAGCGAAGGATCCCCTTCGCAAGCGCGCGGGGGATCCTTCGGCGTCTTCGCGCCTCAGGATAAGAAAATCGAGCTCCTCGCGCTGACGATTTTCGCGGCGATTCCGCTCTACGGCACGCAGACGATTTCCGCGGCGCCGCTGATCGCGTTCCATCTCACGATGGCGGCGATCGTCGCTCGCGTTCTCACCGGCCGCAGCCCGCAACTCATCCCTTCCCCGATCATGCGATTCCTCGGCGTCGCCTATGTTTTCTTCTACGTAGTCGACGCCGCGATGATCTCGCGCAGCGCGATCTCGGCATCGACGCATCTCGTACTCTTCATCGCGGCCTACCAGGCGATGGAAGGCGGCAAGCAGCGCAACGAAGGTCAGCGTCTGCTGACCGCATCGCTGATTTTCATCGCGAGCGTGGCGACCGCGACGCACATCGCGATCCTGCCGTTCGTCGTCGTGTTCGGATTCCTGTTGTTCCGGCAGCTCATTCATCTCAGCCATCGCGACAGCATCGAGATGATTACCGCGCGCGCCCTCGAGCCACCGTCGAATCGCGCCGCAGCGTTTTACGTTTGCGGGTCGACCGCCATCGGCATTCTGCTGTTTCCGGTTCTTCCGCGCGTGCGGAATCCGCTCGTACCAGGGATGGCCGGAAATCTGGGCTCCTCGTCGACCGGCTTGAGTGACTCGATCAATCTCAACGAGCAGCGCTCGATCGTTCCCGATGCCACCGTCGTGAGCCGCGTTTGGATGGGGCAGGAGGCCGTTCCATTCTTCACGCCGCTGCGGCTTCGCGGAATGATTTACGAGCGATTCCAGGGCGGCAAATGGCTGCAGGGAGCGCGCGGTATTTCACCAGTCCAGAGCACGAACGGAGTTGCTCGCATCGCGCGGGCGTCAGGCTTCAGCAGGCGCGCGTCGGTACAGCAGCGACTCATCATCGGAGCGCGTCTGTTTCTTCCAGCCGGCACTTACGAAGTCATCGGCATACCGCAGATCTACGAATATCCCCGTCACGACATCTACACGGCGTGGCAGACGCGCGGTGACCTGATCAACTACGACGTCGGCATTGCGTGGAACACGAATCCGATGCGCGTCCAGCGCGTCCCGATCTCGAACTATCCGGTGACGGCGCCGGTGGTCGCGATGGCGCGGCAACTGGCCGGCGATCAGACCGATCCGATGAAACAGGCCGCCCGCATCGAATCGTATCTCTCGACGCATTTTCAATACGTGCCCGATCCCTCGAAGATCGGGCATCCGATGACGGTCGATCAGTTTCTGCTGCGCGACCATCGCGGACACTGCGAGTATTTCGCTGCCGGAATGGTCGCGCTGATGACGGCACTCGATGTTCCGGCGCGCATCGTCGGCGGTTTCTACGGCGGCAAATTGAATCCACTCACCGGCTACTTCGTCGTGCGGCGCGAGGACGCGCACGCCTGGGTCGAAGTCTTCGATGGCAACGGCTGGCGCACATTCGATCCGACGCCGGCCGATCTGCGGCCGGGCAACGCGCAAAGCGGCCTGCTCCGCGCATATGCCTCGGCGCTCGGCGATTCGGTGAACTACTTCTGGGACCGCTACATCCTGACATTCGGACTCGGCGACCAGATGGCGCTGGCCGAGGCGGCGTATCTGCGGTTGCGGAAAACGCTGGGCGACATGAGGTTCGCGTCGCAGCAAACGGTGAAGAATGTCTTCAGCGTTCGCTATCTATTCATCGTCGCCGGCTTCGTCGCGTTAGTGATGATCGTCTACTTCATCGTGCAGCACCGGCGCCCCGCTTTCGAACTTCTCCGCGATCATCTGCGCGCATTGGGAATCAACGTCGGACCCTCGATGACGATGGAAGAAGCGCTCGTCGAGCTGCATCGCACGCAGCCGGAGATTGCGGCCGCATTCGCGCCGCTCATCGCGCTGTACGAAGAAGAGCAATTCTCAGCGCACGGACGGGCGGCGCGCGAGCTCATTCGCCGGCGATTGTCGGAGCTCCGCTCAGTGCGTGCCTGACGGCAGCCGCCGGGGGTGCTGGATCAGCGCGATCATCTCTCTCACGGCCTTGTCGAGTCCCACCAGTGCCGCGCGCGCGACGATCGAATGGCCGATATTCAGTTCCTCGATGTCTTCGTTCATCGCGATGGCGTCGATGTTCCGATAATTCAAACCGTGACCGGCGAGCACGGTCATTCCCATTTTGCGCGCCGCCTTGGCAGCGGTGTTGATCTTCTCCAGCTCGGCCGTCCAGCTTCCGCGAATCCATCCTTCGGTGTATTTGCCGGTGTTGATCTCGACTTTCGGAGCGCGGATTTTCTGGCACTGGCGGATCTGCTCGAG
>DATBSF010000240.1:0-10919 GCA_036559905.1 Thermoanaerobaculia bacterium | reverse complement strand
CGGCCTGGCTGCTGGTCGTCTGGTGGGCGCACGCGCGGCCGTGGTACCGCCAGCGGTTCGTGATGCCGGCATCGGCGCTCATCGCAGCGGCCGGAATCTTCTGGACCGTGCAGCGCATCGCCATCCCGTAAATCCGATTTCGGATCGACGGCGTAGTTGAGGGCGAGGCCTCAACAACGCATAAGGAGATGCAATGTCGAAACGAAAACTCTCTCTCTTCCTCGTCTTCCTTCTACTGCCGGCGGCGCTCCTCGCGTCGTCGCATCGAGAAGCGCCGCTGATCACCGAGGATCCGGCAGCCGACGCGACGGACGTGTATGTCTTTCGCAGTCCGGACGCGCCTAACACGGTCACATTCGTCGCGAATTACTACCCGTTCGCGAACGCGCAGGGCGGCCCGAACTTCGCGCGCTTTTCCGACAACGTCCTCTACGAAATCCATATCGACAACAACGGCGACGCGAAAGAGGACATCACGTATCAGTTCCGATTCCGGACCGATACGCGCAACGGCAACACGTTTCTCTACAACACCGGCCCCGTCGTGACGCTCGATAGCGCCAATCTCAACGTCCGGCAGTTCTACAGCGTGACGCGCGTGAACGGTCCGCGCCGCGCGAGCGCCGGCACGCAGCTCGGCGGGGAGTTTCAGGTCGCGCCGTGGAACATCGGGCCGCGATCGACGCCGAACTACGAGGTCAACCTCGCGACTCCCGCGATCAATACACTGCCGAGCGGCGGGAAAGTCTTCTGCGGCCCTCGCGACGATCCCTTCTTCGTCGACCTCGGATCGGTGTTTGATCTGCTTGCGCTGCGGCCGATCCAGGCGCTGCATCTGATCAATCAGCCTGGCAACGCGAAAGGCATCGACGGCCTGAAAGGCTACAACGTGATGTCGATCGTGCTGCAGGTGCCGATCAGCGATGTCGCGCAGAGCACATCGAATCAGATCATCGGCGTGTGGTCGACATCAAGCCGTTCTCGCGTGACCGTGCGGTCCGCTGGCCTGACGCCGATTCAAACGCTCAGCGCTCCGGTGCAGGTCTCGCGACTCGGAATGCCGCTGGTCAACGAGGTCGTGATTCCGCTGGCGTTCAAAGACTTCTTCAACAGCGCGGAGCCGGCCGGCGATCTGCCTCTGTTCAACACGAACGAGACATTCAAGAACCGCGTTCTCGATCCGGAGGCGGCGAAACTGATCCCGATTCTCTATCCCGGCGTGACTGTGCCACCCGCGCCGCGCAACGACATCCTGTCGGTGTTTCTCACCGGACTCGATGGACTCAACAAGCCGGCGAATGTCGTACCTTCGGAAATGTTGCGCATCAATCTCGCGGCGCCGCTGACGCCGTCGCCTAACAGAATGGGTGCGCTGGCCGGAGACAACGGCGGATTCCCCAATGGACGCCGTCTCGCTGACGACATCGTCGACATCGAGTTGCAGGTCGTCGCGGGCGTTCTCGTTACGGGCTTCAACAAGCAGCCTAACAATCAGCTCACCGATGGCGTCGACGCCAACGACTCTCCGTTCCTGAGCAGCTTCCCGTATCTCGCGTCGCCGCATTCGGGATACGACACCACGCCGCAAGGGGGCAACTGATGCGTCGCCTCGCTCTTCTGCTGACACTTCTCTTATCGCCGGCGCTGCTATGCGCGAGTGAGTTTTCGGATCTGTACGTGATTCCGGTCGCGGGCCACGTCACCGGTCTGAACGGCAACACGTGGATGAGCGACGTCGCGATTCAGAACTTTCAATCGACTCCGCTCACCGTGCAGATCGTGGTCATCGAGTCGGGGGAGGGGATGGCGGAGAATGTCACGCCGGGAGGTTCCGTGACGATTCCCGCGAACGGGACGCGCATTCTGCGCGATGTGCTCAATGGTCATCGGAGCGGCGACACGATCGGGGCGATCATGGTTGGCGCCGACCGTCCCTTCGCGATCTCGAGCCGCGCGTACATTTCGAATGCGGCCGGAGCGACGCAGGGACAATCGGTGGCGCCGCTGCGCAATTTCCTCGACAAGTCGCTGGCGCATGCGGACCTTTCCGTCGCGACGGCATACGTGGCCGGACTCACATCCAACTCCCACTACCGCACCAACCTTGGATTCGTCGCGGGCAGCGCGTCGCCGTCCGGGATGATGCTGGAGGTGACGCTGCGCAACGCGAGCGGCGCCGCGATCGGCACGCGCACGTTCACGATTCCTGGAAATGGATTCGAGCACGTGCAGTTCAGTTCATCACTACTGTCGAATCAGAGCTTTGACGAAGGGTCGGCGACGTTCCGCATCGTCTCGGGCGACGGCTCCGTCGCGCCGTACGCGTCGGTCATCGACAACCTCTCGTCAGGCGGATTCTTCATCGGAAGTCAGTTCGCGCCTAACGCGCCCTTTGCGAGCGGCGCGACGACCTTCCGGATATTGTTCGATCAGATGCGAAACACGCGTTGACAACTAGGGCGGCGCGAGGCCGCCCTTTTTGTTCACCACAGAGGACACAGAGATCACAGAGGCCTCAGTGCTCTCTGTGTTCTCTGTGGTGAAGGGTGCTTTCAGACTGCCTGCTGCAGCGGTTGAGAGGAAGCGATCGCCGCGAATCGCTTCATGATTCCCGGCCAGCCGTCGGGCGATTCGATCGACTTCCGCACCGTCTCTTCGTCCATCCCGAACCGTTCCAGGTTGCGATGCTCCAGCGCGACGCGCGTCCGGGTCTTGTCGACGGGCGTGAAATTCACTTCGACCTCGGTCACGAATTCTTTGTCGAACTGCCACTGCGACGTCAATTGCCACGCCAGCACGAGCCGTTTCGGCGGGTCCCACACCAGCACGCGGCCCCATTCGCACTGCGAGCCGTCGGTGCCGACCTCGTACCACCGCCCGTTCTCTCGCCGCTCCATCATTACGTTCTTGAGCGGCGCCTTGCCGATGTGATGATCGGGCGGCCACCAGTTCTCGGCTTTCTCGGTGAAAACGCGAAATGCCCGGTCAGGTGTCGCCTCGACGACAACTTCCGTTCGCACGCTGACGCTCATGATTCGTTCTCCTTTTCGACCGCGTCTTTGAACGCAGCCAGTGCTTTATTCCAAAAGCGATCGAGGTACGCCCGCATCGACGCGATCGCGCGGAAGTCGATCTGATACACGTTCCGCGTCCCTTCCGTTCGCATCGTGACGAGCCCGGCTTCTTTGAGGACCTTGAGATGCTGCGAGACCGCCGGCCGCGTGACGGTCATCCCTTCCGCGATCTCGCCGACGGCCAGCGGCCGCCGCGCCAGCCGTTCGAAGATCTCGCGGCGGGTGGGATCGGCCAGAGCGGCGAATCGTTCTGATTGGTTAGCCATTGCTAACGGTAAGTATAAGCTTACCGATAGCAATTGTCAAGATGGAGGCGATACTTTCGGCAGTCCGATTCTCCGCAGAAGATCATCGAAGCGCGGGTCGGAGCGGAGTGGATCGAATGCCGGATCGACGCCGATGTTCGTCAGCACCGACACGCGCCGCTGGTACGCCTTCTCGAGCCAGGCGAAAGCCTTTTCCATTTCGCCGGCCTGCGCATAGAGACCCGCGACATCCACCGGCGTTTCGACGGTTTCAGATTGCCGCCGCGCGAGGAGCTCCGCCGATTTCAGATAGAAGCCACGCCGGCCGGATTTGCGGTAAGCAGCTTCGATCTGATCGCGATCGGCGTCGGGAACGTGGACGAATTTCAACAGAGGCAGTGCCGCTTCGAAATCGCCCATCGCCATCAAAGAGTGTGTGACACAAATGGGCGAGTGCGACTGACGTGCTATCTCGACGGCTTCTCTGTAACGCCGCTCGTAGTACAACTCGGCGCAGCGCATCGTATTGATTGGTCCGGATCGCGGGTCGAGCTGATGCGCGATCTCGAGCTCGCGACGGGCGTCCTGCCAGCGCCCCGTTGCGCGGAGCAGGTCGGCGTACCACTGGTGGCCGGTTGCGTAGTTCGGATTCAGCGCCAGCGCGCGGCGATAGTCGGCATCGGCTCCTGAAAACTCCCAGAGATTTCGGAACTTCGTCGTCGCAATCGAGACCAGCGCTTCGGCATTGTTCGGATCGAGCTGTAGCGCTCTTCCGGCGTTCGAGAGCACTTTCGCCGTCCCGTCCGCGACCGAAATCGTGCCGTAGCCGACCATGATGCCGTACGTGTTTGAGAGTCCCGCGTATGCCGCCGCGAACTGCGGATCGCGTTCGATCGCCCGATTGAAATACTTCAGCGCGCTGGGGGCATCGCGTTTGTTCCATTCGTACAGGCCCCAGAGATAGTCGTCGTACGCCTTCGGATCTCTGCTGAAGCGCTTCAATGCGATGCGACGTTCTCTGCTGACACCCTGATGCAACTGACTTGTCAGCTCTTCCGAAATGCGGCTCTGCACCGACGACATCGTGCTCGCCGTCGCCTCGAACCGATCGCCCCACAACTGCGTGCCGTCTTTGACGTCGATCAACTCGACGTGGATCTCGTACTGGTCGCCCTGACGGCGCAGATTTCCGACGATGACGCCGCTGACATTCAGCGCGCGTCCGGCCTCACGCGGATCGATCTTCTTTCCTTTGTAATCGAAGACCGTCGTTCGCGCCATGACGCGCAAGTCGGGAACTCGCGATAGCGTGTCGATCAGAATCTCCGTCGTGCCGTCGCTCAGATACTGGCTCTGCGCGTCTTCATTCGTGAACGGCAGAACGGCGACGGCATCGATCGGATTCGGTGCGGCAACTGTCGCCGGCGGCCGCCGCCAGATGAAATACGCTCCTGCTGCCGCGAGCAGCAGCACGACGATCCCGATCGGAATGAGCAGTCGCGGTCTCTTCGGCGCCGCGACTTCGGTGGTCTCCCATGAGACCGGCGCGATGAAGCGGTAGCCGCGTCGTGCCAGCGTCTCGACGAATCTCGGATTCTCCGCGGAGTCGCCGAGGGCTTCGCGAAGCTTTCGGATGGCGGTGTTGAGGCTGTGGTCGAAGTCGACGAACTCCGTCGGCCATAGCCGCTCCCGCAATTCCTCGCGCGTGACGATCTCGCCGGCGCGCTCCAGCAATATCGCCAGGATCCGGAAGGGCTGGTCCTGAATTCGG
Organism: Thermoanaerobaculia bacterium; assembly: GCA_036559905.1. Taxonomy (GTDB): domain Bacteria; phylum Acidobacteriota; class Thermoanaerobaculia; order Gp7-AA8; family Gp7-AA8; genus Gp7-AA10. The sequence continues at coordinate 5,829 of DATBSF010000240.1, read as the reverse complement.
ATGTCGACGCCGTTGCGGCGAAGCTCGCTCGTGCGCAAGTCGACCTCGAATATCCCGAATCGCGCGATGCGCCGCGGCGTTTCGGCGAGATGATCTCCGTTCACAACCTGTGCTGGTTCAGTCACTTATCAGATTATCCACGGTTGATCATGAATTGACTTCCGGTGCATCGATTCGCGCGGCCGGCCGACCGAGCTTGCCCGCATGCGAGTCCTTCTCATCCTACTCCAGGCCGTCATCGTTCAGCCTCCAGCCACCTCGATTGTTCCCAGTCTGCAGGGTCTGCACGAGGTCTGCGGGCCGGGCTCGTTCGATGCGTGCACGCTTTTCGTCGCATACAAGCTCGACGTGCAATGTGTGACCAGGAACGGCGCGCCGGCCATGAACGCTTCGGTCACATTCCGTCCGATGGTCTTCGTCTACAACAGCCGCCAGCTGCCCCACGAGATGATGCATGTCGAGGATGTCCGTCATTTCTCTTCGCAATACGTGGATGCAATCGCATCGGTTCCGTTTAGGTCGGATGCGGAGTGTCGCGAGGAGTCGAGTCGGCTGAGTGCAGCAATCGGCGACCGCATCCGCGAATTCGCGCTGCGGTCGAATCTCGAGCGCCATCCGATCCTGCGCGCAGGCAGGAGTACCATGCCGCACGTTGAAGGCCGATGAGTTCATGCTCGCCGCGATCGACGAGGCCCGCAAGGGGTGGGCGGAGGGGGGCATTCCCATCGGCTCGGTGCTCGTCCATCGCGGACGCATCATCGGACGCGGTCACAATCGGCGCGTTCAAAAGGGAAGCGCCGTACTCCATGGCGAGATGGACGCGCTGGAAAATGCGGGACGGCAACCGGCGACCATCTATCGCGATTCGGTCATCTACACGACGCTATCGCCTTGCTCGATGTGCAGCGGCGCGATTCTGCTGTACGGAATCCCACGCGTCGTCATCGGCGAGAACCAGACCTTCCTCGGCGAAGAAGAATTGTTGAAGTCGCGTGACGTCGCGATCGAAGTGCTGCAGGACGCGACGTGCATCGCGCTGATGACGGATTTCATCCGCGAGCATCCCAAGCTCTGGAACGAAGACATCGGCGAATAAGGAAATGTGGCGCGCGACATGCTGCGTCTGGCGGCATGAGAGTACGCGACGTAATGCACAAGGAAGTTCGCACCATCAAGCCGACTGAGCCGGCATCCACCGCGAAAGAGCTCTTCCGCCGCTACGACATCAACCATCTGGTCGTCGTCGATCGCAAGAACGTGATCGGAATCGTCGGCGATCGCGATCTGATCGACATCGGCGCCGACACTCCGATACAGCGTGCGATGGCGCACCCGCCGGTCACGATCTCGCCGGACGAGACAGTTCGAAAAGCGGCCGCGATCATGACCGGTCACGTCATTGGCTCGCTTCCGGTCGTCGACGATGGAAAGCTCGTCGGCATCGTCACCACCTTCGATCTCGTCGCGCTTCTCGCAAAGGGAGCGACACACCCGGCGCCCGCCGGCGAACGTCCAATTTTCTCGAAGCGTGGTCCGCGCAAGAAGCCGGGAACGGGCCGAGACCGCCGATGAAAACGATGCGCGCTGTGGCCATCGACCGCTTCGGTGGCCCGGAACTGCTCGTGGTCCACGAATTGCCGGTCCCGAAGATCAGCGCGCAGGAAGTGTTGATTGCGATCGACACCGCCGGCGTCGGCATCTGGGACGCGCACGCGCGCACCGGCGAATGGGCTGAGCGCAAAGGGTTTCCCTTCATCCTCGGCATCGATGGATCGGGCGTGGTGGTGGAAGCCGGCGCGCAGGTTCGCCGCCTCAAGCGAGGCGATCGCGTTTACGCCTACAGCTATGACAATCCCAAAGGCGGCTTCTACGCAGAGTACGTCGCGGTGGCGGCCAGCAAAGTCGCGCGAATTCCGCGAGGACTCGAGATGCTTCCTGCCGGCGCGATTCCATGCATCGCGCTGACCGCGCTTCAGGGCGTCGACGACACTCTCAAGATCAAGTCCGGTGAAAACGTAATCGTCCATGGCGCGAGCGGAAATGTCGGGATGCTCGCGTTGCAGTTCGCGAAAGCCCGCGGTGCGCGCGTTTTCGCGAGCGCCTCGGGCCGCGACGGAATCGAATTCGTCAAACGCCTCGGCGCCGATGCCGCCGTCGACGGAAAGCGCGCCGATATCGGCAAGGCGGCCGAAGAGTTCGGCCCAATCGACGCCGTGCTGGCGTTCGTTGGAGGCAAAGAGCTGACGCGCTGTCTCGATGCCTTGCGGAAGGGCGGGCGGGTCGCATACCCGAACGGAGTGGAGCCCGAGCCGCGAAAAAGAAAAGGGATCCGAATGCAGTCGTACGACGCGACGCCCGGCGTCCGCGAATTCGAACGGCTCGAGCGCGCGATCGAAGAATCCGATCTGCAGATTCCGATTGCCGCCGGTTTCAAGCTCGAAGATGCCCGCGATGCCCATCGCTTCATCGAAAAGGGCCACGTGCTCGGCAAAGTCGTCTTGCGTGTTAGCCTCAAAGGCTGATGGCGTCGCCACTCCTCTCGCTTTTCACCGGCCGATCGTGGGCCCGGGCCGTCGAAACGATCACGCCGCAGCGCACGTTCGCCGACGTCATTCTTCCCGCTGCCACGCGCCGATCGCTGGATGAAGCGCTGGCGCAAGTCCGCAATCATTCGCTGATCTTCACGCGCTGGGGACTCGGCGAGCGACATTCCGTCGGACTCGGACTGGCGTTCAACTTCGTCGGCCCTCCCGGAACCGGCAAAACAATCTGTGCAGAGGCGATTGCGAACTCGCTCGGGATGAAGCTTCTCGTCGTGAACTATGCCGAGGTGGAGTCGATGTGGGCGGGGGAGACGCCGAAGAATATTGTGTCGGCCTTTCGATCGGCCGCCGAACAGCGTGCGCTGCTCTTCTTCGATGAAGCGGATGCGATCGCGGGACGTCGATCGACGGGCGGCGCGCAGCTGCCGTATCAGCGCGAGGCAAACATCACCGTCAATGTCCTGCTGCGCGAGCTGGAGGCGTTCAACGGCGTCGTGATCTTCGCGACGAATCTCGCCGCGAATTTCGATCCGGCATTCGAGCGCCGGATTCGCGCGCATGTGCGATTCGAAATGCCGGGCGTCGACGAGCGCGAGGAAATCTGGAAGGTGCAGATCCATCCGAGCAAGACGCCGCTGGCGCGCGATGTCGACTTCCGTGCGCTCGCCGAGAACTTCGGCGTCAGCGGCGGCGACATCAAGAACGCCGTGCTCAAGGCCGCCGCTGTCGCCGCGTCCGATTCGGGACCGGAGCGCACACGACAAATCCATCAGCAACACTTTGAACATGCGATGGCGGATGTGATCGCGGCGAAGGAAGTCATGCAGCAGTCGCTCTTCCGCGATGAAGATCCGCTCTTTAACGCGGTCATGAGAATGGAGCGAAGGCTGTTTGTGGCGACGATCGTTGCGACGACGTCGCTCGTCGCCGCGTTGGCTGCCCTCGCGATCGTTTTGCTGCGTTAGCGGCCTACGAAACCGCTGGCGACCGGCACGCGCCGTCCCGCGAGCGCGCTGGCGACTTCCATCGCGATCGTGGAGTCGATCTCGGCGAGCGGCCGGAGATAGTCGCCTTCCATCACCGACATCGGAACGCCATCGCGATATGCGATGCGATTCGTCGCGACGGCGCGAATGCGCTCGCCGGAATCGAGGATGCCAGCGAGATTGAGCGGATCGCACGCGCTGATTGCGATCACGCGCCCGTCCGGACCTTCACGCCGCACTTCGCGCAGCCGTTCGACAGCCTCGGGCAGCGCGAATTGTTCGCCCGACATTCCGTTGACGAATCGTCCGCCGCGAATTTCGCCGCGCGCTTCGAGACGGCGATACACGCGCGCGAGGTCGCGCCACGGCGCCGCGGCCGGCTCGCGCGTCAGCATTCTTCTGAAGACGACGCCGTATCTTCTCAGCAGCGCCCACGCTTGAATCTCGGTCCACTTATCCTGAGCGCCAGCGAAGGATCCGTCGCGCGCTTGCGAGAGTAGCGACCAGCGGCCGTGACGTCCGGCGAAGCCATCGGATGTCACAAGCCCGGCCTCGATCAATTCTTCCAACGCCTCGTCGCGTTTGAGGAACGACGCGCCGCGTGAGCGGAGAGTGTCGAGAATGTTTTGAGCAGCAACAGACAAGAGTGTCTGTGGCAGATCGGTCGGCAGCCACGCGTCCATGTGATCGCGCGGGAAGAGCGCAACGCCGCTCGTCAGCTTCGCCCATCCGATTTCTCCGCCGAGCGAGAGTGTGTCGAGGAAGGACGAATCGTAGCGATCCATGCGCGCGGGCAGAATCGATTTCTCCCACGCGGTGACCGAGACTTCGAAGCCTTCGAGTTGATGCAGGATCTTGCGGAGTCCGTCGACGCCGCTCAACTTCAGCGTCACGTGCTGCCAGGAGAATAGAAAGCGCGTTAAGTCGGCGACATTCACCGGCTCGATCTCGGCGCGGAGGCGGTTCAGCGTGTATCGATGGATGCGCGCCAGCAGCCTGCGATCACACCACTCATTCGGCCCCTCGAACGTCCCGCGCAGAATCGCCCCCTCGGATTCGAGCGTGAGCAGCGCGGTGTTCGCTTCCGATTCGGTGATGCGCAGCGATTCGGACAGCGCTTGCGCAGTCGTCGGTCCGACGAGAGAGAGTCTGCCGCGAAGCAGCTCGACGATCGCGTCCTCGCGCGTCCACGTGCGGACGCGGGAGGGCGGCGCACTGAAATTGACGGTCTGCCGATGGACCGCGAGAAATTCCGGAAGGCGTTCGGCGGTGACCCACACTCCATTGAGGCATCCCGCGCGTCGCGCCGCGACGAGCGTATCCATCATCTCGCGCGAGATTTCGTCGTCGTGCAGATAGCCGGCCGTGAGCATCGCATCATGCAGCTCATCGGCGTCGCGCGGATCGGGGCGCTCTTCGTCGCGAACGCGCTCGATCGCCGACTCATCGAGAATTCCTGATCGTCCGGTCGAGACCATGTGCGTGCGGCGCTCTTCGAGTGGCGCGTCATCCAGAAAGCTGAACGGCGCGGAGTTGATGATGTCGTGTGACAGCGGTGAAGGCTCGACGGTGTCGCGCGCGATGCATTCGATCTCGCCGCGATGGATGCGCCCCAGGACACGAGCGAGTCCTTCGAAGTCCATCGCTTCTTCGAGACAGTCGCGCACGGTCTGATTGATGAGCGGATGATCGGGTAGCTGCCGATCGCCCTGGATGTTCTCGGCGCATGCGGCGGCATCGGGAAAAACAGCCGCCATGAGATCGTCGGCCATCGCGCGCTGCAGCGGCGCCGGAACTTTCTTGCCTCCGCGGTTGCGCGGGATCGCGAGCGAGATCGTGCTGTTCCATCGCCACCGCGTTTGAAAAACAGGAGCGTCGAGGAACGCCTGCACGAGCACATCGCGCGCAGTCGCCGGATGCAGATACCGGAAAACATCCGCCAAAGGAAATGAGTGCTGTGGTCCGAGGGAGAGCAGCACGGCGTCTTCCGTCGCCGCTGCCTGCAGCTCGAAATTGAACTGACGGCAGAAGCGCTTGCGCAGCGCCAGGCCCCACGCGCGATTGATCCGGCTTCCGAACGGCGCGTGCAACACCAGTTGCATGCCGCCCGACTCGTCGAAGAAACGCTCGACGATGATCGTGTCCTGCGTCGGAATCGCGCCGAGGGCCGCGCGAGCCGCGGTGAGGTAGGTCGTGATTTCCTGTGCGGCCGGCTCGGTGATGCCTTCGATGTCCGTCGGCTGAAGGCCGTCGACGACGTCCTTACGAAAATCGCTGACGGAGCGAGAGAGCTCGTCGCT
>DATBSF010000239.1:0-12494 GCA_036559905.1 Thermoanaerobaculia bacterium | reverse complement strand
CTCCGTGAAAGCCTTTGAATGAATGTCATGAGCGACCTCTCTCCTGCGGCGCTCGTGCCGCAACTTGTCTGGATCGCGCCCCGATGTAGATCAGCACGTCCGCACGCCAGCGCACGGGTCGGTACTGTCTCTTCGGATCGTAGCCTCCAGCAAAATGTGGGCTGTAGCAAATGAAGCGTGCAGCGTGATCGCTGAGCTTCCCAAGCTCAAGGTCGCGGGTTCGAGCCCCGTCGCCCGCTCCAGAATCAGAGCCCTTCCACGACGATCATGTTCGCCGTCGCGCACTCCTGACGCACCTTTCTGGCTTCGGCATATTGGGGCGAGTGCCACCACTCGACGGCCTTCGCCGCCGACGGAAACTCGAGGATGACGCATCGCTTCGGGTCCCAGTTGCCCTCCAGCACTGTGACCTTGCCGCCGCGCGCGATGTATTTCCCGCCGTAGGCCGCGATCGCAGGCGGCGCGAGCTCCTTATAGCGCTCGTAGCGCTTTGGGTCCCGGACTTCGATGTCGACGATGACGTAAGCGGACATTTGGCTGCCTCCTGATGAATGTGGTATATTGTTACCATGGTAACAAAATACATCGAGCGCGTGCAGACCGGCTTCCGGCTCGAAAAGCGGATTCTAAAGGTCTTGAAGGGTCTGGCCGAATATCACGACATCTCGTTGGGCGATCTCATCGAGGGCATCGTGCTCCACGCCTTCGAAGGCAAGGCGCCGTTCGGAGCGGAGTCGCGCAAGAAAATCGGCGAGCTGAAAAAGGTCTACGGCCTGGATCTCACCAGCGCCGACTCGCACAAGCTGACGGAGAAGAAATGACCGAACGCGAGCTCATCGAACGCTTCGAATCCTTCGCGGTCCCCAACGCAGGCTTCCATCATCGCGATCACGTGCAGGTGGTGTGGGCCTATCTGCGCACGATGCCGGTCGTCGATGCGCTCAGTCGATTCAGCGCCTCGCTCAAACGCTTCGCGGCGCATCACGGGAAGACGATGCTCTATCACGAGACGATCACCTGGGCATACGTCGCGCTCGTTCATGAGCGGATGGAGCAGCGTCCCGGACTCAGTTGGGATGAATTCTGCCGACTGAATCCCGATCTGCTGACGTGGAAGCCCTCGATTCTCGACCGCTACTACCAGCCCGAGACGCTGGCCTCGGACCTCGCACGGCGCGTTTTCATCCTGCCCGACCGCCGGTAAAATCAGCTTTCGATGCGGCGATGGTCTCTTCTGCTAATTCTCCTCGCGGCGGCGTGTGCGCATCGCGACTTCACCCCGCGCGAGTTCAATACATATCTGAGCGGCGGCGGCAGCCGTATGAATTCTCGCGGGCACTCGCTCTTTCGCACGATCCATTTCGAGCTCGCCGGCGACTCCGCACTCGCGAACCGGTGGATGCGGCAGACCGATGCCGGCATGTCGATCTCGTACAGCGATATCCATCAGGCGCGCAGCTGGTTCGGCTACCGCGACGGCGATCCCGATGACTGGGTTCGCGGCATCGGAACATTCTTTTTTCTGCGCCGCCATTGGCGCAACGGATCCGACATCCAGACTTACGCCGAGCTCGGGACGGGGCCGATGTTCTCAAACCGCCGCGTGCCGGCTGCCACATCGCGTCTGAACATGAATTCGCAGGCGGGTTTCGGGGCGATCCTTTTCGCGCACTCGCGCATGCCGGTGCATGTCGGATATCGCTTCTCGCATATCTCCAATGGCGGCACGACCGGACGCAATCCGGGACTACAGGTCCATCAGGCCGTCATTGGTGTCCGGGTGAAGCGGTTGCGGTGACCGGCTTCACGTCGGTGATCCAATAGCGGCCGTCGCTCTCGTGCAGCTTGACGTTCACCGCCGTGCCGTCCGGCGGAAGAGCGGCGACCTTACCATCGCGCAGTGTGTAATCCATACGCATCGCTTCCATCACGCCCGGCACTTCCTTGTTGTCGAGGCTGACGATGTTCTGCGCCGGATCGCGCGAGACGATCGTGGCGGTCATTGGATAGACGTTCTCTTTCGAGGGCGTCTCGGTTTTACCCGAGCACGCCCCGACGAAAAAGAAGGAAAGGAGGATGAGTCTTTTTAGAATCGCACGCCCACCGCAAAACGATATGTACGCGGGATCTGGTACGCGTCTTTGTTAGTTGCCTTTCCGAAGTTCGGATCGAGCTGGAAGTTCGCGCCCATCGCGGCGCAATCGGCGGCCGCGGTTCCCTTCGGGCATTCCTTCGGTGTATCGGTGAATGGATTGAACGGCTTCAGCGTCGACCGGTTGAAGTTCGTGAAGACGCGCTGCTGCACGACGTTGCCCGCGCTGGTGGCTGCCTGCTCAACGCCCTGCTTGTTGAATAGATTGATGATGTCGCCCTTGAAGAAGAGGCTTGCGCGGCTGACCGGCACGCTCCAGTTGGCGGTCAGCGACGTCTCGAAGATGTTGTCGAGGCGGATCCCTCCGCGATCACCGAAGAAATAGGCGACCTGCGTCGGCGGAAGCGCGTAACCCGGATTTGCCACGCCATTCGGCAGCGCAGTGCTCCTTCCCGGATTGATCACGCCGAATGCGTAGATCGGAATCCCGGAGTGATACCGCTGCAACAGCGACAGATTGAGGTTGCCGAGAGGGAACGGTGGGTTGTACTGCAGCCAGACGTTTGCGCGATGCCGCATGTCGGCGGGGAGATAACCGACCGGATTGTTCTGCGCGAAGTTCGTGTACTCCGGATTCTCCGGCATCTGATAGACGTTCGAACCGGTCGTTCCGATCGCGCCGATCGTGACCGTCGCATTGTTGAACTCTTCGTTCTCGACATTGCCTTTCAGCTTCGAGAATGTGTAGTTGCCACCGGCCGTCACGCGCTGGACGAGCTTCGTCTGGCCTTGCACCTGAAGAGCATCGTACTTCCGCGACAGATTGGTGCTGCTGTTTTCGATGAAGCCGACATCGACTTTTGCGCCAGTCGGCGTTGTGTTCTGACCGGTGGTCAGATCGCGGCGCGTGACATAGAAATCGCCCCACTTTCGATGAATGAGATCTGCGCGGACATAGCTGCTTCGCGGCAGTTGGACTCCGTAGCCAACGGTGATCTCGTCCATGAATGGCGACTTCAGTTTGCCGGCGATCTTTTCAGTGAAGCCGGGGATCGAGAGCTGGTAGATCAGACTGTTGTTGCCAGTGAATCCATTGTCATGGAACCACTGGAACGCCCGACGGATCACCTCCTCGGTCGGCACGAGTTGCGCCGCGGGAGTGCCCACCGGATTGATTTCCGGCCCGAGGTATTGGAACTGATAGGTGGAGTAGCGGCCGCCGGTGGAAGTGGAGTCGGCGGGACCCTGCGAGATCATCGCGACGTAGCGGCCATAATTCGCGCTGAGGCGATGCATGCCGTTTCCGCTGAGATCGAAGATCGCGCCGATGCGCGGACTCACACGTGAGTCGGAGACGGTCTTCACGTGCGTCTGGTTCTCACCATCGTTCTTGTCGTAGCGCAAACCGGCGTTGAAACTCCAGTGTTGATTGAAGTCCCACTTGTCGTTGACGAACGCAGACTGCGTCTGGAAGTCCGACACCTGACTCGTGCCAAGAAGCGGGTCCCATTCGAAATGGGATCGCGATACGCCGCCGCTCTTGTTCGGATCGAGATGCAGGAACAGTTTCCCGCCGGAGTAGATGAAATCGCCGAACAGGCGGAAGTCAGAACCCGACTGGTAGTTGTCCTCTTTGCGAAGCTGATGGAATTGGTCGACTCCGGCGGTCAGATTGTGGCTGCCGGTGGCCTTGGTGGAGAGGAAGTACGACGCTTTCAGCAGCGCGTCCTTGTTATCGCGCTCCTTCGGCGCGCAGACGCCGCAGAACGTCGGCGACCAGCCGCGGAAACCGGTGCTGATGTCGCGGAGCAGCGTGCCTTTGATCTCGTCACGGAACGGCGCGCCGCCGCCGACAATCGAGAAATCTTTCTTGCTCCACTGCGCTTCGAGCAAGAGGTTGTTGGTCAGGACGCCGTTGTAGTGCAGCGCGTATAGGCTGATCGGATTGCTGACTGTGCGGAGGCTCTCGAGATCGGCGATGTTGCCGAACTTCGTCCCGGCCTGATCATTCTTCACTCTCAGATACGAGCCGATGAGCGAGTGTTTCGACGTCACATTGCCGGTGAGCTTTCCTTCGTAACGTGTTTCTTTGGCGGTCGTGCTGTAGGGGAGATTGAGCCCGACGGTTTGATTCGAAAAGCTGGTCTTCGCCTCTCGTCCGGCCGCGAAGAACCAGAGTCGATCGCGGATGATGCGGCCGCCGACGGTCTCTTCGTAAATCGGGTTGACCTTGGAAAGGTGATTCGCCTCTCCAACGCCGCTGATCGGGTCCTTGAACGCGGTCTTCGAGATCCATTTGTCATTCGAGAGATTGTCGCGGACGGAGCCGCTGAATTCGTTACCGCCCGACTTCGTGATCGTGTTGACGACGCCGCCGGTGAAGCGCCCGTATTCCGCCGACACGCCGCCGGTGAGAAGAGTCGTTTCCTGGATCGCGTCCTCGATGACGGCCGCCTGCGGTTGCCCGCGCACGTTCTCGTTCACGACCACGCCGTTGACGAGATAGAGATTGTCGAACGACTGCGCGCCGTGGATGACGATCTGATTGTTCGGACCAGTGTTCGTGACGCCGGGTGCGAGCAGTACGCGTCCGACGATGTCGCGATTGACGGGCAGCGACTCGATTGTCTTCGCGTCGAAGTTCGTCGAGACCTGCGTCGTCTCGAGGACCGACGGAGCCGCGGCGGTCACGGTGATCGCCTCGCTGACTTTGCTGACCGCCAGGTCAGCATCGACTCGCGACGTCTCGGCGAGTTTGAGAAGTGACGTTTTCGTAACTCGCTGCAGTCCTTCGAGCTCGAACGCCACGGAGTACGTGCCGGGCGGCAGCGAAGGGAAGTTGTAATCGCCGTTTCCGCCGGTATAGGTGGTGCGCGTGCCTTGCAGATTTGGCGAGCTCACGGTCACTGTCACTCCGGGAAGCGGCTTTCCATCCGTCGTTACGGTACCCGTCAGCGTCCCCGAGATCTGCGCGAGTGCGCTCGTCGACACGAGCAGCAGGGCGAGGCACAGCAGATACCTCGATTGAAATTGCATTGAACCTCCTCCTTTGTTGATTGGGGGAAAGACTACACCACCCGACAACACAAGGGGGAGACGCGGCGTTCGAAGATTGTCCTACTCGTAACGCAGCGCTTCGATCGGGTCGAGACGCGACGCCTTGCGCGCGGGATAGAAGCCGAAGAAGACTCCGACGAATCCCGCGACGCCGAACGCCAGCATGATCGACTCGGGGCTGACAACGATCGGCCATTGAAGAAACCGCGCCACTGCCATCGACGCGCACACGCCAACCAGAACGCCGACCACACCGCCGGCAGCGGCGAGAGTCACGGCCTCGAAGAGAAACTGCGCGAGGACGTGGCGTCCTTTTGCGCCGATCGCCATCCGGATGCCGATCTCCCGAGTGCGTTCCGTGACCGACACGAGCATGATGTTCATGATGCCGATGCCGCCGACGAGCAGTGAAATCGCCGCGATGGAGAGCAGCAACATCTCCATGGTTTTCATCTGCTGCGCGCTTGCCGATGCCATTTCCACCTGCGAGTGGATCGTGAAGTCCGGATCGTCTCCCGGCGCAATGCGATGCCGTTGTCGAAGCAGCGCATCGATCTCGTTCCAGGCATCGTCGACACGATCGGGCGAGACTGCCGAAAGCATGATGGAGCTTGGATGGAGGTCGCCCGCCATCCGTTGCGCGACCGTCTTGAACGGCGCCAGAACGATGTCATCCTGATCGTTCCCGGTCCGGTCGCCTCCTTTCGGTTTCACGATTCCCAGCACTTTGAAGGGAACGTTCCTGACGCGAATCGTTTCACCGATCGCGCCGCCATCAGGAAAGAGGTTTTGGGCGACAGTCGCGCCGAGAACACATACTTTCGCGCCAATGCGCGCGTCGGTATCGGTGAAGAGTTGGCCGCTCGCCATCTCCCACTCCCGAACCAGGAACCATTCGGGGTTCACGCCGCGCAACGATGTTCCCCAATTCAACTGCTTCGCAACGACGTGAACATTGACGGCGCGCTGCGGCGAGGCGTAGGCGACGGAAGGGCATTCACCCTGGATCGCTTCGACATCGTCAATCGTGAACGTCGACTGTTGCGCGATGCGGATTCCATTTCGAAGAGTCGCGCCCGGTACGACGAACAACACATTTTTGCCGAGGAAGTTGAAGGCGTCTTCGACTTGACGCGCGGCTCCTTTCCCAATTGCCACGACCACAATGACGCAGCCGACGCCGATCACGAGGCCGAGAGTGGTAAGAAAAGACCGCAGCTTGTTGCGAGCGAGCGCACGAAGTCCGAGAAGCAGCAGGTTCCCGCTGCGCCGCACCGATGGAAGCATGTGTCTTGAATCTTACTCGTATCGCAGCGCTTCAATCGGGTCGAGTCGCGATGCCTTGCGCGCCGGATAGAAGCCGAAGAAGACGCCGACGAATCCCGCGACGCCGAACGCCAGCATGATCGACTCGGGGCTGACGACGATCGGCCATCCGGCCTTCGCCGCCACGAGCTTCGAGCTGCCGACTCCGATCAGGACACCGATCAATCCGCCGACGATCGAGATCGTGACCGCCTCGAAGAGAAACTGGAGCAGAACGTGACGCCCCTTCGCGCCGATTGCCATGCGGATCCCGATCTCGCGGGTCCGCTCGGTCACCGACACCAGCATGATGTTCATGATGCCGATGCCGCCGATGAGCAGCGAGACGGCTGCCACCATCAGCAGCAGCGTTTTCAACGTATTCATCTGCGATGCGCTCGCCGCCGCAATCTCTTCCTGCGATCGCATCTGGAAATCGGCGTCCTGACCGGGCCCGATGCGGTGACGCTGTCGCAGAATCGAATCGATCTCGGTCTGCGCAGCCTGCACAGATTCGGCCGAGCGCGCGGAGACGTACAGCATGTCGATCTTCGTCTTGCCGCTCAGGCGCTTCATGATCGTGGTGTAAGGCGCGAGGACGGTGTCGTCCTGATCCTGTCCCATCATGTTGCCGCCTTTGCGCTCGAGCACACCGACGACTTTGAAGGGAACATTCTTGATGCGGATGATCTGGCCGACCGCGTCGCCGCTTGGAAAGAGATTTTCCGCGACAGTGGCGCCGAGGACTGCGACTTTCGTGGCCGATTTCACGTCGGCGTCGGTGAAGAAGTCGCCCTGCGCGACGTTCCACACTCGAATGTTGAGAAAGTCGGTGCTGACGCCATTGATCGACGTGCCCCAATTGAGCTCGCCGGCGACGATCTGCGCCGAGGTGCGCACCTGCGGCGACACGTACGAGACATCCGGCGCCTCGGTCTTGAGCGCCTCGCCATCGTCCGCTGTGAGGGTCGAGTTGCCCGTAAAAAGCCGCGCGCCGCTGGCGGTGGTCGCGCCGGGGAAGACCATGATGAAGTTCGTGCCGAGGGAGTTGATCGTCGACTGGATCGAAGCAGACGCGCCGTTGCCGATCGCCACGACGACGATCACGCAGCCGACGCCGATCATCATGCCGAGCATCGTGAGAAACGAGCGGAGCTTGTTTCGCGAGATCGCTTTGAGACCGACGATCGCGATGTTGCCGAGACGCTGGACAGAGTTCTTCATGATCTTTCCTGAGCAACCGCCTGCACGGGCGGCGGGATTCCTCGCACGCCGACGCGATGCTGGCGGATGCGCTCATCCTGCTGAATGAGTCCGTCGCGAACGTGGACGATGCGCTTGGCGTGCTGCGCGATGTCAGGTTCGTGTGTAATTAAGATGACAGTTTTGTCAGCATCATTAAGATCTTGGAAAATGCCCATGATTTCTTCGGATGTGCGGGAGTCGAGGTTACCGGTCGGCTCGTCGGCCAACAGCATCGCAGGATCGGTGACCAGCGCGCGCGCGATCGCGACGCGCTGTTGCTGTCCGCCGGAGAGCTGCGACGGATAGTGGCCTTCGCGTCCGGCCAGCCCGACCTTTGCCAGCGCCTGGCGGGCGGCGTCGTGGCGCTCCTGCCGGCTCCATCCGGTCTCGCCGTACAGAAGCGGTAGCTCGACGTTCTCGAGCGCCGATGTGCGCGCGAGAAGATTGAAGCTCTGGAAAACGAATCCGATTTTCGCGTTGCGCACGACAGCGCGCTGGTCGCGATTGAGCTCCGAGACGTCGACGCCGTCGAGCCGGTAGCTCCCCTCGGTCGGCCGATCGAGACAGCCCAGGATGTTCATGAGCGTCGATTTTCCGGAGCCGGAGGGGCCCATCACCGCAACGAACTCGCCACGGCCGATGAGCAGATTGATCCCCGCCAGCGCACGCACTTCGACTTCGCCCATTTGGTAGACCTTGGTGAGGTCTTTGATCTCGATGACCGGCTGCGCCACTACCCGGGACCCCTACGGCCTCCGCCGGCACCACCCGGCGACATCGGTCCGCGATTCGAGCCAGGCGGTGCGGCTTGATCGACTTTCGATGTCACCAGTCCGACCACGATGCTGTCGCCGCCCTTCACATCGCCGTCGACGACCTGCGTGTAGCGACCGTCGCTGATGCCTGTGCGAATCTGCGCCGGCTTGAGTTTCTTGTTGTCGTCGAGAAGGTAGATCGTCTGACGCTTCGGCGCCGCCTGCGTGCGCGCCATCATGCCCGCCGCGCCGCCGAATCCGCGTCCGCGGCCCATTCCGGCCATGCCTCGCTCGCCGCCTCCGCCCGGCGGAGGAGTAGCACCGCCGCCTCCCGCCGCGCGCTGCCCCACGCCGGACGTCGTTGTCGCCGTCGTCGCCGCAGGTACCTGGGCCGTGTCGGGTTTGAAGCGCAATGCGGAGTTCGGAATCCGGAGGACATCGCGAACGACCGCGACGTCGATCGTCACGTTGGCGGTCATCTTCGGACGCAGCTTCTCATCCGGATTCGGGACCTCGATCATCACCGGATATGTCACGACGTTCTGCGAGACCGTTGCGTTGAGACGGATCTGCGCGATGCGTCCGCGGAACTCCTCGTCGGGGTACGCGTCGACGGTGAATCGCGAGATCTGTCCGACGCGGACGCGACCGATGTCCGACTGATCGACATCGGCCTGCACCTGCATCTTGGTGAGGTCCTGCGCGATCGAAAAAAGAGTCGGTGCCTGAAACGATGCCGCGACCGTCTGGCCGACATCGTATTGCCGGTCGACCACGATGCCTTCGATCGGAGAGACGATCTTCGTGTACTTGAGGTTCGTCACCGCCTGCGAGAGCGCCGCTGCGGCTTGCTGCACCTGCGCCCTTGCGCCGTCATACTGGGCCTTCGCGCTGTCGTAATCGGCCTGCGGCGCGAGTCCCGCTTTCAGAAGACGCCCCTGACGCTCGTAGCTGATCTTGAAGTTGGCGGTCTGCACCTGCGCCTGCGTGACGTCGGCGCGTCGCTGATCAACCTGTGCCTGAAACGGCGTCGGATCGAGCTCGGCGAGAAGCTGTCCCTTTTTCACTTTGCTGTTGAAATCGGCGTACAGGCGCGAGATGACTCCCGAGACCTGACTGCCGATCTGCACGGTGGTGACCGCCGATAGCGTGCCCGTGGCCGTCACAGTCATCACGATGTTCCCGCGATCGACTTTTTCGGTTCGATATTGCTCGTCTTTTTTGCCGCTGCGGCAGGAGAGCGTAGCGATCAGAGCAAATACAGTTACAGTGCGTTGCAATCTCAACAGTAGAATCCCCTCTCCGTTACGACAACGTTCCCGCAAACGTTGAAAGCAGCGAAGTTTAAACGAAAGCGGACGGGGCCCGGTGGACGGTCCGCAACATCTGTTATTCTTTCCGCCCCATGGCCTTGTTCACGAAGGAAACTCCCGCCGCCGCTCCCCCCCGCCCTCAGGTACGTGCAAATGACGGGCAACCTATCTCATTCGACGGTACTTTCCTCGGTGCCAAAATCACGATCGACGGAACGGTGACAGGTTCAGAGCCGGTTCTGATCGAGGGGAACGTCAAGGGAGCCATCAATCTCAGTGGAGACCTGCGGATCGGAACGCAGGCGCGCGTCGAGGCGAAGGTCCACGCGCGCAACGTCACAGTCGAAGGAAGGCTGAACGGAGACGTGTCGGCGGACGATCGCGTGGAGCTGGTCGCCGGCTCGACGGTCGACGGGAATATCAAGGCGCCGAAAATCGTGGTCGCCGAGGGCGCGCGGTTCCGCGGCAATGTCGATATGGGTGCCGTGAAGCCGGAGAGCGCCTCCGCAAAAAAATAGTTGTCTCGGGGAGTCCGATGTCTAAAACAATCACGGAAGAGAAGAGCACTTTCGGTGCGCTGCGCGCCCGTCGCGAATACAAGAACTACATCGACGGGCAGTGGCTCGCGTCATCAACCGGCAAGACATTCGAGAATCGCAATCCTGCCGATCGCGAAGATCTCATCGGAACATTTCAGGAATCGAGTGCCGATGATCTCAACGCCGCAGTGGAAGCGGCCGATCGCGCATACAACGGCTGGCGTCTGACGCCGGCGCCCAAGCGCGCGGAGTATCTCTACTCGGTCGGCAACATCCTCAAGCGCGATAAAGAAAAAATCGCGCGCGAGATGACTCGCGAGATGGGGAAGGTGCTGCAGGAAACGCGCGGCGACGTTCAGGAAGCGATCGACATGGCGTTCCTGATGGCGGGGGAGGGTCGTCGCCTGTTCGGCGTGACGACACCGTCCGAGCTGCCCAGCAAATTCAACATGGCGGTGCGCATGCCGTTGGGCGTCGCGGGCCTGATCACGCCCTGGAACTTTCCGATCGCAATTCCAGCATGGAAGAGCATGGCCGCGCTGATCTGCGGAAATACGGTCGTGATCAAGCCGGCATCGCTCACGCCGCTATCGGTCGTCATGCTGGCCGAGGCGTTTCAGGACGCCGGTCTGCCGAAGGGCGTGTTCAACGTCGTGACGGGTGGTGGGCGCGAAGTTGGCGAGCCGATGCTCAAGCATCCGAAGGTCTCGGTCATTTCGTTTACCGGATCGACCGATGTGGGGCGCGAGATTGCGATCGCGTGCGCGCCGCAGTTCAAGCACGTGCACCTCGAAATGGGCGGCAAGAACATCATCATGGTGATGGATGACGCCGACGTCGACCTGGCCGTCGACGGCGCGCTGTGGGGTGCATTCGGAACCGCCGGACAGCGCTGCACGGCTGCATCGCGCATCGTGGCGCATCGCAAGATTTACGATCAGTTCGTCGAGAAACTGGCCGCGCGCGCTGGAAGACTGCGCGTCGGAAATGGCCTCGATCCAAACGTCGACATGGGCCCGAACATCTCGGCCTCGCAGGTCAAGACGGTCGAGAAGTACGTGCAGATCGGAAAAGACGAAGGTGCCAAAGTCGTCACCGGAGGCGCCGCGCTGACCGACGGCACGTACGCGCGCGGCCATTTCCATCAGCCGACTGTATTCGCGAATGTGAAGCCAAACATGCGGATCGCGCAGGAAGAGATCTTCGGGCCGGTGACCGCCGTGATGAAGTGCGATTCGGTCGAGGAAGCGATCGCGATCGGCAACGGCGTCAAGTACGGTTTGTCGTCGTCGATCTATACGCGCGACATCAACAACGCGTTCGTCGCGATGCGCGACATGTACACCGGCATCTTTTACGTCAACGCGCCGACGATCGGTGCTGAAGTGCATCTGCCGTTCGGTGGGACGAAGCAGACCGGCAACGGACATCGCGAGGCCGGTGTCGCCGGCATCGATGTATTCAGCGAATGGAAGTCGATCTACGTCGATTACTCCGGCGCGTTGCAGCGCGCGCAGATCGACACCGAGGAGATTTGATGGCCGAGGACATGCACACCCGCAAAACCGCCAAGCAGGCGCAGGATCCGGTCTGCAAGATGATCGTGGACGTCGACAACGCCCCCGCCAAGATCGAGCACGGTGAGCACAACCACTACTTCTGCTCGGAACAGTGCAAACGCGAGTTCGAGAAGAATCCGAAAAAGTACCACTGATGCCGAATCTGGAGTGCGGCGGCTTGCCGCCGCTTTATAGCCGGCAGCTTGCTGCCGGCCGCCCGCAGCAAGCTGCGGGCGTGAGAGCGGTGCCAAGGCACCGCACTCCAAAGGCATTCCTGGCAGTTGCACTTGTCGCGATGTCGGCGTCAGCCCAAACAACCGCCGACGACATCATCAAGCGCGAGTTCGCGACCACTCAGGCGTACGACACGCTCTCGTACCTGACCGACAACATCGGTCCGCGCCTGAGCGGCTCGGCGAATGCGGCTGCAGCGGTGCGTTGGGCGACCGACACGTTCAAGAAATGGGGCATCGAGGTCACCAACGAAAAGGTGATGGTGCCGCACTGGGTGCGCGGCGCTGAATACGGCCGCCTCGTTTCGCACCACAACCAACAAATCGTTCTCACCGCCCTCGGCGGCAGCGTCGCGACGCCGGCGAAGGGAATCACCGCCGAAGTTGTCGAGGTCA
>DATBSF010000238.1:0-2735 GCA_036559905.1 Thermoanaerobaculia bacterium | reverse complement strand
GTCCTGAGCGAACGTGATCCCGCCGGCATCGCGAATTGCCTGAAGGCCGGCCGAACCGTCCGCGTCATTCCCGGAGAGCACGACGCCGATCGCACAGTCCTGCTGATCTTCAGCCAGTGAGCGGAAGAAGTTGTCGAGCGGGCGATGCGGCACCTCGGACGCGCGCGCGGCGAGACGGAGGACGCCGTCCGAAATCGTCATCTCGCGATCGGGTGGGATCACGTACACGTGATCGCGCTCGATGCGCATGCCGTCAGTCACCTGTTGCACAGGAATCGCTGCCGCGCGCGTGAGAATGTCCGCCAGCATGCTTTCGTGACGGGGATTGAGATGCTGCACCAGAACAAACGCCAATCCTGTTTGTGCAGGAATCGCGGAGAGAAGCTCGATGAACGCGTCGAGACCTCCCGCCGAAGCTCCGACGGCAACGACGCGGGCCGCGGACGCGTGCGGCGGCTTGAGCTTGAGTTGAGGCGACTTCTCGATGGCCAAGGGGCCCTCCTTCACGGGCGGCCGTCTGGAGGGTGGAGGTGGCGAAAGGCGGACGAAGAGTCAGCTTGTCGTCGCGACCTACCGATTCAGGCGTGTACTGCTGATAACAGCATACGCGCAATTTTGATTCAGTGTGGTCAGAGCCGTGCCAGTTTCGGGTGAACTTCTTTCACACCATCGACTTTGCTGAGGATGTACACGGCCAGCTCTTCCTGCGCATCCCGACGCACGCCGCCCGTGAGCTGGATGACACCGCGAAGCGAAGCGATCCGGAACCTGCAACCCTGGAGACCCGGCTCGAGCTCGAGACGCCGCTGACCGGTGTAGACGATTGCCGCGTCATCGGCCGCGTCATCGCGGATGACGATGAGATTCGCCACGCGGAGATAACCAAGTGTATTTGCGATGCGGCTGACGGCCTGCGACTTGACGGCGTCGTTTGTTTTCCCGCGGATCACAACGACATCGCTGATCTGCACCACCGTCAAACCCTCGATCACAGCTCCGTTCAGAATGAATGCTGGAGTGAGATCAACGGCATTTGTTTGAGCCAGCGCTGCCGCGAGCGTCAGGACCGCGAAAAGTAGCAGTACGGTGAGTCTCATCTTGATTGGACCCTTCGTCTCTTGACTGAGCGGAACGCGTGCCACGATGGCGCGTCAGCCGGCCAGTTGAGCGACGGCCGAAGCGATTTCGCGCGCGTCGTTTTCCACAGCCCGCAGCCGCGTGTCAAAGCGCTCGATCTTGTCCGACTCCGTTGTGTAGAAACGTTCGTACGGTTCGAACGCGCCGCGTATGCCGCGAATCATGCGATCGATTTCAATCGACGATTCGCGCGTGAGTGCGTCGCGAATCTGCGAACGGAGCTCATCGATTCGGTCGCGGAATTCGGTTTTCGCCTTTCCTCGCTTGTAGGGGAGGATGAGCAGGCTCGCGACGAGAAGCATCGTGGCCGCCGTCAGGCCGGTCACATCGAGAGCCATGCTGCTGACGGCAGTCGTGAAGAGGTAGCCGAGCCCCAGGGCGCCGACGCCGAGACCGACGGAATGGAAAACGCCGCGCATCGCGCCGTCGATGATTCGACGGCTCTCGATGCCGAGGTCATAAGTATTGAGACGCTTCTCGGTTTCGGTGCGGATGCGCGAGTAGACCTCCTCGCGGTTGTAGGCGAACTCGCGGCCCACCTTGCCGATCAGGACTGGATCGCGCATATCGGCGCTGACTTGCCGGTGAAACGCTTCGACGCTGCCGGTCCACAACTTCATGTTCTCTTTGACGAGCCAGTCGACCGACTCCTGCACGGTGGCATCGATCGACCCGTGAAAACCCATGAAGACCTGCCGGTCGAACTCTTCACGGAAGCGCAGCGGATCGCGCAACAGCATCAAATGGCTGATGCGCACGTAGCGGTCGATGAAATCGACGCCGCGGCGCTCGAGCTCCATCATCAAGTTGTCGATGCGCACCGTGAACTGCCGGAAGTTCGCGATCAATTCATCATTCACCAAATTGAGCTGGCTGGTGATCGCGTCGATGCGCTGGCGATCGACCGCCAGGAGCTGGCGCCTCGACTCGATCATCGTGAATTGCTTCGCGGCCAGGCTCAGGATCGTGTCGAGAGGCGCCTGGAGTTTCAACCGGATGCGTTCCTTTTCGGAAAGAACGCGGAAGATGTAATCCTCGAGCGACTCGAAATTGCTTCGCGTCCAGTCGTCGGGTGATGCTCCATCGAGTTTGGACGCCAGCGCCAGCTTCGCGGCCACCGGAAAAATCACCGGATCGAAGCCGAAGATCGTCCGCGTGTTCGTCTTCACGTAGTCGACGACCTGCGCGATTTCATCCGCGTTCTTCGTATCCGTTTTATTGATGACGAACACGACCTTCTTACCCCAGTTCCGGATGTACTCGAGGAAGCGGCGCTCGGACTCGGACAGCGGGCGATCGATCGACGTCACGAACAGCACCAGATCAGCGCGAGGAATGAAATCCTCGGTGATCTCCTGATGGCGTTGGACGATCGAGTTCGTTCCGGGCGTGTCGACCAGAGTGATGTTGCGAAGGAATTCGACGGGATAAAACTGTTCGACGACAAAATCGGAGAGCTGCTTTTGCGATGCTGCTTCGCGATAGTGAAGGATCGAGATGCGATCGTCGACGGGAATCGGCCCCTCGGTGCGAAGGCGCGCGCCGAACAGCGCGTTGATCAGTGACGATTTCCCGGCGTTGAACTCGCCGACGATGAC
>DATBSF010000237.1:0-3998 GCA_036559905.1 Thermoanaerobaculia bacterium | reverse complement strand
GCAGTCCGCGCTCGTAAATGCGCTGTGCGATGAAGAATCCGAAAAACGAGACCACGATGCTGAACGCGATCCCCTTCCATAGATGGTTGAACACGTAATGGCCCATCTCGTGGCCCATCGTCGCGAGGATCTCATCGTGATCGAGCTTCGCAAGCAGCGTGTCGTACAACACGATCCGCTTCGAAGGGCCCAGGCCGGTCATGTACGCGTTCATCGTCTTCGTCTGCTTCGATTTGTTGACCTGATAGACGCGGCTGCCTTCAATCCCCGCGCGCGCGGCCTCATTCAACAGGTCGCGCCGCAGAACTGGATCCTTCAGCGGCTCGAATTTGTTGAAGAGCGGATCGATGATCAGCGGCGTCATCACGACGCCCAGGATGATGAGCGGAATGGATCCGAGCCAGAGGGCGAGCCACCAGCGGCGGAAACGATGGATCGCGAACAGCGCCAGCGCCGCGATCGGCGCGCCGATGATGACATTGACGACAACCGCTTTGCCGAAATCGCCGAGCCACGACGCGAGACTCTGATTCGTCAGATCGAATTGATGCGGCACGATGAAACCCTGATAGAACGTCAGCGGCAGCTCCAGCGCGATGATGACGAGTACCAGCAGCGCGAAATAGGTCATCGCGATGAGGAAGCGATTCCGCGCGACGCGTGATGCGAGATCCCGGAGCCGAAACGAGAGGCCGGTGCGCATCAGGAGGTAGAGCACGGCAACGACGTACACGAAATCGACGAAGTAGAGGACGTCGAGGAGACGGCTGTGGCGGATCATCTCCGGCGTCACGTCAACGACGAAATCCCGCATTGCGCGTTATCATCGCACGCTGTGGCAGGCGTCCAGATTCGCAGTGCGACGGAAGCGGATGTGCCACTCATCCTGCAGTTCATCCGCGATCTCGCGATCTACGAAAAACTCGAACACAAAGTGATCGCGACCGAGGAGACGGTGCGGCGCACGCTGTTCGGCAATCCGCGATTCGCGGAGGTCGTCTTCGCGGAAGTCGACGGAAAAGAAGTCGGCTTCGCCCTCTTCTTCCACAACTACTCCACATTCCTCGGCCAGCCCGGAATCTACCTCGAGGATCTCTTCGTGAAGCCGGAGTCGCGCGGCCACGGAATTGGCAAAGCGCTGCTGGCGCACCTCGCGAAGCTCGCAAAGGAACGCGGGTGCGGCCGTCTCGAATGGGCTGTCCTCGACTGGAACACGCCATCGATCAATTTCTACAAAAGCCTCGGCGCCGTCCCGCTGAGCGACTGGATCGTGTTTCGCCTCACCGGCGAAGCACTGGAGAAACTTGCATGAGTGATATCGACAAAACGAAAGTCGTCACACTTCTGAACAAGATCCTGGAAACGGAGCTGGCCGGCGCGGTGCGCTACACGCACTACTCGCTGATGATCTTCGGGTACAACCGGATCCCGATCGTGTCGTGGCTGCGCGAGCAGGCCACCGAATCGATGGGCCACGCCACGCAAGCCGGCGAGATCATCACCGCGCTCGGCGAGCACCCGTCGCTGTCGATCGGACCGCTGCTCGAAACGCACAAGCACGACGTGGGCGACATCCTGCGTGAGGCGCTCGAGAACGAGCGCGCCGGACTGCAGTTGTACAAAGATCTTCTGGTGCAGGTCGAAGGAAAATCGATCTGGATCGAAGAGTATGCGCGGCAGATGATTCATGCCGAAGAGCTGCATGCGGGTGAAGTCGACAAGATGTTGCGAAAGCCCGGGGAGGTGAAATCATTCCGCGGATAATCCTGCTGCTTCTGCTGTCGACGCCGATCTACGCGCAAACAACCGTCGTCTTCACGTTTTCGCCGGTCTTCGGTTCGCCCGCCGGCGGAGACGTCGTCCAGTTCACGACGTCGACTCTCGACTGGCGGTGTTGCGGCACCCCGCAGGTGCTGTTCGGCGGCGTTGCGTCGCCGCAGGTGACGGTGGTCAGCGCGACGCTCATGAAGGCGGTCACGCCGCCACATGCAGAAGGAGCGGTAGCCGTCGAGGTGCGCCTCGGCGCGCAGACACTCACCACGTTCTTCCAATTCGGTTACGTGCGCCCACGTGAATGGCTGCTGATTCCGGTGGCACTCGACATTCCGGGCGCGCATGGCGTGCGATGGACGACGGACATCTGGGTCTTCAACGACAGCGACGAGACGATCAATCTGTTTCCGGAAGTCTGCAGCTTCATCGGCTCAGTTTTTCCGTGCGAGAACAAGATGCTGGTGGCCGGTCATGGCGCGCTGCAATTGCCGATCGCAGCGCGGCGCATTGCGGACGATCCAGGCTTGTATCTGTTTCCGCCGGTGGACACTGCGGGCCGCCTCCACTTCAGCATTCGCGTTCACAACGCTGCGCAGCCGGATGACATCGGCTTCGAGGTCCCCGTTGCACGCAGTACCGACTTCCGAAAGGGCCGGCTCGATATCGTGAACGTTCCGGTCAGCGATCGCTTCCGCAGCCTCATTCGAATCTACGATCAGATGCGTTCGATGGCCGCCAGCGTCACGGTTCGCGCCTACGACATGAACAGCGGCACCTTCCTGGCGCAACGGCAATTGACGCTCTTCCTGCCAACGGATATCCCGCTACGCGCGACCCTTCTCCTCCACGAGTTTCTGGCAGCCCCCGAGCTGCGCGGACACGCCTCCGTGCGCATCGAGATCGAGGAGGCCGATCCGAACGCCTCGCTTTGGGCTTTGTTGACGCTGACGGACAACACCAATGAACGCGTGACGGTGCTGACGTCACAGTGAAGATGACCGTCGACGATTACATCGCCGGATTTCCAAAGAGTGTCCAGGAGATTCTCCGAAAGATCAGGAAGACGATTCGCGCGGCAGCACCCAACGCGGAAGAATCGATCAGCTATCGCATTCCGACGTACAAGCTGAACGGCCCATTGATCTACTTCGCGGCCTTCAAAAAACATATCGGCTTGTATCCGGTGACGGCGCCAGTGAAAGCGAAGTTCAAAAAAGAGTTGGCGGGCTACAAGGGCGGGAAGGGCACCGTGCAATTTCCGCTCGACGAGCCGATCCCGTACGCGCTGATCGGTCGAATCGTGAAGTTCAAAAGCGCGGAAGCATCATCGAAACATGCTCCGTGATCTCTGTGCCTCTGTGGTGAAAAAACTGTTCACCACAGAGGCACAGAGAACACAGAGACTAGCCCGGACTGAGCTCCCGCACGAACATGTAGATCACGATCGCGACGCCGATGATGCCGACTGCGATCATGCGAAGCGCGCCCCACGGACCGACGAGCGTCGTCGCATACACGTACGAGACTCCGGTGATCAGCGCCATCGACGCAATCAGCAGATAGAGCGCTCCCCGCTCCTCGGCCTTGGAAGACGCGATGAGGAGCTGCCGCAGGAACTGCCTGGAGACGATGATCAGCAGCACGGTCGAAAAGATCGACGAGAGCGGCATGTCCCTGGTGCTGAGGAAAAAGTCGTAGGCGCCGTGAATCGTGATCGCCATCGGAAAAGCGACATTGAATCGATCTCTCGGCGTCGCGCGCCCGCGCAGCGTGTCGAAAACGGAGAGCGCCACCACCGCGGTCAGCGACATGTGAAAAAAGTTCGCGGTCAGAAATCTCGGCAACGTCGCTTGCGCACCGAACCGATGGAAGTACCCGATGTTCTCCTCGGCAGCGAACCCGAGTCCCACCAATGCGCCGCACGTCATGGCCTCGATGCGCGAGCCGCGGCGCAGAAGGGCCGGCACGAGCGGAAGAAACAGAATGATCTTCCATCCTTCCTCTCGCAGGCCGACTCCGAAGATGAAGTAGATGAGATCGGGGACGAACTGGCCTAACTCCTTCAAGCCGAAGAATTCCTCTTCCACTGTGATCGTGACGAGAGTCGGATAGACGCTGAGGATTCCGAGGATGAAGGCGAGCGCGTAGAGCCGGCGGCGGCCGGGAACGCCGTCCTGCACGCGGCCGAGTCGCACCGCGATCACGAGCCAGAGCGCGGCGGCCAG
>DATBSF010000236.1:0-13058 GCA_036559905.1 Thermoanaerobaculia bacterium | reverse complement strand
AGCGCGTCACGAAGGCCCGGCCGCTGATCGCCGGATATCTCGCGTCCGCCAAGGGCCAGAAGAATGACAATAAAATATCGTTCATATTTAACGATATCTATTCAGCCGAAGCTGTGACGAACGCCCGCGAGCTGCTCGAATCGATCGCGAAGGAAGTCTACGGCGCGCCGGTGTCGATCGCAGTCGAGACGACGGCGCCCCCGCCCGCCAAAGAGAAACCGATCAAAGAGGATCCCGTCCTCAAGGCCTTCCAAAAGCACCTCGGCGGCGAAGTCGTGGAGACGAGGAGAACCAAATGAATCCGAAGCAACTCATGAAGCAAGTCCAACAGATGCAGGAGCAAATGCAGAAGCGGATGGCCGAGCTGCGCGTCGAAGGAAGCGCCGGTGGCGGCATGGTCAAGGCCACCATGAACGGCAACAAGGAAGTGCTCTCCGTCTCGATCGACAAGGAAGCCGTCGATCCGAATGACGTCGAGATGCTGCAGGATCTCGTCGTCGCGGCTGTCAACGAAGCCGCGCGCAAAGTCGATGAAGAAATGCAGGGGCAGATCGGCGCGATGACGGGGGGAATGAAGATTCCGGGGCTGTTTTGACCGCGCCTCCACTGGCAAATCTCATTAACGTCTTGACGAAGCTTCCCGGCGTCGGCGCGAAGTCGGCGTCGCGCATCGCGTACCACATCCTCAAGCGCACGCCTGCGGAGGCCGAGGAGTTGGCGGGGGCGATTCTGGATGTGAAGGCGAAAATCTTTCGATGCTCGAACTGCAACAACATGACGGACGTCGAGCCGTGCGTGATCTGCGGCGACTCGCGCCGCGATCCGTCAGTCATTTGCGTCGTCGAAGAGGCCTTTAACATCGCGACCATCGAGCAGACTCGCGATTTCAAAGGCCTCTTTCACGTGCTGCTGGGTGCACTCTCACCGCTGAAGGGAATCGGGCCGCAGGACATCGACGTCGCCGGTCTGCTGCGTCGCGTGCAGAACGGCGAAGTGCGCGAGGTCATCATCGCGACGAATCCCAATGTCGAAGGGGAGGCGACCGCGCTCTACCTCGCGCAGCAACTTCGGCCTCTCGGCGTGCGCACGACCCGGCTCGCGTTCGGACTTCCGGTCGGCGGGGATCTCGAATACGCCGATCAAGTTACGATGGCCAAGGCTCTGGAAGGCAGGCGCGAAATTTAGTTTAGTATGGTGACCGCAAATGGCATCTCCTGATCTCGTGATGTACGAGGAGGAGTACCAGCAGATCAAGGACACCCTCCAGCGTCTGCAGGTCGACTCCAACGCAAAAATCGTGTTTCTGGTCGACAAAAACGGCCAGCAGATCGCCACGCATGGGGACATGCGCGGCGTCGATGCCACATCGCTGGCGTCACTGACCGCCGGCAACGTCGCGGCCACCGACGGACTGGCGAAGCTCATCGGTGAGAAAGAATTCTCGATCCTCTTCCACGAAGGGGAGCGCGACAACATCCACATCTCCCTGGTTGCCCAGCGCGTCATCCTGGTCGTCATTTTCGACGACCGCTCGTCCCTCGGGCTCGTACGCCTGCGCGTGAAGAAAGCGTCGCAGGAGCTCGAGCGGACGTTCGAAACACTCCTCAAAAAGTCGGAAGCGGATCGCGGGAATCTCGCCAACCGCTTCGACTCGCCGTTCGCCGAGATCACTGACGAAGACATCGACAGCCTCTTCAGCGAATAGACGATGACGTTCATCAACTACGCTGCGCGAGAGATCAACTGCAAGATCGTCTACTACGGCCCCGGTTTGTGCGGAAAGACGACGAATCTGCAGTGGATCTACGACAAAACGAATCCGCAGGCGAAGGGAAAGCTGATCTCGCTGGCGACCGAGACTGATCGCACTCTCTTTTTCGATTTTCTCCCGCTCGACCTCGGCCAGGTGCGCGGATTCAAGACGCGTTTTCACCTCTACACCGTCCCCGGTCAGGTGTTTTACGACGCGTCGCGCAAGCTGATTCTGAAAGGCGTCGACGGCGTCGTCTTCATCGCCGACTCGCAGGACGCACGCATGGAGGCCAACCTCGAGTCGCTCCAGAACCTGGAGAAGAATCTGAAGGAGCAGGGCTACGATCTGAAAAACGTCCCGTACGTCCTGCAGATGAACAAACGCGATCTGCCGACAGCCATCCCTGCCGAAGAGATGTATCGCCAGCTCAATATCAAGGGCGAACCGACGTTCGAGGCGGTCGCTATGCAGGGGACGGGCGTGTTCGATACGCTCAAGGCTGTGGCCAAGCTCGTCCTTACGGAACTGAAGAAGAAATAGTTTTTTTTAGTTTATCCCGAGCGCCAGCGAGGGATCTCCGGTGGAGCGGCGACGCGGCCCCTTACGTCGAGAACGCCGGAATTCACACCGTAGCTGCACCACCGGAGATCCCTCGCTTCGCTCGGGATAAACTCTACGAAACATGCGCCATTCGGGCTTGAACATCGTCGCAATCGGAGGTGGCACCGGCCTCTCCACGCTGCTGCGCGGGCTGAAGCGGTACGTCGATGCCGACGGTGCGTGGTCGGTCGGGCGGTTAGGCGCGATCGTGACCGTCACCGATGAAGGTGGCAGCTCCGGCGCGCTGCGCAAGGAATTCGGAATGCTGCCGCCCGGCGACATCCGCAACTGCATCGTAGCGCTCGCAGAAGAAGAGCATTTATTGTCACGACTTTTCAGCTATCGTTTTCAAAACGGCGAATCGGCGCTTTCCGGACACTCGCTCGGAAACCTGCTGCTCACGGCACTCACCGATATCACGGGCGGATTCGACGACGCGATACTCGCCGCGTCGGAAGTTCTCGCGATTCGCGGCGACATCTATCCCTCGACACTCGAGCAGGTGCGCCTGCGCGCGAGGCTCGCGGACGGCAAGGAGCTCATCGGCGAAGTCGCCATCAGCGGCTCGCTCCTCGGCGATCGCCGCAAAGAGCCGCGGCCACACGCCCGCATCCTGCACCTCGGCATCGATCCCGTCGATCCGCAGCCGCCTCAGCGCGCGCTCGACGCTCTCCGCGAAGCCGATCTCATACTCATCGGTCCCGGCTCGCTCTACACCTCGGTCCTGCCAAACCTACTGATCAAGCCGATTACCGAAACGATCCGCGAGTCGAAGGCGCTTCGCGTTTACATCTGCAATGTGATGACGCAGCCAGGCGAGACCGATGGCTACACGGCTGAGGATCATCTGAGCGCGATCATCGAACATGCCGGGCTGATCGTCGATCTCATGGTCCTCAACGAACGAAAACCGTCAGAGGCGATCCTGGAGACGTATCAGGCGCAGAAGC
This sequence comes from Thermoanaerobaculia bacterium, assembly GCA_036559905.1. Taxonomy (GTDB): domain Bacteria; phylum Acidobacteriota; class Thermoanaerobaculia; order Gp7-AA8; family Gp7-AA8; genus Gp7-AA10. Next base: position 9,755 of record DATBSF010000236.1, on the reverse strand, counting down.
AGTTTCCGGTGCAATTCGACATCGCGCGCATCCGCGAGTTGGGCGTCACGCCGTTCTTCGGCGACGTGATCGCCGAGGGGGATTTTGTCCGGCACGATCCGGCGGCGCTGGCGGAGACCGTTTTCCGGCTTTACGATCGCTATGGCCGGAGTCTTGAACGGATGCGCAGGGAGCAATGACCGCGAACGTCGATGTCATCATCATGGCCGCCGGGCTCGGGACGCGGATGAAATCGCGCACCGTCAAAGTCCTGCATCGTGCCGCAGGCCGCCCGCTCATCGATTACGTCGTCGACCTTGCGCAACAAGTGTCGGGCCGCCCGCCGATCGTCGTGGTCGGACATCAACACGAAGCGGTGGAGCAGCACCTCGGCGACCGCGCACGCTACGCGTTGCAGGAAAAACAGCTCGGCACCGGCCACGCCGTGCAGCAGGCGATGCTGAGTCTCGACGGCAAAGACAAACGCATTCTGATTCTCTCCGGCGATGTTCCCCTGACGCGTCCCGAGACGCTGCAGCATCTCATCGATGAGCACGAGCGATCGGGAAACGCGCTGACGCTGGTGACGATGCAGCTTGACCACCCCGCGCTCTACGGACGCATCGTTCGCGACGCAAACGGCGGAGTGCAGAGAATCGTCGAGGCGCGAGACGCCGACGAGAAACAAAAGCAAATTCGCGAAGTGAACGCCGGCATCTATCTGTTCGACGGCCAGGCGCTCTCCGACAATCTCCGCCGCCTCTCAACGAACAACGCGCAGGGCGAGTACTACCTCACCGACTTGATCGCAATGCTGCGCGACAGCGGCAAACGCGTCGGCGCGCTGCAGCTCGACGATCCCGTGGAAGCATTCGGCGTCAATTCTCGCGCCGAGCTGGCGTCGGTCGAGAGCGAGATCCAGCGCCGCGTCGTTGCGAAACTGATGGCCGAAGGCGTCACGTTTCGCAATCCCGAAACCGTCGTGATCGATTCGATGGTCGCGATCGGCAGCGACACGGTCATCTATCCATTCGTGACGATCGAAGGGAACACACGCATCGGAACCGGCTGCGTGATCGAGCCGGGCGTGCACTTGCACAACGTCACCATCGGCAACGATGTGCACGTGAAGACGGGAACAGTGGCGGAGGATTCCGTCATCGACGAAGAATCGACGGTCGGTCCTTACGCCCACCTCCGTCCCGGAACACGGCTCGGCAAACATGTGAAGGTCGGAAATTTCGTCGAGACCAAGAAGGCGATCTTCGGCGAGGGCTCGAAGGCGTCGCATCTCTCCTACATCGGCGATGCGAAGGTGGGCGCGGACGTCAACATCGGCGCGGGCACGATCACCTGCAATTACGACGGCGTGAACAAGAATGAGACTGTGCTCGAGGATGGCGTCTTCATCGGTTCGGACACGCAGCTCGTCGCACCCGTTCGTGTCGGGCGCGGCGCATATGTCGGCGCCGGATCGACGATCACGAAAGATGTGCCGCCCGACGCGCTGGCATTGAGCCGCGTGCCACAGAAAATCATCGAAGGCTGGGCGAAAAACAGGAAAAAGAAAAAGTAGCTACGGCGGCGGCAGCCGCTGATCTTCCGGAATGCTCGTGTCCATCGTGATCACCGACAGCACTCCGATCGGAGCCAGGTCGACGCGCATTCTGCCAAAGTCGATTACCACGTCGAAATTCTTCAGATAGTTCTCGCCGACGATCCCGCTCGTCCGCTCGTGTTCGCCGGCGTCGTACATTGGAATCGTGTGAAACGTTCCCGCCCATCGATCGATCCCGATCTCCACGTTGTCGAGTTTCTCGCCGTGCTTCTTGGCACCGCCGAGTCCCTGCAGCGTCGCGTTGTGCACCTTGGGCGCGAAGACCTGAATCGGAAAAGATCCGAGCTGGCGTTCGTTGAGGAACGTGACCTCCGATCCGGTATCGAGGACGAAGGCGAACCAGCCGTGGCGATTGATCGTGCCGCGCACTGCCGGACGAAACTGCTCGATGAAGAGATTCTGATCGGCCGCCGGACGCCGCGCGGAGCCCGGGATGCGGGTAAACGTCACAGTGTTACGTCGAAAATCGAGCTCGAGTCGAAATTCCTTCAGAAGATGCGCGCCCAGCAGGAAATCGATTTTGAATTCCTTCTTGCCGACGATCAGAAACTTCATCTTGTCGTCGGGCATGATCGCCACCGGAACGTTCGCGATGGTCATGCGCCCCAGCTCCACCGATTCGAGAATTCCGAAGCGCACGGTGATGGGTTCGCCGAGGAGGCCGGAGAACGTTCCTTCGAAAGTGCCAAGCGACTTCACCGGCAGATTTGCGGCCAGGCTCTGCGAGATGATCGACAGCACCGCGCCCGAATCGATGATCGCCGAAAGGCTCTTCTTTCCGTTCAGCATCACTTCGATGCGAGGGACGTCGGGGCGGGACACGTGCATCGGCACACGCTCGCTTGGCACGCCGCTGAAGTGATAGACGTTCGTGTTCGCGAGCGACGCGAGATAGTCGAGGTGCCACTGCTTGACGTTGATGCCTCGCTCCTGCGCCAGCTTTGCCCAATCGAGGCTCGAGTCGAAATTGTTCGACATGTATTCGAGCTGCGAAAGGTCCCACGCGACTGACGCATAGACAGCGCGAAACGGCTGCAGGTCGATCGCAGCGCGCAAATGCCGTCGCGCATCGTCGTAGCGGCCGGCCGCCAGCTCGGCCGCCCCCAGCGACGCCAACTCCGGTGCCGTCTTCCTCGGGTTCGCATCGATCGTCTGGGCGAGCGAGATGGCGTGGTTGTAATCGAGCTTCCGCACCATCGACTGCAGGTCGCTTCCGCGCTGGATGTTCGCCGGGTCGTAGATCAGCGGAGAGATCACGACGTCGGAATAGAGAGCGCACCCCGCCAGGAGAGCAAGGGCAATCAAACTTCGGGGGAGCCGGGCTTTCATGGGGACTTCGTGAATTGTACTGGCGGGAGTTATACCTGAGGACGTTTCGATGGGGTTACAAGAATGCCCAGCTCTCGAATCTGGTAGGCCAGCGCCTGCCGGGAGATCTTCAACATGGCTGCAGCCTGATTCTGGTTGCCATTCGCCTGTACGAGCGACTTTTCGATGAGCTCTCGGCGAAATCGCGCCACCGCGTCCTGATATGAGCCGATCTGCATCCGCGCGAGCTTGATGCGCCGCAGACGTTCGGGAAGGTGTTCCAGCGCGATCTCACGACAATCGCCCGCCAGCGCGTGCGCCCCGCGAATCGTGTTCTGCAGCTCGCGCACATTTCCCGGCCAGTGATACGACGCGAATGCGCCTTCGACTTCCGACGACAGCCGCATCGGGCCGCCGCGATGTTTCTGCCGCTCGATGGTCAGGAAATGTGAGGCCAGAAGTGGGATGTCGCTGGCGCGATCGCGGAGCGGCGGCATCACGATTTCGACGCCTCGAATACGGTAGTACAGGTCCTCGCGGAATCGTCCCTCTTCGACGGCCGCTTCGAGCTTGCGATTCGTGGCGGTCACGATGCGCACGTCTGAAGTTCGATTGGTCGTTTCGCCGACGCGGCGGAACTCGCCCTCTTGCAGAAATCGCAGCAGCTTCGCCTGCGCGGCCAGCGGCATCTCGCCGATCTCGTCGAGAAAGAGCGTGCCGCCATCGGTTGTCTCGATGAGTCCCGCGCGATCGCGATCGGCGCCCGTGAACGCTCCGCGCACGTGCCCGAACAGCTCGCTCTCGATCAGGTTCTCGGGCAGCGCGGCGCAATTGATCGGTGTGAACGGCTTCTGACGACGCGCGGACTGGCGATGCACACCGCGCGCGATCATTTCTTTTCCGGTGCCCGATTCGCCGAGGATGCAGACGGCGACGTCGCGTTTGGAGACGCGCGAGATGAGGTCGAAGATCTCGCGCATTGCCGGCGACTCGCCGACGACGCCTTCTACGCGCGTCGTGGAATCGACCGGTTCCTCGTCCATGAGACGGCGCAGACGATGATGTTCGGCGCGGACGCGGAACAACGCCGCGATCGCATCGCGTGATTCAGCGGACCACCGGCCGAGATCCTCGATGTACAGCAATTCGCGATCGCTACATGCGATCCAGTTGTCAGGCGGCTCGGCGAGGTTCGAATCCAGCTCCGCCGACTGCAAAGTCGGGAGCGATCCGATCTCCTGCCATTGCCCGAGCCGATTTCGCGTTGCGTAGCGCCATTCGACCGGAGTGAAATCGTTTTGTCCGAATGGGAACGGCAGGGCGGATGCGGCGCGCAGAACGCGCAGCTCGGATTCAATCGCGCGCTGCGCCGGTGACTCGATCGTAATCTGGAGCTCTGCGGCAAGAGCGCTTGCTACGTCGTTGCGGCCGCGGCCTAAGGCACCACGGAACAGCATCAACTTCTGCGAGCCGGTCGTTGCAGGCGGTGTCGATCCGCCGCTCTCTTCCCAGCGAAGTAGATCCGCGGCAAACGGGTTTTTGAGCGGAGGATGATCGAGGCCTCGCCTGGCGCGGAGCAACGCGTGTCGATCGGTGAGCTCCACGTTCGCCGTAGCGCCCCTCGACCGCAGCGGCGTCGCACGGCCTTCGATCCAATCGACTTCGTCGAGGATCAGTGCCGCCGCTTCGCGGATCTGATCGGAGAGCGGACCTGCCAGCACGGCTTTCGAGGGTCGCTCCGCAGGTTCGAACGCACCGCGCGAGACGTCGATGGCGGCGGCGATCAGCTCGAGCTCGAGAAGGCGCTTTTCGTCGCGGGTATCCGAATAGAAATCGCGCAATCGCTCGAGCAGATGCGTGGCGTGCGTCCACTGTCCGTCGTCGGCGGCCAGGTACGCCAGCATGAAGAGGATTCCGCCGGCGGCGCGATCGCCCTGGGTCTCCTCCACCAGGAGTAGAGCGTCCAGCGCGGCCGACCGTGCCGCGACCCAGTTGCCGCTGCAGAAGAGCGAGAAGAGCAGGTCGAGCGTCGCGTCGATGCGATCGGCGAGCGACGGAGCGCATTCGACAGCGCGCCTTGCGCCAATGACCGCGCTCTCGAGATCGCGTGAGGAAATGCCGCGGTAAACAGCGATGCGTGCAGCGTAGTAATCGCGCGAAGGCGTCTCGATGTTCAACCAGGCGTCATCGGCATCAGTGCCAGTTTCATTGGCGAGGACCGCGCGTTGGTAGCCGTGCCGCAAGCGCTCATGGTCCGACTGCGGACAGCACGCGTCGAGCGCCGCCTTCGCTTCTTCCATTCGATCCAGAAGGAGCAGCAACTCCGCGCGTAGCAGCAGCGATTCGAAATCGCTCGCGCCGACGCGATCGAGGCGCTCGAGCGCTGCTGCGTACTGCCCCGTCCTGCGATCGATCTTCGCCAGGAGCTGATCGGACGCGATCGTGCGCGCGTCGCGATACCGTCCCGACGCAACGAGTGCGTCCGCGACAATCTCACGAAGTCGCGGCGACATGGCGTCGCGCGGAAATGCACGCAACGTCGCGATGACGTCATCCGCCGATTTCCATTCGATCGCCTCGAACAACGACGATGCTCGCGCGGGATCACCGGCGTCGGTCAGCAGCAGCGCCGCCGCCCTCCGATCGGCCGCTTCTGCCACCTCGGCCGCCACCCGGCAAAGCGACGCGCGCGACGCCGTTGGAATCGAACGCAGCGCTTCCTGCCGGATTTCATGCGACGCGAAACGGAAATCCCGGTCGCGAATCGAGGAGACGCCTTCACAGACGAGATCCGCCGCGCGCGCCGTCGACATCAGCCGATCGAGAAAATGATTCACGAGCGCAACCGGAATTCGATCGCCGAGAAGCGCGACCGCGGCGGTGTACGAGCGGAAGGGCTCGCGTAACTTCCCGATTGCGCCGTCCCCTGCAATTGGCGGAAGCTCGCCGTGATCGAGATAACGGTCGAATGCCGGCGATGCGACAAACTGCGCGATCCACTCCGCGCTGGGATTGCGCGCCTCGAGCGCGCGGCGGGCCTCGAGCCGCGGAGAGAGAACGAACGACGCCGTCTCCGAAAGCTCCTGACCTTCGCTTCCGATCCACAGTCCGAATTCGGCGGCCTGCAGCAAATTGACGACGCGGCGCGAGGCGTCATCGAACGCGTCGCGATTCGTGAAGACGAAGACTCGAAGTGATCCAGCCAGCACGCGCTCCACGATTTCCGTTTCGCGCAGATTCGGCGGCATGGCGAGCGCCGAGATTCCGGAATACGGCGCAATCGGCGACACGGCATCGCCAAGGATTGTGATCGTGTGATCGAGCGCCGCAAGAGCGCGGAAAGCGGAGAGATCGACGGGCGCCTTCATGCGCCCGGACGACATCGGCTGCAATGCGCGCAGCGATTCGGCCCCCGGTGCAACGGCCGATCCGATCGCCGCGCAGCGCAGCCATCGCAAGTCGGCGGCGACATCGTTGCGCAATCGCGAATCGACTTCGTGATACGCGGTCTCGGCTCTTCCCCACGACTGGCGAAAAACATCCAGGGGTGGAGACGCGATCGCAGATGCGAATTGCTGGATCGACGTCAACACCGGCGGAGGCTCCTCGGCCGACCGCGCCGCGATGCGAACGAGGCGGCAGTCGGTCGATCGTTTCTGCACGACGACCCATTCCTTCGGATCGAATTCGGCATCGCGAACGCCTGCGAACTGCAGGAATGCCTGATGCGCGGCGAATTGTCCGCTGAGCGAGAGGCGATCGCGCGTGCCGAGGTCTTTGAGCGCGGAGAGCGGCGTGGCGTCCAATCCGATTTCGGGCGCAAACTCCTCGTACCACGGCAACGTCGAGTGCCGAAGGGTCACGACAACCGAGCGGTCCCACCCGAACTTCAGTACATCGACCCGGATCGCGCGGCGGGCTGTTCCGCGCATCGCCATTTTGGCTTTCTGAAAGGTAGTGACTGGGAAGCGCAAAATGATACCCCCACCGATACAATCCACCCTCGTGCATGAAGTCGACGCCGCGATCGAAGCGGCCAGGTTGGGAGCGGCCGTCCTTCTGCGGCACTGGGAGCACCTCGGCAAAGGTGACGCCGACATCAAGGCACGCAACGACTGGGTTTCGCGCGCCGACCGCGAGAGCGAAATCGCGATCGTCGACGTCCTCCGAGAACATTTTCCGGAGGACGGCATCCTGGGCGAGGAGGGCGGGAGGAACAAGGGCACGAGCGGGCGCACCTGGATCATCGATCCGCTCGACGGCACTTCGAACTACCTGCAGCACTTTCCGATCTGGTCGATCTCGATCGGGCTCAAGTCCGGAAACGAAATGATCGCAGGCGTGATCTACGAGCCGCTGCGCGATCTTTTCTTCACGGGCGAGCGAGGCGCCGGCGCGTTTCGCAACGGCGTACGCATGCATGTCTCCAATCAACAGACAGTTGAGGGCGCGTTTCTCGCGACCGGCTTTCCTTTTCGTGCACAACAATATGTATCGGTATATTGTGATATTTTCGAAGACGTCATCGCCCAGGCGAAGGGCGTGCGGCGGGCGGGTTCGGCGGCCGTCGATCTCGCCTACACCGCGGCCGGGATTTTCGACGGTTTCTTCGAAATCCACCTCTCGCCGTGGGATGTCGCCGCCGGCTCGCTCATGATCCTCGAGGCGGGCGGAGTGATCAGCGATTTCTCCGGAGGCGACCGCTGGTTCGAGCGCGGCAACATCGTCGGCGCGCCGCCGGGCATTCATCCGGAGCTGATCGCATTGATCGGCCGTCACGTTCGCGAAGACCAGCTCACCAAATGACGGAGAAGCTCCCGCCCGATTTCTACCTGCAGGACACCGTCACCGTCGCCCGCGCGCTCCTCGGATGCACACTTTGGCGAAAGCGCGGACGCGAGCTTCTCGCCGCCCGCCTCGTCGAAACAGAGGCCTATCTCGGCGCGAATGATCTCGCCAGCCATGCGCGACGCGGATTGCGATCGGCGCGCAACGCCTCGATGTATCTCGAAGGTGGCCATGCCTACGTCTACTTCACGTACGGCATGCACTGGTGCCTCAATGTCGTGACGCAGGAGGCCGACATCGCGGAGGCGGTGCTGCTGCGCGCTGCCGAGCCGATTCGCGGAATCGAATCGATGCGCGAACGGCGGCCGAAAGCGAAACGCGACTCCGATCTGATGAACGGTCCGGGAAAACTCTGCTCGGCGCTCGATATCGATGGCCGTCTCGATGGCGAGCCGCTCGACGGCAAACGTTTGTTTCTGACCGCGCCTGAGGAAGCGATCAAAGATTCCGAGATCGCGATCAGCAGCAGAATCGGCGTTGATGGCGCGGGCGATGCAGCAGTTTGGCCGCTGCGGTTTTATTTACGCGGCAACCGACACGTCAGTGCGTATCGAACGTAGCAGCGCCTTCGCGCGGCGCAGCCACGGACGCTCGCGGCGTTGCTGATAGGCGGGCATCGTCGCGCGGCGCGCGAGCACGCGTTCGAGGAGCTCCTTCGCTTCTCGTGTTCGCTTCTGCGCCGCGAAGAATTCCGCCGTGCAAAGCAGCGCCTCAGTGGAGCTCGTGGCGTTCAGCAGACGCTCAAACGCCGGAGTCGCGTCGTCTTTGCGTCCGGCCGCCGCCAGGGAACGCGCGTAGAAGAGTTGCGCGCGCGAGAAGTCGTACTTCGGATCCGTTTTGATGACGCGTTCGAAATCGCTGAGCGCCGCAGACGCATCGCCCAGCTCGAATGCGCAGATGCCGCGACGATAGAACGGATCGATATGATCGGTGCGTGACCCGAGCGCGTGATCGAAGCAGTCGCGAGCCTGCGCGTAGCGTTTTTCTTCGAGCAGCAGATCGCCGAGCTCCTCGTAATTTCCCGCCGAAGGATTGTCGAGGATCATCGCTTCCAGCATCTTGATGCGTTTGCGACGCGAGAAACCCTTCATCGACTGGCTCATGAGGCCGAGGTCGGGAACGACTTCCATCGCAATGTAAACGGCGGCCCCCAGGCCGCCGAAAAAGATGATGATCCACAGCCAGAAGTTCTCCGGACGCCGCCGGATGAAATGCACCAGCGCGATCACCTGCAGGATGAATCCGTACCCGAAAAATCGGCCCATGGTGGAAGGGCCGAATTATACGAGTCCTAGTCCTTCAAATACTCCATCAGGTAGTCAGCCGCTTCTTTCGAACCCATGATCGACAACTGGCTGACGATCGCCTTCTTCAGCTCAGGATCCTTTTCCTGCCGCGCGAGTGCCACCAGTGCGCGCGCGTTGCCCTGGAGGAACATCGCGTGGATGACCGCCATGCGGATATCGCGGCGCGTATCCGACGCGTAGAGTGTCGTCAGGAACTGCGCCGTGCGCTCGCCGCCGAGGAGGCCGAGGTTGCGGATGGCGGTGAGCTTGAGCTCCATCGTCGGCTCATTGCGCGCGATATCGAAGAGCTTCTCCGAGTTGCCGCCGAGAAACATGGCCTGGATGATTTTCTTACGCACTTCGACCGAGGTCTCCATGGTGTAGAGCTCCGAGAGCTCATCGCGTCCGCCGACCAGACCGAGCTGCGTGATTGCCTCCTTGCGCAGCTCGACGTTCGGCTCGGCCTTGGCGAGTTGGAAGAGATGCTGACGATCGCCGGCGACCATGTACGACTTGAGGATCGACTTCTTGATGTCGACGTCGGGCGTCGAGTTGTAAAGATCGGCGAGGAGCTTGCGATTGCGCTCGCCGCCCATGATGCCGAGGTAGCGGACGGCGCGGCGCTGGGTATCGGGATCGCTGTTGTTTCGCGCCACGCGCGACAGGATGTCGTACGCCTGTTGTGAGCCCGACTGACTGAGAACGAAGAGCGCCTT
>DATBSF010000235.1:0-3786 GCA_036559905.1 Thermoanaerobaculia bacterium | reverse complement strand
GCTTGGTGCGATACATCGCGAACTTGACCGCATCGAGAAGCGCGTCGTCTTCGACGCTGACCACGTCGCGAACGCGCTCGCGAATGATCGCGAAATTGCGGCTGCCGATCGCGAGCGTGCGCGCGCCATCCGCGATCGTCTTCGGCGGATCGATCGTCACGATGCGGCCGGTTTTGAAGGACTGCTCCCCGTCGTTTCCCGCGCGCGGCTCGACGCCGTAGACCGCGACATTGGGCTTGAGCGAAGTTGCCGCGACCGCGATGCCGGACAGGAGCCCGCCGCCGCCCAACGGCACGACGATTGTTTCGACCTGCGGCCACTCCTCGAGGATTTCGAGGCCGACCGTTCCCTGACCGGCAATGATCCGTTCGTCATCGAACGGCGGAATCACTGACGCCCCCGTTTTCTCGGCGATTTCGCGAGCGACCGTGTCGCGGGTCGCCGCGGTGACTCCGGACGTCACCACTTCGGCGCCGTACGCCTTCGTCGCCTCGACTTTCGTCGCGACCGAACCCTCTGGCATGACGATAGTTGCACGCACGCCGAGGAGTTTGGAGGCGAGGGCGACGCCCTGGGCGTGATTGCCGGACGAGAACGCGACCACCCCGCGCTTTCGCTGATCTTCAGGAATCTGCAGCAGCGCATTCATCGCGCCGCGGATCTTGAATGAGCCGGCGCGTTGGAGATTTTCGCACTTGATCCGAACCTCGAAACCGACCCTTTCCGAAATTGACCTGTTGGTCAGGAGAGGCGTACGATGAATGAACGGGCGAATCCGACCGGCTGCGGCTCGGACGTCATCGACGCCAACCGCGGCCGTGGTATTTGAAGAAGTCACCCGTATTAGTATAAACTGCCAGAAAACAAAGTGGATCGGCGTCGCCAGTCAGCGATTCCTGAATCACGGGCAAGGCATTATCGGGTTGGAGGTTGGGGTTATGTGGAGATGGGTTACCCGCGGCCTGGTTCTCACCATTTTAGCGACGTGTTTTCCTACTGCGCTGTTCGCGCAGGATCTCATCGCTGCGCTCGATTTTCCGGATCCGACCGTCCCGAACGCGGGAATGGTGCTCGTCAAAGGCTTTGTCCTTGATCCGATTTCGGTCGCGAAGATCGAGCTCTACGTCGACGATCAGTTCATCCACACGGTCAATTCGGGTCTGCCGCGAATCGATGTCATCGAGGCCTATCCGAACTATCCCGGCATTCACAACATCGCGCCTGGATTCCAGACCGGTTTTCTCGCGAGCCGATTCTCGAACGGGCCGCACACCGTCAACGTGAAGGTCTACTTCGCCGACAACCGTGTGTTCGAGCTCGGGCGACGAACGATCAACATCGATAACACCATCAATCAGCCTCCGTTTGGCAGTCTTGATATCCCCGATCAAGCCGCGCAGTACAACGCCAGCGGATCGTTCCCCGTTCAAGGTTGGGCCACTGACACGGATGGCATCGGTCGCGTCGATGTCTTCATCGACGGTGGAATCCTACAGTCGGCGATGTACGGCGACGCGCGTCCCGATGTCGGCAATACCTTCCCCGATTTTCCCGCCGCGCTCTTCAGCAGCTTCATCGCGAACATCGATACGACCCGCATTCAGGACGGCGTGCATCTGCTCGAAGTCGTGGCATTCGATCGCCTCGGACTCTCGAAGATCATCGGACGCCGGCAGGTGCAGATCTTCAACAACGAGACGAATCTGAGGCCGTTCGGCTACCTCGACGAGCCGAAGCGCGACGCAGTGCTCTACGGCACCCGTTGCAATCTCTCGCCGGTCATCTTCTCGCCGCCGGTCAACCCGCAGTCACACATCACGCCGGTCCGCGGCTGGGCCCTCGACCTCGGCACGCGTTCGAATACCGGCCGCGTGCAGTACGTCGAGCTGATGATCGACGGCGTCCGCTGGGCATCGACGGACGATTGCTCGTTCAGCATGATCTTCAACGCGTTCACCAACTGCTACGGCCTGCCGCGCTTTGACGTGCAGCGCTACTATCCGACCTATCCCGATTCACCGCGCTCCGGCTACATGTTCACCATGGACGTCGGCGCGCTCATCGCCCTCGGTGTCCGTCCCGGAAATCACGTCCTGAAGGTTCGCGTCGGCGATCGGGATCAGACGTTCTCTGAGCTGCCGGGACCGGCAGGCATCCCGGTGTTCTTCGAATGCGCCGAGGCCCGCGTGGCGGCGGTCCAGGGATTCATCGACATCCCGACGTCGTTCGACTTCGTCAAAGGCAACGTGACGTTCCAGGGCTGGGCCGCCAACGAGCAGAACAGCGTTGCGGCGGTCGAGATCCTCGTCGACGGCGATTTCATCGGCCAGGCGCAGTACGGCTATCCGCGGCCTGACGTTCAGCAGGCGAATCCTCAGCTCTTCAACGCGGGCTTCTCGGGCTGGCGCTTTACGATGGACACGACGAAGCTGAGCAACGCCCGTCATCGTCTGACGGTGCGTGCGCTTGATATCTCCGGGCTCCGCACCGAAATCGGCTCAGTCGACTTCTACGTGCAGAACGCGACGCCGATCCCGTAATCGCGACTCATCGACATTTCACACGAGCGGCGGTTCACCCGCCGCTCTTTTTTTGGAGTGCGGCGCCTTGGCGCCGCTCTAACGGCCGCGGCGTGCCGCGGCTGGCCGGCAGCAAGCTGCCGGCCCCAAAGCGGCGGCGAGCCGCCGCACTCCAAAGAGTTTCATGACGCCTTTCTTGCGAAAAGTGCGGCCGGCACTCCAATGAGGAATGCGTGCACGATTACGCTGCATACAACCCACGACAGGAGAAAACGGGAACGCGATGTCGCCGACAACGGGATCACGACGTAGTTCATGAAGAGGTAAACCAGAACTCCGTAGATCGCGCCGTACAGAATCGGACGCTGTGTGAGCAGCGGGAGATATCGGCTCGCGATCCAGTAGACGACCACGATTCCGAGGGAGATGAAGTAATGGAGGGCGAACCCCAGCGCTTCAGTTCGGAGCCCCCCACTCATCGCCGCGCTGCGACCGAGCAGACCCGCTGCGATGCTCTGAAAAATTCGGATGGGAGCGACGCCGCGCATGCCCCAGAAGATGATCGCGTACGCCGCGTCGAGTGTGCCGATCACGAGAGCCCCGGCGACGATCCACGCGGCGCGCTTCATCAGAAGAGCTTCAGGAAGACGATGTTCGCGACGAAGCCATTCTGCGCGTTGCGGCCGACCGTTTTGCCGATGTCCAGACGCAGCAGCGTCCCGTAGGGGCCGACGGTCTGGCCGCCGACACCGACGCCCTGGAACGGCTCGCGGCGATAACCGGCGAGGTGATCGTCGATCAGACCGTGGTCGTAGAACGCTTCCATCCGCAACTGATCGGACACGACGAAACCGTAGGACAGATGGCCGAGGATTGCTTTTTCGGCGCGGAGAGAACCGGAGCGGATGCCGTGAATGCGGCGCGATCCGAAGAATCCGAGCTCCCATTCCGAGAAGCGGTCGAGGTGCGTGCCGTCGAGGTAATTGAGCTCGACACCGAGGCGCTGGAACTTCGGAAGATAGAAGCTCTTCGAGATCTCGCCGCCGAAGGTGGAGTAGTTCTTCTGATTCGGGTTGTATTCCGAAAGGATTCCCCACGGCTTCCAGGTCGTGCGCTTGTTGTAATCGTAGAAAGCGCCGACGGTGTAACCCCACCGCGAATACGATCCGTCGATGCCGGGGCTGATCTCGAACGTGTCGCTGGGAACCGCAAACGACGTCGCCGTGTCCTGATCGCGCATGTAGGTCGTATGCGAGAGGCCGAGCGA
>DATBSF010000234.1:0-25972 GCA_036559905.1 Thermoanaerobaculia bacterium | reverse complement strand
CTTCGTTTCCCATGCTTCCGTCACGTCCATGACGAAACTAAGAGGCGGTAGGTAGTTCTGGAGGTAGTACACGACCGCTTGCGGCCGATGTGCGGGCAGTTTCGTCTCGATCTTTCGCAGCCCCGCGTAGAACGACGCTTCCGCCACCAGGCGTCCCGAGCGCACGTGATCGGGATGGCGTTCGTCAGGCCACGGCGCAAATACGATCGACGGACGCCATCGCCGCACGATCTCGATGATCTGCATCTCCTCATCGCGTCCGGTTCGCAGGCCGCCGTCACCGAAATCGAACTGCTCGCGAAAGGCGGCGCCGAGGATGTCGGCGGAGGCGCGAGATTCGCGGAGACGCGTTTCCGGGTCGCCCCGCGTTCCCATCTCGCCTCGCGTCAGATCGACGATGCCGGTGCGCTTGCCGTCGCGCGCCATCTTCGCGATCGTGCCGCCGCAGGCGAGCTCGATGTCGTCGGCATGCGCCGCGAAAAACATTGCGTCGACCGAACTGGATTTCGCCATCACAGACTCACGATCTTGAATGCTGCCGTATCGGGCTCGATCTCGTTCACGACGCGCTCGACGAGGCCTTTGCCATGTTCGCACCAGAATGGCAGCCAGGCGACGACCCGGTCCTGAACATGATGATCGGGATAGAGCGTCGAGACCAGCTCGCGCAGCGCGAGGAATCGGTCCTTGTCTTTGCGGACGAGTCCGCGAATCGCTCGCTCCGAGAGTTTTCGAAAGTGATATTCGAGGTGGCCGATCGATCGATTGATCGCGCGAGCGACGGCATGATCGGCCGGCAGCGAGATCTCGCGGATCCGAGCGATACTCTTTTTCAAATCCTCCTCCGCCTTCCCGGTAATCGAACGCACTTCCGCGACGCCTTTCGATTCGTGCGCGGCTGACAGATCATCCGCGGTCTTGAAGACATCCGCCGGCGGAATGTCGTAGCGAGCGATCGTTCGAACAACGCGCCGCGGCGCGACCAGGACGTGACCGCGGAGGCTGACGCGCGGAAGCGGGATGTCGAGAAGGCGATGCAGCGGCGCGATCTGCGCGTAGTACGAGACTTCGGCTGGGCCGCCGACGAAGACATTCGGGCGCAGGACGAAATCCTGAAGAAGCGGACGCGTGATCGCGGACGTCGAGATCGTTTCGGGCGCGTCGACCGCGGAGGGCTTCGACATCAACTGACGATTGCCACTCGCGTCGATGCGGTAAAGCAGCGTGTAGCCGTCATCCTCGCGCGGAACGACCTGCGAAACGTATCCCGCGGCTTCGAGCTCTTTCGATCGCGCAGCCAGCGCTGATTGGATTTCGTTCCACCGCTTCATGATCTTCTCGAACAGCGGCGCGGCGGCGCGGCGCAACTCGGGCAGAAGTGAGTCGACGAGGATGAAGCCTCCGTCGAACGCGGATGTCAGGAGCTCCGCGAACGAATCGGCAAAGGTGATTCCGGGGCGCAGCCATTTCGGGCGGGGGATTTCGAGTTTCGCTGTGAGCTCGTCGACGAGCGACTGCGGAATCGGAAGCTTGCCGACGACCTCGCGCGAGTCACGACCATGCGACGCGCGAATCCACGTGAGGTCCTGTTGCCGATTGGGATCGCGCGAGGGCAGCGCAATCGTCGCCGCCTCCGCGAAATCGTGATCCTCGGTCGCCAGCCAGAAGAAAATCGTCGTCGCGATTCCGCGCGCCTCGCTGTCGCGCTTCATCTTCAGAAGCGAGGCGATCTTGGCGAACGTGTACAGAGGGCCGCCTGCGAAGCCGACCTGCTGGCCGGCGACGATCGTCTGCGTCTTGCCGGCCGACCAGCGCTGGATTTCGTCGGAGATATTGAGGCCCCAGCGGTTGTTCGAAGCGATGAGCGCATCGACTAGCGCCGTTGCCGGACGAGGTGCTTCGCTGCGCTCAGCATGACGTGGGTGGAAGCGTTCGCTGCCGGCGAGCCAGTCGAGCACGAAGCGGTTCATGCCCGGATAGCGATCGAGCGGAACGCGATAACACTCCGGCTCGTTCACCGTTTTCTCCCCGCCAGGATGAGCCGCGGCGATGACCGACGGTACTTCGAGCCGTCGAAATCGCCGAATGCGTCCTCGATCGCCAGGCCGGATGCAGTGAACATCGCCGTAATCTCGCCGAGATCGTAACCGCGAACGCGCTCGAGATACCTCTTCTGTCCGATTGTTATCCGTTTGTTGAAGGAGCGATCGGAGGCGTCGTACCAGCGCTCGATGGTGACATCACCGGTCGGAGTGGCGCGGCGTTCTCGATCGGTCAGCCGCTGCAGCTCGTGCGCGACGTTGAGGTAATCGAAGAGGAAGGCGGCGCCGTCGCGCATGACCCGCGACATCTCACTCACCACCTGCGCATTTTCCTCCTCGGCCGAAAAGTATCCGAAACTGGTAAAAAAACTGACTAATCCGGCAAAGCTGCCGCTGCAGAACGGAAGGCTGCGCATGTCGGCGCGGACCAGCGGCATGGGGCCATATTCTGTGCGGCCGTTTTGCAGCAGGATGAAGGAGAGATCGCAGCCGACGGCGCGATATCCGGCCGCCTGCAGCTCGCTGACATGCCGGCCGGTTCCGCTTGCGAGATCGAGAACGGGGCCGCGAAGGTTTCCAAATCGCGAACAGAAGAAAGCGACCTGCTGCTTCGCTTCCGTGGAATCACGGTACGAGTAGAGCTCGAGATATTCCTCGCCGAACCACTCCTGAAACCAGGCCACGGTGGTGCAGTGTAGGCGATTACAGTCGCGAGATTTTTTCGGAAATCTCGCGCTCGTGGACGCGAGCGCGCTCGAGTGCCGCCTCGAGCATTGCGATCATGTGCCGGGCGCTCACCAGGAGCGACTGCAGCTCGACAGTGACCGACGGCTCGGCGACGGCGACGGAGCCGAACGGATCATCATCCTCAGACGCTGCCGGATTCACGAATGTCGGCGGTTGCGCGGGCGGCGATTCTTTTCCTTTCAGCGATGTCTTCGGCGTTCCGGCCGAAGCGGTGGTAGCCCCGGACCGAGCGCTCATGTCGGGCGCGGCCAGCTCCGGCTCTTCGTGGAGCGTCGTGTCCACGCTGTTTTTCAGATTGTCGAGAATGCGCGCAATTGCAGCGCGAAGCGTCGCCGTGACACCGGTACCGTTGATCGCGGCCGCCTCGACGACCGGCGCGTTTCCCGGCTGGAGAACGGCATTCATGTCTTCGATCGACGCCACGTTGGGCAGGTCGCGCTTGTTGTACTGAAACACGATCGCGACCTTGTCGGGATCGAGTCGGTTGAGCCGCAGATTTGTTTTCAGATTCTCGAGGCTCTGCAGGTTGGACTCCTGCATCGACGCTTGTGAATCCGCGACAAACACCACGCCATCCGCGCCGCGCAGAACGAGCTTGCGCGTCGCGTCGTAGAAGACCTGACCGGGAACGGTGTACAGCTGCACGCGGACTTTCTGGCCGCCGATCGTGCCGAGCTCCATTGGCATGAAGTCGAAAAACAGCGTGCGATCGGTTTCGGTGGCCATGGAAATCATCTTGCCCTTGTTCTCGAGCTTCGGGTTTCCATAGATCTTTTCGAGGTTGGTCGTCTTTCCGCACAAGCCAGGCCCGTAGTAAACCAGCTTGACGGTGACCTCGTTGATCGCCTTGTTCACCAGGACCATGCAAAAGCCTCCAGGACCGTAGGACCGATAAGCTTAGCACCTGGATTAGAATCGGCGCATGGGTCGAAAAGAACTGATGGCCAAAATCTGCGCCCACCAGATCGTTGGCGTTGTCCGAGAAGACAGCCCTGAAGATGCCACCGCGGTCGCCGATGCTTACGCGAAGCACGGCATCCGCATTCTGGAGATTACGCTGACGACTCCGGACGCGTTCGATCTGATCGCGACGATCTCCAAGCGCTACGCCGGCGATGACATCACCATCGCCGCCGGAACAGTGCGCAGCTCGAATGACGCTGCCACGGCGCGACGCGCCGGCGCGGAGATCATCGTCTCGCCGCACACCGACGTTCGCGTGATCGAGTACGCCAACGAAAACGACTTGCTCGTTGTCGCCGGCGCCGGCACCGCCACGGAAGTGATCCATGCCTGGGAAGCGGGCTGCGACATCGTCAAGATTTTTCCCGCGCCGCATCTCGGCGGGCCCGACTACATCCGCGCGCTACGCGGTCCGATCCGCGACGTTCCGATGCTGGCGGGCGGACCGGTCACGCTCGACGCGATCGACGCTTATCTCGACGCCGGCTGCGTCGCCGTCAACCTCGGAGTCTCGCTGGCCGTGCCCGATCTCGTGCGCATGAAGCAGTGGGAAGAGATCGGCCGCCGCGTCATCCTGGCAACTTCCATCGTTCACTCGCGCAAGAACACGACACCGGCCGAATCCGCCTACATCCACTGATGCTCGTTCAAAAGGCGTACATCGTTCCGGGCCAGCCGCATGTTCTTCTGGCGCCGGACCGGAATCCCGGCTGGGCGTCGCTCAAGAAGACTTACGAAGCGGTTGGCCGCGAGATCGCGCAGTCGGATGCCGAGCTCCTGCTGATCTATTCGACGCAGTGGTTCTCGGTCATCGGACACCTGATGCAGGTCGATCCGAATCCGAAGTGGGTGCTGGTCGATCAGAACTGGTACGAGCTGGGCGAGATCCCGTACGAGTTTCGCGTCGATCCCGAGTTTGGAAAACTCTACTGCGGGCTGGCCAAGGAAGCCGGGATGCAGGCCGCCACCGTGAACTATCACGGCTTTCCGATGGACCCCGGCACCGTGATCGCGCTCAAGTTTCTCAATCCGCAAAACAAGATTCCGGCGTCGGTGGTGTCGTGCAACATCTACGCGGAGCGCGACGAGACGCGCGCGCTCGGGCGCATCGCGCGCGAAGCGATCGATCGCTACGGCAAGAAAGCGATCGTCGTCTGCGTCACGAATCTCTCGAATCGATACGAAGTCGCCGACATCGATCCGGCCCACGACAAGATTTCGTCAGCGAAAGACGACGAGTGGAATCGCAAGATCCTCGAGATGTTCGGTGAGGGAAGGCTAGAGGATGTCGCGCAGGTCGCGCGCGAGTTCGGCCGCGAAGCGAACGCCGACATGGGTTTCAAAGCCGTGTGGTGGCTGGCGGCGCTGATGGGAGAGAACAATCGCTACGACGGCGCGGTGCGCGATTACCAGGCGGTGTGGGGCACCGGATGCGCGATCGTCGAGCTGACGCCCGCGCCGAAAAAACAGATCGAGTTCGAAAAAGAATTTGATGAAGGCCCGGCGCTGGCGGTGGCCGAGCAGGGAACGGGACTCGAAACGCACAACGTGCTCGCCGAGCCCATTTTGAGTACAAACGCTCCGCCGCCGGTCGGGCCGTATCCGCACGCGAAGCGCGTCGGCAGTCTGCTGTTTCTTTCCGGCATCGGTCCGCGCCGGCCGAAGACCGGCGAGATCCCGGGGCTGATCCGCGATGGCGCGGGCAGCGTGATCGCGCACGACATCGAAGTGCAGACTCGCGCCGCCATCGAGAACGTCAAAGCCATCCTCGGCGACGCCGGAAGCTCGCTCGAGAAAGTGCTGGATGTGACGGTGTACCTCACCGACATGCAAGGGGACTTCGAGGCTTTCAATCGCGTTTATGCGGAGTATTTTGGCAAGGTGCAGCCGACCCGGACGACAGTAGGCGTCGAATCTCTGCCGACACCGATCGCGGTGGAGCTGAAAGTGATTGCGGCGTGCTGATTGACATCTCGCCCGTAGTCGACGCGTCGATCAACGTCTGGCCCGGCGACACTCCGTTCGTTCAAACCATCAACGCGAATATGCGCAGTGGCGCGAATCTGACGCTCTCCGACATTCGTACATCCGTGCATGTGGGCGCACATGCCGATGCGCCCGCGCACTACGTGACCGATGGCATCGACATCGCGGCGCGACGGCTGGACTACTACATCGGACGCTGCGTCGTGCTGCACATCCGCGTGCGTCGCGGCGAGCGCATCATGCCCGAGCATCTCGACGGAAAAGTCGTCTCCGCGCCGCGCGTGCTCCTGCGCACCGGAACATTTCCGGATCCGCGCAAGTGGAACAACGACTTTGCGAGTCTTTCGCCGGCACTCGTCGACGATTTCTATCAGCACGGCGTGATGCTCATCGGCATCGACACGCCCTCAGTCGATCCGTTCGAATCGAAGGAGCTGGAGGCGCATCAGGCATTCGCCCGCAACGACATGGCGATGCTGGAAGGCCTGGTGCTCGATCACGTCGACGAAGGGGAGTACGAGCTGATCGCGCCGCCGCTGCGCATTCGGGGAGCCGACGCCAGCCCCGTGCGCGCGGTGCTGCGCACGTTCTAGAATTCTTTCCTCTGTGGCCTCTGTGCGCTCTGTGGTGAGAGACGTTCACCACAGAGGTCGCAGAGAGCACAGAGGGTTCTAGACGGTCATCGCCTTGCGTTCGGCCAAATAGGCCTCGAGGTTTTCGACCGCCAGCGGCGGGCTGAAGAGATAGCCCTGGATGTAATCGCAGCCGCGCTGCTGCAGGAATTCGAACTGGTCTTCCTTTTCGACGCCTTCGCCGATCACTTTGAGATTGAGCGTGTGCGCCATGGCGATGACAGCCGTCGCGATCGCCGCATCGGTTGGATTCGACGTGATCTCACGGACGAACGACTGATCCAGCTTCAAGGTATCGATCGGAAAACGCTTCAGATAATTCAGTGACGAATAACCTGTACCAAAATCATCCATAGAAATACGTACACCCAGGGCCTTGAGCTCGCGGAGGGTGTAGATCGTGTTGTCGGCATTCTGCATGGCGTTGCTCTCGGTGATTTCCAGCTCGAGATACTTCGCCTCCAGGCCGGTCTCCTCCAACGCCTCCGAAATCTGCTCGGTCAGGTTCGGCTGCTGAAACTGGCGCGCGGAGAGATTCACGGCAACCGTCAGCTCCGAGTCGATTTTCTTCTGCCAGATTTTCGTCTGCCTGCAGGCGGTGCGGAGAACCCAGTCGCCGATCGGAATGATCAGTCCGGAAGTCTCGGCTGCCGAGATGAAATGGGCCGGCGAAAGCAATCCGAGCTCGGGGTGCTTCCAGCGGATGAGCGCTTCGACGCCGATGACGTTCTTGCTGTTGATGTCGACAACCGGCTGGTAGAACAGAACGAAATCGCGGTGGCTGAGCGCCTTCCGCAGCATGTTCTCCAGCGCGAGACGCTCGAGCGCGCGCGCGTTCATCGCAGGCGCGTAGAGCTGGTAATTGTCGCGGCCCTGATCCTTGGCGCGATACATCGCGGTGTCGGCGTTTCGCACCAGCGTTTCGGGATCGGATCCGTCGATGGGAAAGAGGCTGATGCCGATGCTCGTCGTCACGAAGAGCTCGTGATCGTTGATGGAGAAGGGAATCTTCAGCGTCTCGATGATCTTCTGCGCGATCTTCGCGGCGTCCTCAATGTGATCGACGGTCGGAATCATCAACGTAAATTCGTCGCCGCCGAACCGAGAGACCGTGTCGCCCTCGCGCACGCAGCGGCGAATGCGCTCGGCAACCGCTTTGAGCAGGCCGTCGCCTGTCGAGTGGCCGAGTGAGTCGTTGATGTCTTTGAAGCGATCGAGATCGAGGAAGAAGACCGCGACTTTCTGATTGACGCGTGCCGCCTGCGCGAGCGCCATGATCAGTCGGTCCATGAACAGCGGGCGATTCGGAAGTCCTGTCAGTGCGTCGTGATAAGCGAGGTGCTCCATCTCCACGGTTGCCAGCTCCGACGCTTCGCGCTCATCTTCGAGAAGACACGCGATCATCGACATGCCGAGGATCGCCTGGAGCAGAAATCCGATGTAGCCGAGGTAGAGGCTGGCTTCGGCTTGTGAGAAGAAGGTCCAGCCGATTGTCAGGCCGACCTGATAGGCCTGCTGCAGCGCGTAGAGCAGGAGCGCCGCGGAGAACATCGTGAAGCCGACGCCGCGTCGACGCTTCCGAACCTGCCAGAACGCGACGCTCGAGACCAGATACGCGATGCTCGCGACGAGCGCGCGGATTCCGACGCGGACGAAGTAACGCTTGCTGGAGACCGCATCCGCTCCGATGAACATGAGCGCCGCGATAACGCCGAACGCCGCGACACCCGTCAGCGTCTGCCAGTACGCGCGAATGCGGACCGGCCGGCGGCGCAGAAGCTCGTAAATGCCGAACAGCAGCCACGCGATGCTGAGGTATCCGAAGACGCCGGACAGGACGGCGGTCAGAATTCGGATCGGATGCGATGACGCAACGTTCGAGCTCAGTCCGAGGCCCATGCCGATCGTCGACGCAACGTAGTACGCGGCGAGTGCGGTCCAGCTCAGCGTCCAGTGGCGGAGATAGCTCTTGTGGTATTGCTGCAGAAATCCGAGCAGCAGAATCGCCATGACGAGAGCCGTCAGCGTCTGCGCGGAAGATGTAATGACAGTGACGAGGTTGAACTGTGGCACTGGGCGTTATCGATTCTGCGCCGGAGTACCCATGAACGCAATGTGATCGGCGCTACAAAACCTGGGAATATGCGGTCAATAAACGCTGCGCGGCGCGCGGAAACGCAAATTCTGCGGCGCGATCGACAACACCCGTTCGCAGCGCATCGAGATCGTCGACGCGCGACAACAATTGATCTGCCAGTGCATCCGCTGAGATTTCGCGCGCGACGAGCGGCAATTCGCCAACAATCGCATCCATACCCAAGAGCGGCGCAACAATCGGCACGGTGCCGCACGCCATCGCCTCGATGACTGCGCGGTGACCTTCGTCGGATCCTTTCGCAGTGAACAGAAGAAAATCCGACGCGCGGTAGTGATCGGCGAGATCGTCTTCGTGATAGCCGGCCCAGACCACCTTCGCAGCAATGTCGAGATCGCGCGCGATGAGCTCGAGTGCCGGGCGATGCTCGCCGTGGCCGATGATCATCAGCCGCGTATTCGGCATCCGCTTCTGAATCCGCGCGAATGTTTCGAGGGCGAGCTC
This sequence comes from Thermoanaerobaculia bacterium, assembly GCA_036559905.1. GTDB lineage: Bacteria > Acidobacteriota > Thermoanaerobaculia > Gp7-AA8 > Gp7-AA8 > Gp7-AA10. The sequence continues at coordinate 17,003 of DATBSF010000234.1, read as the reverse complement.
GAAGCCGCGGTCCTTCGACAATTTTCCGATGGCGGCGATGAGAAGCGTGTCGGATGCGATCTCGTACTTCGATCGGACATCGGCGCCGTTCGGTTGAAACTCGTCGGTGTTGACCGGGGGCGGCGTGAAGAATGGTGCGCGCTTTCGAATCGCTGGCGCGTCGCGCAGCGTGTCGTTGACGACGCAGACGACGTCCGTTCGCGCGAGCAGCCACTTCGTGAACGGATCGGAGCGGATCACGCGACTCGAATGAAACGTACGCGCGATTTGTGTTCGCCATCCGCGCGTCGCGAAACGCGCCAGCCAGTGATCGTAGGTGAGATGCGCGTGCACGATGTCGAATCCGTGATGATCGAGGAGCCGCGCGATCGCGCCGGATGACGCCGCAAACGCAATAGGATTCTGCGCTTTCGCGATGATCGGGTGCGTGAAGTCGAGTTTGCCGATCTTCGCGTCCAGTTTGTATCCGCCCACAAACGCGTAATGCGCATCGACGCCTGCCTGCCGCAGCGCCGCCACCTCGGCAAACGCCGGCGCGGCCGCACCGGTCCAGCGATTGCCGGCGGCGAGGTGGAGGACTTTCACGCTTGCTAGATTACTAGCGTCCGCGCCCGTACAAACGGCTACCGCCCGATCGCTCGCTTTCGCGGTGTTTCGTAAAGCTCGAGCTCGCGGAAGTAAATAGCTTCGCCGATCGAGTTGGCAGCGAGGGTAGGCCGAACGAAGAGGAGTCCCACATGGTCATCGCCTGCGAGACTGATCGCTTTGAGGTTCTCAATCTCAAAGGTCGTTGTGGTCTCCGGTGGATTCGAAGGTAAGACTCGCACGCATGTTTTCGTGGAGCAAGTCAGCCACCCTCCGCGAACGGCGGCGACCGACGGCGCCGAATAGTCATGCAGTTCGAGCGGACTATCGGAGATGATTCTTCCTCCGCTCTCCAGCCTAAACATATGGTCATAACCAGCAAGAAGATAAGAGTCGCCGCCGAAGCGCAAAGTGCCGGATCCGATGGGAGGCGAATCCCGTCGAACGATTGCGAGGTCCGAATTCAACACAATCGTGTCCTTCGTCGTGAGGGCAATCACCTGCTGGCCGTCAGATGCAGCCGCGACAAAGTACGAGCCGTCCGTGTCGTGGAGCGTCACTGACGGATAAGCGAATCCGCTTCTGGAGATCCGGTTCGCGACGATTTTTCCGCCGCCCTGCCGAAAGAGCACCCAGTCATTGTCTGTAGCAATGAGTGCAACTGGTGATGTCACGAGCGGCTCGTCCGCGATGCTGAATCGAGCGATCAGCCTGCCGTCGCCGCTGACGATTGCAAAGGCGAGATCTGGTTTCGACCACACGGTGAGCACATCACCTCGCAACGAGGCCATGGCGACGCCGTAGATCAACGCGCCATCGCCGACTTCGATCGGCGTGCGATCGAGAGGGAACCCTCCGCGCGCAATTCGAGCCGCGCGAACCTTGTCCAGTCCGGCGGCCACATCGCGCTCTTTCCAGACGACCAGGTATTGCGAGTCGAGTTGTTCCACTCCGATCGGAACTTGCGGGCGCGGGCCGTAGCTGAGAAGACTCGGCGCCGAGCGTGGCGTAACGGACATCGTGTAGAGCGCGCCAGCTTGACTCGACAAGACGGCGATCGTCGAGCGTCCGTTCGCGGCGATTCCAGAAAGGTAAAACGATGGCGGCACGTCCCACACATACTCCAATACCGCAGTCGCGACAGCCGCATCGGCCTGAAAAACGGAGACCTGCTGCCGATCGATCAGCGCGAAATGGGTATCTTGTCCGTCGTTGAAAATTATGAACTGTGAAGAGTACGAGGCGACCGGTTGAAGAGTGCGCGGCCGTCCCAGGTCGCCACTGACGCTCAGATCGGCTGCGCTGAGAAACCAATGGCCGTTGAGAAAGGCGTTACCGATCTCGACATAGTGATCTCGTGTCCAGAGCAGCTGTGGCTCCCAAGTAATTAAAGGGATGTCGAAAACAATTTGTCCGCGTAAATCGACGCGAACTGCGCGTGCAGATGTCCGATGGCGACCATCAAGACGAATGTAAGTGAAGCCATCCGGATCGGCCGTGACTGATGGCATGCTCAATACGTCAACGAAGTACGGAAGTACGGTCTTGCTTGTGAGAGGCTGTCCTTCCAAATCGGTGATGACTGCGCCAAGTGCCGTCGATATGCCGCCATCGCCGAATACGGAGAAGAAACACGTCTTGTCGCCACAGATCGCTTTGATCGGCATCCCGTGCGCGACACGTGTCCTGGCGGTCGTTGTGCGGTCGGGCAAACGGGACGCGTAAATGAATCCATCGTCCTCTGACCAGAAGTAGAGCGGCCGTCCATCGGATGACACCTGTCCGATCGAGCCGAGTACTTTTCGCGTGCCCAGTTGCGGCACACCGCTCGTGTCGACACGCGTTTCGATGGATTGCGGAGGCCGCGTGATCGTGTACGTGTAGGCAACGAAGCTGCCCCCCTCGGGAACGATCCGGACGAAGCCTTCCTGAATAGGGCCGAGGGTGAAATCGGCCACACGTGTTTCCTGCAAGAGCCTCATGCCGGGCGCGACATTTTCAGTTTGGGCGGGAAGCGTCATGAGAGACAGAACAATCAGCAAGACGAGGAGCCTGGGCATACCTGTGGTGATACGGCGATTGAGAACCAGGCGTTGTGAGTCATCCATTTCTTCATGTTGCGATGCTACACTTCGCCGCCGATGGCGATCGACGCTGAATTGCTCGAAATCCTCGCTTGCCCGCTCTGCAAGGAAGAGGTCAAGCCGGTGGCGTTGTCGGAGAGTCGCCGCACTGCGGTACGCGATAAATTCCGGGACAAGTTCCGCGGCGAAGAGCCGGTCGTCGAACAAGGGCTGCAGTGCGTGAAGTGCCATCGCGTGTATCCGATCGTCAGCGACATCCCGGTCATGCTCGTCGAAGAAGCTTTCGAGGAAGCGTGACGTGGCTCAGGCGACGCCTATCACTTCCTGAAGAGACGCCAACCGCCGTCGTCCTGGCGATCGCGTTTTATCTCTGCCACCTCTTCTGCGCCGGATGGGTCGCGTCATCCGAATCATTTTTCGCATTTGCATTGATGGCGTTTCTTTACGCGATCTATCGCAAGCAAATCCGATTGTCGTTTCACATCCTCTATTTCCCGCTGGCGCTGTACGCGATCGTATCGACCGCTTCCGCGCTGGCCGCGAACCGCGCGATTCACGCGTTCGGAGAAAACGCCCTGTGGTTCAAGATCGCGATTTTTCCGATGGCGCTCATTCTCTTTCGCGAGGTCCCGCGTTCACGCGAGCTCGCCCTTCGGATGCTTCTCGTCTTCGGCGCGTTTTCTGCGCTGTACGGACTCTTCCAGTATTTCGTGCTCGCGCGCCGCGACCTCGAGCATCGCATTACGGGACCGACCGCGCACGTGATGACGTTGTCCGGCTTGCTGCTCGCGATGGCTCTCGTCTACCTCGTTCTGTGGATCAACGACATTCGAAACTTGTGGCTGCTTGCGGGTGTGGCCGTGGTGACATTCGCGCTTCTGCTGACATTCACGCGAAGCGCCTGGGTCGGGTGGGTGGTGGCCACCACGATTCTGTTGATTTCGAAGCGGCCGCGCATGCTGATCTTCGCGGCGCCGGCGGTGGTCTTCTTCATCACATTCATGCCGCTGCCGCTGTTCGGCCGTCTCGTTTCGAGCTTCGATACGCGTCAGTCTTCGAATCTGGATCGCATCCGGATGATTCAAGCCGGCGTCGAGATGATCAAGGACTACCCGCTCCTCGGCGTCGGCCCCGCCAATGTCAAAGAGGTCTATCCGCTCTATCGAAAGCCCGACGCGCCGCGCTTTCGAATTCCGCATCTGCACAACAATCTCGTCCAGTTGTGGGCCGAGCGCGGCGTGCTCGCGATTGTCGCGTACCTGATCTTTCTCGGCCTCTTTTTGCGAGAGTGCGCACGGGCCTGGAACGGCCCGGCCAGCCGTTTTGCCGAGATCGGCGTGGCGGTGACGTTCGGTCTGGCCGCGGCCGGCTTGTTCGAGTTCAATTTCGGGGATACCGAGGTCTTTTGGATCCTTCTGGACATCTGCGCGCTCGTGGTCGCCTGCACGGAACAGGCTCGGCTGTCGAATGAACGGCCGCTCAGCGGTGTTCTGTGAACGGTCCGTAACCTTTCCAAAATGGCGTCGTCGAACGAGATAGATAGGCGGGAGATGAAGCACCTGAGCGATCAGGAGCTAATGCGCATCGTTCAGGCGGGCGATTTCACTCCCGCTTCGGAGATTTTCGACCGGTATAGCAGTCGTATCTATAACTTCGCGTATCGCTTCCTGAAGAACAGCGAGGCGGCTGAAGATGCGATGCAGGAAGTCTTTGTCAAGATGCTCAAGTACGCGAACCAGTTTCACGGGGACGCAAAACTCTCGACCTGGCTGTTTTCGATCACGGCAAACTGGTGCCGCGATTACCTGCGGAAAGCGGACAACAAGGCCAAGGATTCCGACGACGTGCTCGTGACGCTGCCGGCGCCGGCTGAACATTCGCCGGAGCGGAAACTGGAGCAGCGGGAAAACGAGAAACGGATTCAGAAGGCCTTGAGCGCGCTGACGCCCGAACAGCGCGAGGCCATCCTGCTTTCCCGGTATCAGGGTTTGTCGTACGCCGAGATCGCCCAGGTCTCGGGATGTTCCGAGGGAGCTGTGAAAACGCGGGTGTTCCGGGCGATGGAAACGCTCAAAAAAGCGCTCACTGCCGAAGAGCGCGGAGGTGACCGATGTCTGACTGCGATCTGATGCGAGAAAGTATGCCGCTGCTGCTCACCGAGTCGCTCGACCCGGCGCGGCGCGAGCTCACGCATCAACACATTGAGCGCTGCGAAGCATGCGGCGCGGAATGGTCCGGCTACCGCGACACCTGGCGGACCCTCGGCGATCTCCCGGAGGTCGAAGTTCCGGCATCGGCGAAAGCGCGATTCCTTTCGGCAATTGGCGAAGTGGAAGCACCGGTCGTTGCATTCAGACCGCGTGCAAGCCGGCCGTACGCGAAGTGGCTGGCGCAGGCCGCGGCTGTGGTCGTCATCGCCGGCGGATCGTATTTCGCCGGTCATCGCAATACGCCTCTGGTCCAGACGCCAGTAACAATCGACAAGGTGACGCCGGCGTCGTACTCAATCGCCGAGTCGCGCGTTCTTGACGCGAGCGCGATCAGCCCTGACATCGAAGGCCGTCCCGACATTCAGAATGTGTCGTTCGTCGATTCGAACGTGAACAATGACGACATCGGCATCTCGTTCGACATCACATCGCACGTCACCGTGCGCGGACGTCCGACCGACAAGAGCATGGTTCGCCTGATGCGATACGTGCTCGAGAGCGAAGCGCGCACGCCATCGCGTTCGCGCGCGATCGACTGGGTGAACGCGACGTATTCGCGTCCCGGCAATGCGAATCCCGAAATCGCCGACGCTCTGGCAACCGTGCTGCGCAACGATACGCATGAAGGCGTCCGCATCAAGGCAGTCGAGACGCTGAATCGCATGCCGGGCGGCGTTTCGTCCGACACGCGCGAAGCGCTGATTCAGGCACTGAAGAGCGATCCCAATCCGTCAGTCAGAATCAAAGCGGTCGAGGCGCTGGCGACTCTCGCGCGCAACGGCGCGACATTCGACTCCGCAACCGTCGACACGCTGCGCCAGAAAGCGGTGCAGGGTGATGAGAACGTCTACGTCCGAGTAAAAGCCGCGGAGGCATTGAGCAGCATCCATCCGTGATGAGATCGAAGGTTTTCATTTGCAGCGCAGCCAGCGTGCTGCTGATCGCGGCGAACGCAGTCGCCGCCAGGTCGAGCTCTACCGATCGGTTCACGAGAGAGCTTTCGCTCGAGGTCGGAGGAACGTTGTGGGTGGACAACGCGATCGGCAACATCGAGATCCTCGGCACTGACAAGCCAGGTATGTCGGTGGCCGTATCGAGGACAGTCACGGGTGACGACCGCACCGCTCTGGCGGAAGGTCGCGAACAAACGGTGATCAGCTTCGAGGGTGGCGACCGAAACACGCGTTTCGTTCGGACGATCTATCCAGCGGTGCCGGCGAGATGGACCAGCACTGTGTCATACGTGATTCGCGTCCCGCGCACGGTCCACGTTCGCGTGGCCGCGAAACTCGCTGAGCGCGTCCGCATCGCGAATATCGCCGGAAATGTCACGGTCAAGAGCTTCACGGGCGCCATCATCCTCGATGGAGTCTCCGGCGCCTCGATCATCGACACGACGAACGGCAAAGTCACTTACATCTATCATCAGAGACCGGTTGCGCACGCGCAGATTCAAGCGGTCAGCGCGGATATCGATGTCACTGTCCCGCCGGACTCGAGCTTCAACTGGGTCGCCGATACGTTGCGCGGCGACGTCGTCACCAATCTCCCGGTTCGCGCGCAATTTTTGGGAAGCGCGATCAACGGAACTGTGAATGCCGCGGGTGGTCCGACGATCACGATGCAGACGCTTCTTGGCAACATTCGGCTGATCGGCGGCGACGTCAAACAGGTCGTGCATTCGTTGCGAAGGGAATTCGTTCCCGATCCGAGCCCGAAGATGGAGATGAAGATGTTTCTGGTGCCCCATGGGCGCTATCAGTTGCCGATCGCGGGCAGCAATTTAGATCTAACCGTGGGAGTGGCCGACGTCGAGGTCGGTGAGATTCGCGGTTCAGCGCGTGTTCACTCCGGCGGCGGCGAGATAAAGCTCGACACGGTCATGGGCGACTGCATTGCCATTTCCGACGGTGGCCCGCTCAATCTTGGAGACATCTTAGGAACTCTCCAAGGGAGCACCCAAGCCGGCGACGTCCTCGTCCGATCGGTGCGTGACGGCGGTCGCGTGTTCACTGCGGGCGGCCTTATTCGCGTGCTGTACAGCGGTGGCGCGATCACGCTGCAGTCCGGCGGCGGCGACATCATCATGCGTCAGGCGGGCGGCCCGGTCAGCGCAGAGACGCACTCCGGCGACATCAACATCACTGCCGATCCGAATCAGAAGACGCCGAGAATTGCCGCGCATACCGCCCAGGGCAACATCGTCGTTAACCTGAGTCCGAAATACGGCGCCGACATCGATGCGGTCATCCTGACTTCAGATGCCGACGCGAACACGATTCACTCCGACTTCGCAGGCTTGCAAATCAAGAGCGACCAGGTGGGAAGCAGGACGCGCATTCGCGCCACGGGCAAAGTCAACGGCGGCGGCGAGCGCGTGGAGCTCTACGCGGAAGAGGGCGACATCCACATCTCGAACCTCACCGCCAGCCCCGTGTCGATCATGCCGCCCTTGCGGTAGTAAGTTGGGGTCAGGTCTGGAAAATCAACTTTAATCCGTAAAGTTGATTTTCCAGACCTGACCCCAACTTTACGCCTTGGGCGTGATCGTTTTTCGGCGGCGCGCGTACAGGCGATCGATCAGCTTGGTCGAGCTGCGGATCTGTTCGAGGATCTTCTCTTCGAGGCCGGCGCCTTTCGCCTTGAAGCTTTTCGCCTTGCGGAAAATCGCGCGGGCGCGATCCTTCTGACCACTCTCCAGCAGTGCCATGCCGAGGTGCATGAGATTCGTCGCGGTCGGGCCGAGGTCGGCCGACTTGGTGAGAAAGTCGACCGCATTGATGAAATCGCGGCGCTTGAAGTACACCCATCCGAGCGCAGCCAGCGGAAATTGCTTCAGCTCTTTCGGCGAGTATCTCAATGCGAGTTGCGCACTCTCGAGCGCCTCGTCCAGGTTCTCGTCCATCTCGGCGAGGTTATAGGCCTTCTCGTAATACGCGATCGACTTCGCATAATTCGAGGTGTACTCGTGGAGCATCTCCTCGAGTGCGCGGTTCGCTTCCTTGAAATTCCCTTCGGCGCGCAGCGCTTCGACGAGAGTCGTGTACGCGGCTGCAGCGACGACTTCGGTCGGCCGTTCTTTGAGCACGCGACGCGCAGCCGCGATCGCCTCGCCGTTCATATCGAGATGCGAGCAAAGCAGCGCGTACGGCATGAGGACGTTGACATTGTCCGGCTCGGCCTGCGCGGCGCGCCGGTAATGATCGAGCGCTTCGGTGTAGTTGCCGGCGTTGACGGCATTCTCAGCTTGCGTGACCTGGTCGGCTGCCGGACCCTCCAGCGGCACGTGGCCCGAAATGCCCTCGTAGATTTTTACGGCCTGCTGATATTCGATCTTGTTCGGATTCAGCTCGAGCGCTTCCTGGAAGCAATCGATGGCTTTGCGATTCCAATTGCGATCGAGATAGGTGAGGCCGAGGTGATAGATCGCTTCTTCGTATTCGGGATCGAGCTTGATCGCGCTCTGGAACGACTTGATTGCGCGTTCGAGCTGGCCCTTGTCATAGAAGATCGTGCCGAGAAGGAAGTAGGCCTGCGGGATCGCTTCGATCTGCACTGCTTTCTCGAGGAACTTTTGCGCGCGGAGCAGCTTTCCCTTGCGCGCGTAGATTGCGCCCAGCGAGAAGTAGGGGAGGAACGAGTCCTGTGAAATCTGAATGGCGCGACGGAGCCACCGCTCAGCGCCCTTCAGATCCTGGCGCTCGTGCAACAAGACACCGTAGAAGACCGCGGCGTCGAAATGATCGGGCTGCACTTCGAGCGTGCGCTCGAGATAGTGCTTCGCGCGATCGAGGTTGCCGTCGTTGAAAAAGACTTCGCCGAGGAAGAAGCTCAGCTCGTAGTTGTCGCGATCGAGCCGGAAGGCTTCTTCGAGCGCCTTGATGCCGCGATCGGGCTCAAACGCATCGATCGCGGATTCGGCGTCAGCGAGCAGCTGTCGGAATCGGTCGCGCTTCTCGCCACGGAACAGCGAGAGCATCCGATCCTTCCGTTCCACGAAGCGCTGCTTCTTTTCGAGAGCGAGCATCTGCTCGCCCATCTTGGATTCCCACAGCTCGACCAGCTCGTCGCTGGAGATGACGTTCTTCTTTTCGAGAATCTCTTTTGTCGACAGCAGCCCCGTCTGGTTGACGAAGATGGCGCGCTCGTGTTTGTGGACCGCTTCGACGATCGAGCGCAGCGTCTCCGCCGTGCGCTTTACGATCTCTTCGAGGCCGGAGACGCGCTCGAGAAGATGCTCGTCGAGCGAGAGATCTTCCTGCTCTTCGTAATCCTCGATCTCGTCCTCTTCGAACGCGCTGACGCCCGAGAGCACGAGCAGCTTGTTCTGACAGCGAAAACAGAACTCGCGATCGTCTTCGTTATAGGCACTGCAGGTCTGACAGAGCATGTTGAATATGCTGGCGACGATTAAAACACGGGAAAGGCCGCCTCATTTCCCGTACGTGTAAAACCCGCGTGCAGATTTCTTCCCGAGCCAACCGGCATCGACCATTTTGACGAGCAACGGGCACGGCCGGTATTTCGGATCACCGAAACCTTCTTCGAGCACGCGAAGGATCGCAAGGCAAACATCCAGTCCGATGAAATCCGCGAGTTGAAGCGGACCCATCGGATGATTCATTCCCAGTTTCATCACATCATCGATCGCCTCGGCGGTCGCGACACCTTCGTACAACGCGAAGATCGCCTCGTTGATCATCGGCATCAACACGCGATTCGAAACGAAGCCTGGATAGTCATTGACCTCGATCGGCGTCTTGCCCATGCGCTTCGCGAGATCTTCGACGCGCTGATACGTGTCGTCGGACGTTGCGATCCCGCGGATCACCTCGACGAGCGTCATGACCGGAACGGGGTTGAAAAAATGCATGCCGATGATCTTGTCGGGCCGCTTTGTCGATGCCGCAATGCGCGTGATGGAAATCGACGACGTGTTCGAAGCGAGAATGCATTCCTTCGGCGCAAGGCTATCCAGCTTTTGAAACAGCGCCTGCTTGACCTCGAACTTTTCGATGATGGCTTCGACGACGATGTCGGCGTTCGCAATCGCCTGATCGTCGGTCGCGGTCCGAATCCGGCCCAGTGCGGCCTGCTTGTCGTCGGCCGACATCTTGCCTTTGTCGACGCCACGCTGCAGGTTCGAGGAGATCGTATTGAGGGCGCGGTCGAGGATTGAGCGGTCGACGTCGATGAGGGTGGCGCTCAGGCCCGAGGCGGCGGCGGTGTGCGCGATGCCGTTGCCCATCGTGCCGGCGCCGATGACCACGATGTTTTTCACCCGGCGGCGAATCTATCACGTTGCCGGAGGCCGGAATCGAGCGTACGATTTCTGTCCCGGCTTCCGCAATGGCCAGTAAATGCATTCTTTGTGGCACTGCTATTTCGCAAGGAATCCTCTGCGCGAATTGCGATCGTCCGCGCAAACCAAAAGCGCAGGCCACAGCGACCGCAACGCTGCCGCTCGATGTCGTGTCGTCGGCGATTGCAACGATCAGCAACATGCTGGTCGCGGCGGGCGCGCCGGCGGTCATTCTCGATTCCGATCGAGCGGTGCGCCTGACGACGGAGGCGTTTAAATCGATCGTCGGCGAGATCACCAATGTGCGCCAGATCGAGGAATCACTCGGCGTCGCGATCCATGATTTGACGAAGTTGTCGACGAGCACGATCTCCCTGCGAAGCCGCAAGTTCTCACTGTCGATCGTCCCTTTTGCAGCAGGTGCGGCGGTCATCCTCCGTCAGCTCGATGAGATCGACGAGCCGCCGCAGATATCCAACATTCCCCGCATCGTCGATGTGATCCGCAGCGTCGTGAATCGCTCGATCACATTCGCGGAGTTGAAAGGCGTTCGCCTGGAAATGAGCGTTCCTGATTTCGAGGAGCGCTTCCGTCACCACGACAGACTCGCCGACGCCCTCGGCATCCTCGTGGACAACGCGCTGCACTACGTCACGGCCGGCGGACAGATCGTCGTCGGCGTGCGTCCGATGGAGCACAAGGGAAATCCGATCCTGCTTTTCTTCGTCATGGACAACGGCGCGCTGGTTCCCGAACACATGAAGCACATCATTTTCGAATCGGGATTCATGTGGAACGCGAGCGCGAACGAGCGCACCGGCGGCAAGCTATTCAAAGTCCGCGAATTCGCGTTGGGTCACGGCGGATCGGTGTGGGTCGATTCGAAGAGCGGCAAGGCCTGCACGTTCTACCTGCGCCTCAATCCCGACCCGGCGCGCTAGCTACGGTGGGGGCGGCGGAGCGAAACCGTGACGGCGCGGGAATGGCGCGCGCATCCGCATCTTCTTGAACGTCTCCCGCTGCGGCGGTGTGAGGATCTTGTCGATCTCGGCGTTGGCCGCTTCGAGCTCTGCACGAACCTGCGGTTGCACGCCGCTCATCACGCTGTCGATGCGCACGTGATGCTGATCGATGATGCGCTGCACGTCGGTCTTCTGCTGCGGCGACAGATGCAGATCGCGATCGAGATGCTCGACGATACGGCGCGTGGAAAAACGCGGGCCTCGGTCGGATGGAAACAAACGATGGGTGTGGAGAAGGTAAATGCGATCGCCGGCGATGCCGACGAGCAGTCCGCCGATGAAAATGGCGATCACCGAAAGGGCCGCGGTTGTGCGCGTCCTACTCGGTGAGACTGAAGGTGTCTCCGTCAACACTAATCTCCACCGGATGCGACGCGATTGATTCCACGGCGTACGTCGACTGCGCACGCTCGACCCAACTGACGGTTACGGCTGCGCCGGCCGCCAGCAACAAGAAAGAAGCGGCGATGGGCCGGAACCATCGCGCCAGCATCTGCGACACATCGGCCGGCCGCTGAATCTTTTCGCGAATGCGCGCGGGCAGCCGCGTCCACAGGAACGCGTCCTTCGGCTCGTAACGCAATCGCGCGGCGTCCTCGCGCAACTTCTCGAAAAATCTATCTTCAGTCATTGCTACCCTCGTATAAATCGGCGAGCCGTTCGCGCAGCTTCGCGCGCGCAAGCGAAAGATGCGATCGCACGGTTCCTTCACTCAGTTGCGTCATCGCTGCGATTTCGGCGTGCTCGAAATGTTCAACCAGAAACAGCCTGGCCACGACGCGCTGCATCTCCGGGAGCGCCTGGATGGCGGCGTCGATCCGGCTTGCCAGCTCATTGCTGACGGCTGCCAGATCGGCGCGATCACCGCGGGCCGCCGGATGGGAGTCGGTGAGCTCCTCATGCCGAAACCGGTTCCGGTGCTTGAGAACGTCGAGTGCGAGATTTGTCACGATTCGATAGATCCATGGACCGAACGGCTCTCCACCTTTGAACCGTTCGATCGTTTGATACGCCTTCACAAATGCTTCCTGGGCGAGGTCCTCCGCGTCATCGGCATTTCGCACGATGCCCCAGGCGATCGATACGACTCGTTTCATGTATTTTGACACGAGGTAGTCGTACGACCCGGCATCGCCGCTTTTGACGGCGCTGATAGCGCGCTGCTCGTTCGGATCGGCTTCAGTTGGCGTGCGGTCGACCTCCGACTGCACCGCGAACATTAACCGACCGGCGGGCATTATCTGCCGCGTCGGTTGAGGTGATCCTTAACCATCGCGCCGAGTTTCGTCCGCTGATCGGGAGTCAGCACGTTGAGCGCCTTGGCTGCGGCGTTCAGCGCGTTGGTCCGCATCACACGTTCGCTCTCCAGCTGCTGATCGAGGAGCGCCTGCGCCGAAGCGACGTCGTTCGGATTGTTGATCAGAATCTGAGCGACCTGCGACATCGTGCCGTGCATCGATTGGCGATAGGTTTTGTTCTGCTCGCGCAGATTCTGAAAAACGGCTTTGATGTCCGCCGATTGCTGATCCGACAGTCCGAGCTCTGCCTTCGCATGCGCAAGATGTCCCAGCATCATCGCGCCCGGCATTTCGCCGCCGGCATGCATGCCGTGCATGCGCTGCGCGAAGAGTGGCACCGCGATCAGGGTCAGTGCCACAAGAGCAAGCGCGCTCGTTGTTACAAGTACCCGCTTTTTCATTGAGTTTCCTCCTCCGTCATTCTCCAGGGTTACGACGATTGTCCGGGAAACGTTGAACGGATCACTCGGCCTGCGCGGTGTACGGCACGCAGTACGGATCGTCGGCATCGCAGTTCGCAAACTCGAACTGGATCGTGGTGTGGACGATGCGGTAATCGTGCTCCAGCATGTGGTTCACGCGGTCGAGCAGGCTGCCGGTCGTCTTGAGCGCTACGTCCCCGACCATGAGATGGCAGGAGAGCGCGGCGCGGGCGGCGCCGAGGGCCCAGATGTGGACGTGATGGACGCCGTAGACGCCGTCGATCGTGGCGAGCGATCGCGTCACGGCGGCCGGATCGATACCGCTGGGCGTGCCTTCCAGAAGAAGGTTCAGCGCCTCGCGGAAAACGCCCCAGCTGCTCCACAGAATCAGAACGCCGATGACCAGCGAGATCGCCGGATCCCAGAACACCATGCCGGTCATGCGGATCAGAATCGCCCCGATGATGATGGCGGCTGATGAGATTGCGTCGCCGAGCATGTGCAGGACGGCGCTGTGGATGTTCAGGTCGGAGCGTCCTTCGCGCCGCAACCACAGCGTGATCGCCGTGTTCAGCGCGAGCGCCACGATGGCGGTGATCAGCATCGGGCCGGCGTTGACCGGCTTTGGAACACGCAGGCGCTCGATCGCTTCGATGACGATGAAGACGGTGAATGCCACCAGCGTCCCGGCATTGATGAACGCCGCCAGAACGCCGGCGCGGTGGTAGCCGTAGGACTTCACCGCGGTCGCCGGCCGTCGTTCGAGCCGCACCGCGAACAAGGCGAGCAGCAGTGCGAGCGTGTCGGTGAAGTTGTGCAGCGCGTCGCTGACCAGAGACAGCGAATTCGCGAAGATGCCGACGGACAACTCGGCAACCACGAACAGCAGCGTCGCCGCGGAGGCGACTACCAGCTTCCGCGAGACAGAAGTGCCATGGGCGGCGTGATCGTGCATACGACTAACGCGTCGAGCGTTCGACCGACTTCGATTTTTCCGCGACGCCGGCCGCCATCTTCGAGCGCTGTTCTTTCAAACGCGCGGCCAGGGCGGAATCTTCGAGTGCCAGGATCTGCGTTGCGAGAACGCCGGCATTTCGGGCGCCACCGATCGCGACCGTAGCCACCGGAATCCCGGGCGGCATCTGGACGACTGCCAGCAACGCGTCGAGTCCCTGCAGCGTGCTGCCGCTCAGAGGAACACCAATGACGGGCTTGGTCGTATACGCGGCAATCACGCCGGGCAGATGTGCTGCCATGCCGGCCCCGGCGATGAAAACCGCCGCTCCGTCGCGCTCGGCATCCGCAACGACCTGCTTCGTTCGATCAGGACTGCGATGCGCGGATGCGACTTTCATCTCGTACGCGACGCCCGCTTCGTCGAGCGCGGTGCAGGCTTGCGCCATCACTGTTGCGTCCGAATCGCTGCCCAAGAGGATGCAGACCCAGGGCTTCATCGCGTCATCCTGAGCGGAGCGAAGGATCTCGTCAACGAGATGCTTCGCCGCCTGCGCGGCTCAGCATGACGTTGCGTCATTCGCCGACGGCCTGTTTACGCTGCTCCAGCGCGCGATAGCCGATGTCGCGGCGATAGCGCGCTCCCTCGAACCGGATCTTCGGCGCCGCCGCATAGGCCTTCGCAAGCGCCTCGGCAAGCGTCGCAGCGTGCGCGCAGACGCTCATCACGCGTCCGGCATTCACCAGCAGCTTTCCGCCGCGCTTCATCGTTCCGGCGTGGAACAACTCCACTGCCGGATCGTTGATCGGGTCAATCGCGATTTCCTGACCCTTCTGGTATTCCTCCGGATAGCCGTTGACCACCACGCCGACGCAAGCCGCGGCTTCCTTGCGCCAATTCAGTTTGACGTCGCCGATATGCCCGCGTGTCACGTTCAGCAGCACTTCCGCAAGGTCGTCCTGAAGGCGAAGCATCTGCACCTGCGTTTCTGGATCGCCGAAGCGGCAGTTGTATTCGAGGACTTTCGGACCTTTCGCGGTCAGCATCAGGCCGACGTAAAGGCATCCGCTGTACGTGCGTCCTTCTTCCGCCATCCCGTGAATTGTCGGAATGACGATGGTCTTCACGATCTCGCCGGCCGTCTCCGGTTTGAGGATCACCGCCGGCGAATGTGCTCCCATCCCGCCGGTGTTCGGTCCGGTCTCGCCGTCGTTCGCTTTCTTGTAGTCCTTCGCGGGGGCCATCGACGCGAACTTCGTCCCGTCGGTGATGACCATGAACGAGACTTCTTCGCCTTCGAGATACTCCTCGATCAGGATGCGATTGGCAGCGTTGCCGAATTTCTTCTCCTCGAAAATGACGTGGAGATACTGGTCGGCTTCCTTCGCCGACTTCGCGATCACGACGCCCTTTCCGCCGGCGAGTCCCTCCACTTTGATCACGGCCGGATACTTCGTTTTCTTCAGCGCGGATTTCGCTTCGTCGGTCGAGTTGCAGATCGTTGAGTCAGCGGTCGGAATCTTGTACTTCCGCATGAATTCTTTGGAGAAGACCTTCGATCCTTCGAGCTCGGCGGCCAGGCGTGTCGGTCCGAAGATCGGCAGCTCGCGCTTCTGGAACTCATCGACGATGCCGAGGGTGAGAGGAAGCTCGGGACCGACGACGGTGAGGTCCATCTTCAGCTTCTCGGCGAAGTCGGCGATCTCGATGATGTCGGCGACACCGATGTTGACGCAGTCCGCGACAGCGGCTATACCCGCATTTCCCGGCGCTGCATAGATTTCCTTCACTAGGGGGGATTGCCGGAGCTTCCATGCGATGGCATGCTCCCGCGCTCCCTGCCCGACGACCAGAACGCGCATAGAAGAGAGAGTCGATTGATTCTAAGGGGCTTGCACGTTTTTGTCACCCAATTTGGGATGATGTGGTGATTTGTAGACGTTTTGCCTGCCGGCCTCGTACTTTATGTCACGATGGCAGCGGAACTGCGCCTGATGATTTCCACGAACGAATCCGTCGAGCCTGACGATCGCCAGCTGGTCGAAACGATCCGCAATGGTGAGCCGGAGGCCTTCGAGCAGCTGGTCAGGCGGAAGACGTCGAAGGTCTACAGCCTTTGCTACCGCATCATCGGAAACTCGGAAGACGCCAAAGACATCTCGCAGCTGGTTTTCATCAAGTTGTGGGAAAACCTCCAGAAATACGACCCGGCGTACGCGTTCGACACGTGGCTCTATCGCATGGTGACGAACGTCGCGATCGACTTCATGCGCAACAAGCAGTCGCGCGAGAACGCCGTCAACTCGAATCTGCGGCTCGTGAAGACAGTGACGGATGCCGAGCAGGGCGTCATCGTTCAGCGCAAGGAGATCGAGAACGTATTCAACGCCGTGTCGTCGGTCCTCTCACCGAAGCAAAAGACAATCTTCGTGATGCGCGAAATGGACGACCTCCCGTCCTCCGAAATCGCCAAAATCCTGGGCTGTCGTGAATCGACGGTCCGCAATCATCTCTTCAACGCCCGCAAGTTGATGCAGCAGCAGCTGAAGAAACGCTTTCCGGAGTACTCGCGGCTGTGGGAAGAACACGCATGATCACGTGTCAGGCATTCCGCTCGCGACTGCAGCCCGGCACCACGGATGCCGAGGTGCTGGAGCATTTGCGCAATTGCGATGCGTGCCTCGATCACGCGATGGCGATCGATCCCGACAACTTTTTCCGCGCGATCGGCGGAGAGGAAATGGAACCGCCGGGCGGCGTCGACGCTTTCGCGTCCGGCGTCATGGCTCAGATCCGGATGCGTAAGACCGAAGGTTCGGTCGCGCGTCGCTTTCTGATCCCGCCGAGACGCCTGGCAGCCGCTGCGGCGATCATCCTGGCGATCGGAATCTCGTTCTTCGCATCTCAAACGTCATTCCAGAGCGATCCTGTGCCGCGCGCCACGGCTATGCGGCCTGTTGTCCAATTTGCGACGAAACCGGTAGTTGAAACGTATGACTCTAAGGACGCGACGATTGTCGAGATGCCAACAGAAGGGAAAAACGATCCACAGGTCGTCATGATCTTCGACGAATCGTTGCCGGCTGATTTATGAAACGAGTTTTGATCACATGTGCGGCGCTGCT
>DATBSF010000233.1:0-3363 GCA_036559905.1 Thermoanaerobaculia bacterium | reverse complement strand
GATATCGCCTTTGCGCAGCAGTTGTTCGGTGTAGATCTTTCGCACCGAGCGATGCTCTTTGATCGCCTTGTACATCCGCGGCTGCGTGAGCGAGGGCTCGTCGCCTTCGTTGTGGCCGTGACGGCGGTAGCAAAGCATGTCGATGACGACGTCCTTGCTGAATTGCTGTCGGAATTCGTACGCGAGGCGGATCGCACGAATGCACGCTTCGGGGTCGTCGCCGTTGACGTGGAAGATCGGCGCCTGAACCGCCTTCGCAACGTCGGTGGCGTATACCGATGAACGCGCCGCCTCCGGACCAGTCGTGAATCCGATCTGATTGTTGATGACGATGTGAACCGTGCCGCCCGTGCGATAGCCCTTGAGTTGAGACAGATTCAACGTCTCGGCAACAACGCCCTGTCCGGCAAACGCCGCGTCCCCGTGAATCAGAACGGGGAGCACACGCTTGCGCTGGTCGTCCTGAATGAGCGTCTGTTTCGCGCGCGCCATGCCCTCGACGATCGGATCGACGGCCTCCAGATGGCTGGGATTCGACGCCAGCGTGAGCTTCAACGTCTTGCCATCGGGCGACTGATGCGTCCCGTCGGCGCCGAGGTGATATTTCACATCGCCCGAGCCTTGCGTGGTATTCGGATCGACGTCGCCCTCAAATTCGTGGAATATTTTCTCGTACGATTTTCCCAATATATTAGCGAGTACATTTAATCGGCCGCGGTGCGCCATTCCGATCACCGATTCCACCGTGCCATTTTCGACCGCCGCGTTGAAGAGGTAATCGAGCATTGGAATGGTCGACTCCGCCCCTTCGAGCGAGAAGCGTTTGTGGCCGACGTACTTCGTGTGCAGGAACTTCTCGAACGCTTCGGCGTCGTTCAGCTTCACGAGAATGCGTCGCTTGGTCGCGCCGTCGAGGTTGTCGTGGTTGCGCGTGGGCTCCATCCGGTCCTGCAGCCATTTCTTCTGCACGGTTTCCTGGATGTGCATGTACTCCGGACCGATTTTTCCGCAGTACGTCTCGCGCAGCGTGTCGAGAATGTCGCGCAACTTGGCGGTCATGCGCCCGCAAAGTCCGCCGCAGACGAACTCACGATCGAGGTCCCAGATCGTGAGGCCGTAAAACGCCGGGTCGAGCTCGGGATGGCGATGGACGGCGTATTCGAGCGGATCGAGATCGGCGAGCAGATGTCCGCGCACGCGGTACGCGTTGATCATCTGCAGCACGCGCGCGTCGCGCACGCGGGCTTCTTCGCCTTTTTGCGACTGGTCCTTCGCCCAGTGGACCGGCTCGTACGGGATCCGCAGATCGCGGTAGATGTCGTCGTAGAAGTTCTCGGCGCCGAGGAGGAGCTCGTGGATGCGGGCGAGGAATGCGCCCGATTCAGCGCCCTGGATGATGCGATGGTCGTAGGTCGACGTCATCGTCATCACCTTCGAGATGCCGAGGTCGGCGAGGACGGCGGCGTCGGTGGCAGAGTACTCGGCGGGATAGTCGATCTGGCCCGTCGCGATGATCGCGCCCTGCGATTGCATCAAGCGCGGGACTGACGCTGCCGTTCCGAGCGTGCCTGGATTCGTGAGGGAGATCGTCGTCCCTTCGAAGTCGGCGATCTCGAGAGTGTTGTTGCGCGCCTTGCGAACAACGTCGTTGTACGCCTTGAGAAACTGCGCGAAGTCCATCGTCTGCGCGCGTTTCACGTTGGGAACGACGAGCGATCGCGATCCGTCTTTCCGCTCCACGTCGATCGCGATGCCGAGGTTGATGTCCTCGCGGTCGAGTCGCGCGGGCTGGCCGTCCTGCGACACGAATCCCGAGTTCATGCGCGGATGCTCTTTGATCGCCTTCACGATCGCCCACGCGACCAGATGCGTGTAGGACGCTTTCGTCTGGCCGTTGAGCGTGAGGTGATTGTTGATGACGCGCCGATTCTCCTCGAGAGCCTTGACCGGAATCGTGCGGATGGAGGTCGCAGTCGGGACCGACAGCGACGCCTCCATATTCTGTGCAATTTTTCCAGCCGCTCCGCGAAGGGGCGTGGCGCTGGGCGTTTCCTGTACGACCGGGACCGGGCGCGGAGGGGCCGGCGGGGCCGCCGGCGGAACAGCCGGCGAGGCTCCTTCGACTTCGCTCAGGACAGGCGCCGGCGCTACATCCTCCGGATCGTGAAAATCGCGGAAGAACTCGCGCCAGCTCGGGCTCACCGATTCCGGATCAGTCCGGAATTTCTCGTACAGCTCTTCGATGAATGCGATGTTGGCGCCGTAACTCGATGTCGCCGATGACATGTCACTGATCCTAACGTTTTTCGGCGCCAGCGCGTTCCACAACCGTATGCGAAAGCGAAGTGAGCCCCAGCCAGCCGAAGCCGGCCGCGAAGCCGCCGAGAACATCGGAAAGGAAATGGACGCCGAAATAGATCCGCGAGAAGCCGACCGACAGGATCGTGAGCGTTGCCAGACTATGGGCGACGGCTTGCGTCGCGATCGAGCGATTCTGCACCAGATGATGCGCGACGATCGGGTAGGTGGCCGCCGCAAGAAGCGAATGTCCGCTCGGAAAGCTGTGCGATTTCGGAAGCTTGATCCGCCGGGCGAGCTCCTGCGGTCGCTGCCGCTGAAAAATATTCTTCAGGATTGTATTGATTGCCATCGCCCCGCCGGTGCTGACGACGACGGTCCACGCGTCGGCGCGTCGCCCCTCCCGAAACATCGCGATCGCCGTCAGGCCCGCCGCCGTTCCGATTGCGGCGTGCGTTCCGAGCTGCGTGACGACCTCCATCGTTTGATGCATCGTGGGGTTGTCGATCTTGTGGACGACGTCGAAGACCATCATGTCGTACTTATCCGCCTTGCCTGCGACGACACGCTCCGCCTGCTCCTTGAAAAACCAGAACGCGACCGCTGCCAGCGCGACGCCGCCTGTTGTTCCGATCGCGAGCGGCAGGAAGCGATTCCGGCGCCTTACGCGTTGCCGTCTTTCCGGACCACGACGAATCGGTTCGCGATTCTCGCTCCGCAAATCCTCCGGTAGTACTCGGTTGCGTCGGTCCATGGAATGACGGCGCGATGATACCCAAGCCGTCTCAGATCAGCGAGAGAGGCCAATAGAAGTTCCTTGCCAAAACCGTGGCCACGGAACTTTTCCGCCACCCCGATCGGCCCGAAGGATCCCAGGCCGCGGTTGTTCGCTTCGTGTGTGGAAAAGCCGGCGATTTCCCCCTGGTGCTCGATCGAGAAGACTGTCGCGCCGCGCATCGCTTCAAATCGCCAGACCGGGCCGAAGTTTCTGCTGATGAAGTCGAGAACGCGATCCGCATCGTGCTGCATGTTTTTCGGAACCTCGGTTGGGAGCTCGTCAACGAC
>DATBSF010000232.1:0-5304 GCA_036559905.1 Thermoanaerobaculia bacterium | reverse complement strand
ACAAGGCAAGATTCCGCTGTCAGTGGCCATCGACATTCTCGAGCAGGTGGCCATGGCAGTCGATCAGGCCCATCGTCTCGGAATCGTGCATCGAGACTTGAAGCCGGCCAACATCTGGTTGGCTCCTGATGGTCGCGGCGGATACCAGGTCAAGGTTCTGGACTTCGGCATCGCGGTGTTTCGCGAGTCCGCGCTGGCGGAGAGCCGTGCCGCTGCCGAGGAAAAAGCGGAGCAGATTCGGATCACGTCCGCGACGACGGCGGTCGCCGCGCCGGCGCTAACTCACGCCGGCGCCATGATTGGTACTCCTGCGTATATGTCTCCCGAGCAGTGCAGTGGAAATTCGGTCACTAGTCGTTCTGACATTTACAGCCTCGGGGTGATCGCCTACGAGATGATCACCGGCGAGCTTCCGTTCAGCGGCAACACCTTTGAGCTGATCGCGAAGCATGTCGTTGCAATCCCTCCCTGTCCCGCACGCGTCCCGAAAGCGGTGGCAGCCACGGTATTGGCCGCGCTCGCGAAACAGCCCGAGAACCGGCCCGTCAGTGCGATGGCATTCGCGGGCGCATTACGCGCGCAGTCGGAAGGGGCAACGATGGTGCTCCGGCGCGCGGTCGCGCTGTGGAGCATGCGGATCGGCGAGCTGACCCGACTCTCCCTTCTGGCCGTCGCACCGGGTCTCGTCTGTCTCATCATCGCGGTCGCGACGATCTTCATCCATTCCTTGCCGTGGATCGTCTCGATCCTCATGACCGTCTTTTCGCTTCTGCTGTTTTCAGTAGGGGGTGTGATTCTCAGCGGTCTGGTCTTCATATGGACGGATCACGTGCGCCGGTCGCCGTTCGATGTTCTGTCCACAGCCAAAACGGTTCAGCTCCTCGGACAGCGTCTGCCGAAACAGCCGCACACGACAGCCCTGAACTTGTATTGGCGTGGTCTGCGGCTCGTTGGTTCAAACATGCGCGCATCTCTTCGGACTCCAAATGCCGACAGCGCACTGACCTTTTTTGCTCTCATCGAGTCTTCCTGCGACGTAGAACGGGCGGTCGCCGACGCGCGCCAGCTCACCGGCGTGCTGCAGAAATCTCTGCGCATCATCGACGCCGTCATCGTTGCCTTCGTCGCGCCAGGCTTGCTAGTTCTGCCTGCTCTCGCCATCTGGTCTCACGGCGCTGGCATGCGCATCGGCGATCCTGTCCACACTCTTACGATCGCGGCGGTGGCAGTTTGCATCGTCTTTCCGATTGCATTGCCGCTTCTTGCTCCGTTGCCAACTCTGGCCAAAGCGATTCTCTACTTTCGAGCGCGGCAGGCTCGTGGCGAAGACGTAGCCTTTTCACCGGACGTGATGCGGTTCTGAAGGCTTGCCGCACGTATAATCCGCGCCCGCAAATGGCGAAGAAGATCGCCGTCATCCCCGGCGACGGAATCGGTCCCGAAGTCATCGCAGAGGGGATGCGGATTCTCGAAAAGGTCAACGCGTCGCGAAAACTCGGCTTGCAGTTCGTCCACTTCGGATGGAACGCCGACGAATTCCTGCGCACCGGTGTCTCGATTCCTCCCGGCGGCATGGACGACATCCGCAACAACTACGCCGCCGTCTACCTCGGCGCATTCGGCGACCCGCGCATCCCTGACATGAAGCACGCTGCCGACATCCTCCTCGGCATGCGCTTCCAACTCGACCTGTACGTCAACTACCGGCCGGTAAAGCTTCTCAACGAGCGCCTTTCGCCGCTGAAAGAAAAAAAGAAGATCGATATGGTCATCTTTCGCGAGAACACCGAGGGCGCCTACGTCGGAATGGGCGGCGCGTTCAAGAAGGGGACGTCGGAAGAGATCGCGGTGCAGGAAGACGTCTCAACGCGCAAAGGCGTGGAGAGAATCATCCGGTATGCATTCGAGTTCGCGAAGAAGCACGGAAGAAAATCGGTCTGCATGGCGGACAAGAACAACGTCATGCGCTTCGGCGGCGACCTCTGGATGCGTACATTTCAGGAAGTCGCGAAGGAGTTTGCGGGGATCGAGCACTTCCACATGTTCGTGGACGCGCTGACGATGCAGATGGTGCGCGCGCCGGAAATGTTCGATGTGATCGTGACCAACAACATGTTCGGCGATATCATCACAGACCTCGGCGCCGCGCTGCAGGGCGGGCTGGGGGTGGCAGCGTCGGGCAACATCAATCCCGGCAAGGTCTCGCTGTTCGAGCCGATCCACGGCAGCGCGCCGAAATATGCGAAGCAGGACGTCGCGAATCCGATCGGCGCGATCCTCACCGCCGCGATGATGCTCGATTACCTCGGATATCCGAACGAAGCCAAAGCGATTGAAGCAGCCGTGGTCGCGGCAGTCGATGCCGGCGAAGTTACGAAAGATCTTGGCGGCTCGCTGGGAACGAAAGCAGCCGGCGAAGCTGTATTGGAGCGCCTCGCGCTCTAGTACAATCCGCGCCACTCAGCGTATGGAAATGGGCGCGGAGTGGCTCGTCGACGCGGCGGGTTGCCGTCCCGACTCACTCGTCAATCCCGATTTGCTGCGAGATCTGTTCGATCGCGTGATACGCGATCTCGATCTGCATCCGCTCGACGCCGCGCGATGGCATGTCTTTCCACCGCCCGGCGGCATGACGGGATTCGTGGTTCTGTCGGAGTCGCATCTCGCCTGTCACACGTATCCCGAGCACGGAATCCTTACAATCAATCTCTACTGCTGTCGTCCGCGGCCGGAGTGGCCGTGGCGTGAGCGGCTGCAGGAAATGTTCGGTGCGACCATCGTGACGGTTCGCACCGTCCAGCGCTCGGTGCAGGAGCTCGTGCCGTGGCCGTAGCGAACTGTCCGGCATGCGGCGGCCAGATCACATTCGCGATCGGATCGTCGGCAGTCGTCATCTGCGAGCACTGCCGCTCGGTCGTCGCGCGGACCGATCGCGCTCTCGAAGACCTCGGAAGAGTCGCAGCGCTCGTCGACACCGGCTCGCCGCTGCAACTCGCATTGCCGGGCAAATATCACGGCGTCGGGTTCCGCATCACCGGCCGGACACAAATGGGACATCAGGCGGGCGGAGTTTGGGACGAGTGGTACGCGGCGTTCGATGACGGGCGGTGGGGTTGGCTGGCGGAGGCGCAGGGAAAGTACTACGTCACATTCCAGATGCCGGCGCGCGATCTTCCCTCGCACGACAAGATTGCAATCGGCGGCCGCGTCGACGGCATGGTCATCAGCGAGATCGGGACCGCGACGCTGGTCTCGGCGGAAGGGGAGATCCCGTGGAAGGTCGTCCCTGGAAGCACATACGACTACGCGGACTTGTCCGGCGGTCAAGGTCGCTTTGGAACGATCGATTACAGCGAAGAGACGCCTCAGCTCTTCAAGGGACAGGAGACGACGCTCGGCGATCTCGGAATCGCGATCGAGCAGCATCCGAGTCGCGCCTCCGTCGAGAAGCTGTCCTGCTCGAAGTGTGGCGGACCGCTGAATCTCGTCGCGCCCGATCAGGCGCAGCGCATCATCTGCCCGAACTGCGGCGCAGTCCACGATGTCGCGGAAGGAAACCTGCGATATCTCCAGACGCTCAGCCTTCGCGGCTGGAAGCCTGCGTTGACGATCGGAAGTCGGGGGAAGGTCGAGGGCGAGGAGTACACGATCGCGGGCGCGATGCTGCGCAGCGTCACGTTCGATGAGAAGTACACCTGGACCGAATATCTGCTCTTCAATCCTGCGAAAGGATTTCGGTGGCTGGTGGACAGCGATCATCACTGGAGCTTCGTCGAGCCGATTGCCGCCGGCGATATCGCGACTGTGCCGGGTTCTCCGCACATTGCGTGGCGGGGAAAAACATTCAAGATCTTTCAGGACGCCACCGCGACCGTGGAACGCGTCCTGGGCGAGTTCTATTGGAAAGTCGCCGCCGGCGAGCAGGTGCGCGCCGTGGATTACATCGCGCCGCCGGAGGGCATCACCGCCGAATTCTCGGAGAAGGAAGTCAATTACTCGCACGGCACGTATCTGCCGGTCGCGGACGTTGAGAAGGCCTTCGGGGTCAGCCTTCCGCGGCCGACGACGATCGGCTGGCTGCAGCCGAATCCGCACGGCGAACGATTCGGCGGGCTGTGGTGGAAATTCACGGCTGCGCTGATCGTCATCGCGATCGCGATCGGAATCTCTCGCAGTGGCAGCGAGGCATTCAACGACATGGTGTATTTCGGATCGTCGGAATCTGCGCCGCAAACGCCGCAGCAGGCGCAGTGGGGCAGCAGCGATCCTCGCCATGTCGTCTTCACCAAACCGTTCGCGCTCACGGGCGGACGCAATCTGAAGATCGAGGGTTACTCGGAAGTCGACAACGCGTGGATCTACGTCGTCGGCGACGTGATCAACGAGCAGGGCACGATCGTTGATGCGTTCGAGCTTCCCATCGAGTACTACCACGGCTACGACGACGGGAACTGGACCGAGGGCAGCAGAGTCCGCGACACGTATCTCGCTGCCTTGCCGGCGGGCAATTACTCGATGCGTCTGGAAGGCGATTGGGACATCACGAAGAACATGCAGCCGAAAGTGCTTTTGAAGGTGGATCAGGGCTCATTTCGGTGGCTGCACTTCTGGCTGGCGCTCGCGCTTCTGACTCTTCCTCCCTTGTTCTTTGGCCTCCGGTCGGTTGCTTTCGAGGGCCGGCGATGGAATGACAGCATGTACACACAAACAGGCACCCTGAGGTGAAGCGATGAGAAGGCTCTATCTCACATTCGGTTTGTTGGTTCTACTCGGATACAGCTACACGGCGTGGCGAGGTCTCGAGCTGCGGCTGCCTCGCCGCGCGTACACGCCGCAGGGTCTGCGCTCCGCCTCGCACGGCGGATACCGTTCGTTCTGGTTCGGCGGTTTTCATGGAGGGAAATGATGGACTTCACCCCAGCGCTCAGAGTTTTCTTCAGCACAATGGGTTACACCGCGTTCGGCCTGGCAGTTTTCGGATTGGCGTTCTGGATCATCGTCAAGATCACTCCATTCTCGATCCGCAAGGAGATCCAGGATGATCAGAACACCTCGCTCGCGGTGCTCATCGGATCGGTGATCCTCGGACTGGCGCTGATCATCTCTGCCGCGATTCACAGCTGATGAACCGGACGCCACTGCTTTTTCTCAACGTCCTGGTGATCGCGGCGTGCGGACTGGTGTACGAGCTGCTCGCCGGCACGATCGCCAGCTACGTCATCGGCGATTCGGTTACGCAGTTTTCGCTGATCATCGGCCTGTATCTGTCGGCTCTCGGCGTCGGCGCGTGGCTTTCGCGATATC
>DATBSF010000231.1:0-12670 GCA_036559905.1 Thermoanaerobaculia bacterium | reverse complement strand
ATGAATGTCACCTGGGATTTCGGAAATCCCGAGGCATCGCCGGCGGCCGATCCGAATACCGCGGTCGGAACGACGGGGGTCGAGGTCGCCCACCGCTACAACGGCCTGACCTCCGCGAGCGTGCTTCCGATTACGCGCACTGTCAAAGTGACGAATGCGACCGACCCCAACATTAATTCGACGACGACAGTCACTCTGCAGAAGCCGACCGTCCGATTCGGCGTCACCAATTACAAGTTCCTGTTTGTCCAGCCTAACGCATCATCGCCTGCACCGATCGTCGCCGGCGACACGTTCTTCGACGCTTCGGACGGAACGGTCGAGAGTCACTACAACACGTGGTCCATCGACGGCGCTGCCGCCACTCGAACTGTTCCGCCAGGGCAGGTCCCTGTCGGAGCATGCGGCGCCCATACCCTGAACTTCGACGCTCACTACGGACCGTACAATCCGAATGGGGTCGTATCTCTTGGCGCGGACATGCCAATCGGAATCCACGGCAGTGGATTTAATTTTGCGTACACCGTCCGTCCATTCACGGCCGCCATCGATGTCGTTTCGGATGCGGCCACCGTTTCGTTCAAGAGTCTGGCGAAGGCGTCTGCGGATACGAATGCGATATCGGCAGCGCAACTCGCAGGCCTTACATACAAGTGGGAACTGGTGGAGGCGGCCAGTACTGCTGTGGCCTTCGCCGGACCGACCGGCGCCGGATTGCCGGCCTCACCAACCGGTGACTTCAATGTATCGAAGTCGGTTTTCTCTAACCTCAATCGGCCGGTGCGTGGACACTTGTTGATTTCCGCGCCGAGTGGTGTAGGACCTGGATGTCCAGGTGCTGTCAGCAGCGAAGCATTTACCAGTGTTCTGAGCGCTCCCGATCCGGTCATTGTCGGCGGATGTGGTAATGGACTCAGCGGAGGTCCGAGCTGCACGTATTCAGTCAACTCCAGCACGGATCAGAGTGGCTGGACATATGCGTGGAGCGTCACCGGGGGCACGCCGTCTTCAGGGACAGGCAGCACCTTCAGCCCAAGTTTCCAGCAGACAGGTACGTTTGCCATCAATCTGACGGCGACGAACGCCATATCTTCCAGAGCCGCTACGCCGTTCTCACAGACGATCACAGTCGCGGCGCCGTCGTGTCCGACGATCATACCGACGGGCGCGAATTTGAACGTCTTCATCGCGTATCGCAACAGTACCGCGACTTGCACGGCAACCTCAGGTACCTGCGCCGCCGGCGAAACGCTGACATTCACTGCCACGCCATACAACTACGATTTCAGCTGCAACACGCACACATTTGTCTGGAACTTTGGAGATGGCGCCACTGGCAGCGGTCAGACTGCTACCCACGCCTATGCCAACCCGGGCCAATACACATCGACCTGCACGATCTCCAACAATACTCAGACGAACGTCGTATTGACGCAACTCGTGGTCATCGGTGGATCGCAGCCGACCCCGACACCGACACCGACCCCGACTCCAACTCCGACGCCAACGCCTCCGCCATCGGGCGGATGCGGCATCATGCGCGCCAACGACAACGTCTTCATCAGCTACCACGACCAGAACTTTACGTGCACGGCCTCGGGTGGTAACTGCCCCGCCAACAGCCCGGTTTTCTTCGCGGCGTCCGCGTTTGGCGACTACAACCTGGGTTGCGGCAATCATTCATTCAGTTGGAACTTCGGGGATGGTCAAGCGGGATCGAGCGTCCAGTCACCAACGCATAGCTTCGCTCAAGGGACATACACCGTCACCTGCACTGTCAACGGTCCGACAGGTGGAGCGAATCTGAGCACCGTTGTGCATGTTGGTACCGGCGTCAATCCTCCTCCTCCGCCACCACCACCACCGCCGCCAACACCAACTCCGGGGCCGGTAGGTGCCTGCAGCCCGGTGATTCCGAATGTCACGTTCTTCGTCGACTTCGTCGGACCACTATCGGGATGCACGGAATACAGCGGTGATTGCCGTTCCGACGAGACGCTTCCGCTGGCGCTGAAGGCGTTCAATTACGACTTCGGATGCACCACCCATTCGATTCAGTGGGATTTTGGCGACAACACGACTCCAGCAACCGGCCTCAATGCAAGCCATCGCTATGTGGCTGCCGGTGCCTACAATCTACAGATTACGATCAACGCCAATGGCCAGGGATATCTCGTAAAACAAGTCATTCGCGTCAGCGGCGGCAGCCCGGCACCCGGTCCGCCTCCGAGCTCAACCTACGCCTTCGATTTCACATCGCAGCCGTGGCTCGGTGTTCCGAACGGCTATGTTTTCAACGCCTTCCCGGTCGGCAGCGCTTCGGCAGCCAATGTGACGTACACCTGGAACTTCGGCGATGGCGAGACCACGACGACCAACTCGCCGACGACCAGGCACGTCTACAACGACGCGAAGTCGTACTCAGTGATTCTGAGCGTCTCCGGATATGCGGGCTCGGTCGAGCATCCGATCGTCACGCGACGCCGGCCCAGTCACCCCTAAGGGCTCATTCAAAGAGGGTGGCGCAGTCATTTGCGCCACCCTCATTTTTCTTGACCAGAAAAACTCGCCGCAAAGATCGAGGACGCGCGCGTCCGGCAGCGGAAGAACCGCGCACGACCGCGGTCTCCACACCGGAAGGTCCACCCGCCACACAGTTCCTCATCGTCGCGATGTTGTTTGTTGCCGTCTTCGCGATCTATGCGCAGGTTCGCAGCCACGCGTTTATCGATTTCGACGATCCCGGCTACGTCTACAACAATCCCCATGTGCTGAGTGGGCTGACATGGTCCGGTGTTCAATGGGCCTTCACGCATGTGCACCAGGCGAACTGGCACCCGCTGACGTGGATTTCGCACATGATCGACGTGCAGCTCTTCGGTCCGAAAGCAGGCGCGCAACTTCTCGTCAGCGTCACGCTGCACGCGCTGAACAGCGCGCTCGTTTTTCTCTTTTTCAATCTGGCGACGCGCTCACAGTGGCGAAGCGCCGTCGTCGCCGGGCTCTTCGCGGTGCACCCGATGCACGTCGAATCGGTTGCCTGGGTCTCCGAACGCAAAGACACGTTGAGCATGCTCTTCTTTCTGTTGTGTCTGATCGCGTACACGCTGTACGTGCGGGGATCGCGACGCGCTTACGCGGGCGCGATCGTGGCCCTTGCTCTCGGCCTCATGGCAAAGCCGATGCTCGTGACTACGCCGTTCGTTCTCCTTCTGCTCGACTTCTGGCCGTTTCAGCGGATCGATCGCGCCAGTGTGATGCAGCGGTTGGTTGAGAAAGTTCCGTTCGTGCTGTGCATCGTCCCGTCCATTGTGGCGACGCTCTTCGCACAGCGTGAGGCGATGCCGAACATGGCCACCGTGCCACTGCTCGCTCGGTTTGCGAACGCGGCAATCGCTTATGTCAAATACGTTGGGAAGACGTTCTGGCCGACGAATTTGTCGGTCTTGTATCCCTTTCCGACGCGCATTTCGCCATCAGAGGCGCTCATCTGCGCAGTCTTGGTGTTAGGCGCGTCTGTAACCGCCTGGTTCTGGCGCAAGACGTTTCCCTGGGTTTTTGTCGGATGGTTCTGGTTTCTCGGAACACTCGTTCCCGTGATTGGAATCGTGCAGGTCGGAATTCAGTCCATGGCCGATCGATACATGTACATCCCGCAGATCGGTCTCTTCGTCGCGGTCGTGTGGACGGTTCCCTACTTACTTCGCGAGCGACGTGAAGCGCGCATCCCGCTGTCGGTGACAGCGGCGGTGATCATTGTGATCTTTGCCGCCGTTGCGCACGCGCAGGTGCGGTATTGGACGGACAGCGTCACGCTGTTTCAGCATGCCGCTGCTGTCACGTCCGACAATAAGCTCGCACATCTCAACACGGCCGGCGGACTGTTGGAACGTGGTGACTACGAAGGTGCCGAACGCGAATACCGTCAGGCTGAAGGATTCAAGCCCGCGTCCGCGGTCCAAATCGGATTGGCGCTCGCACTCTCGGGACAGGGAAAGGTCGATGCTGCGGCCGACGCGGCAAGACGCGCGACTGAAGTGAGCCCCGATAACTCCGACGCGTGGGCGAACCTCGGATACATCGAGCTCGCGCGTGGCAAGACCGCTGAGGCGCAGAGCGCGCTGATTCGCGCGTTGCAACTGAAATCGGATCCCGCGACCTCGGCGCGGTTGTTCATGACTCGCGGGCAGCTCAAGGAAGCGAGTGAGCAATTTCAGCAGGCGGTGAATGCACATCCTGACGATGCCGGGCTGCACAACGATCTCGCCGCGGTTCTTGCTCGAATGGGTGAAGACCAGCGGGCGCTCGACGAATACGAAGTGGCCATCAAGCTGAATCCGAATCTGTACGACGCGCGCATGAACTACGGCGCGCTGCTGAGCCGGCTCGGCCGCAACGACACCGCGGCGCGGCAGTTCGCCGAGGCGGCGCGGATCCGGCCGCGTTCGCCGGAACCGCATGTGTATCTCGCTCTTCTCGAGTCCGGGATGAGCCAGTTCGACCGTGCCACGCGCGATATCGAAGCGGCGATCGCGATCGATCATGACGCCAGCAACGCCTTGCTGATCAATGCCATCCGCATTCCGGCCCGGCCGACCGCCATCGACGAATATTTGACGTTTCTGCGTCAGCAGAGCGGGCATCGTTAGAATACGTTTATGAACATCGCCGTCCGCTCGCAGGAGCTGACGAAACAGTACGACATCTACCCGCGGCCGGCGGATCGGCTGCTGGAGATGATTACGCGTCGTGCGCGTCACACCGTTTTTCCCGCGCTTCAGGATGTGACGTTCGAAGTCGACAAGGGCGAGGCGATCGGCATCATCGGACAGAACGGCGCCGGCAAAAGCACGCTGCTCAAATTGCTGTGTGGCGTGACGCGGCCGACCAGCGGGAAGATCGAATCGTTCGGCACGATCGCGTCGATTCTGGAGCTCGGCACCGGATTCCATCCTGAGTTCAGCGGCCGCGATAACGCCTCGCTCAACGCCGCGATCCTCGGCCTCTCACCGGCCGAGGTGAAGCGCAAGCTGCCGTCGATCCTGGAGTTCTCGGAGCTCGGAACATTCCTCGACCGGCCCGTGAAAACCTATTCCTCCGGGATGTACATGCGGCTCGCATTTTCGGTGGCGGTCAATGTCGATCCCGACATTCTCGTCATCGACGAGGCACTGGCCGTCGGCGACGGTCACTTTCAGAAAAAATGTGTCGATCGCATCCGCGAGTTTCAGGCGCAGGGGAGGACGATCGTCTTCTGCTCGCACGCGCTCTATCACGTCACCGCGATCTGCCGCCGGACTCTATGGCTGGATCACGGCTCCGTGATGCGTTACGGTCCGACGCTCGACGTCGTCAGTGATTACGAGTCGTTTCTGCTGCAGCGCGATCGTGCTCTTCCTTCGACCGAGGTGGAGTCGGAGCGCGAGCGGCCGTTTTCGCCGGTGCGGTTCCGCGACATCGTCGTGTGCGACCGATCCGGCAGTCCGCGAGATCTGTTCGAACGCGGCGAAGATATTCAGTTCCGCGCCCGCGTGCACTCCGACAATCCCTCCCAGCCAATCCACGTCATCCTCGGCGTCCATCGCTCCGCGGATGACCTGCAGTGCTTCGCCGTCGGCACGCACGCCGATGGAATCGAGCCGTTGCGCGGGCGGAACGAGTACGAGTTCTCCGTCGATCTGAAACACGTTCCGCTGAATCGCGGTGAGTATTCGATCATCGCGTTCGTCGGCGACGAAAATGCCATCACCGTATTCGATCGCCGTGATGTGCGTCCCGCGTTTTCGATCACCGCCGACCGATACGAAATCGGACTCATCTCTCTCGATCACCGCTGGTCGATGGAGTCCGTCGACGCGGCGGTGGCCGGCCGCTGATGGCAACGAGCTGTTCGCTCGTACTCGTCAATTACCATTCGGCGGCTCTCGCGGTCGAGGCCATTCGCACGGCGCGAGCAGCGACGCAAAGTACGCTTCAGGTGATCGTCGTCGACAACAGCGTCGATGCGAATGAAGCGGCGGCACTGCGAAATCACGCCGACGTCCTCATCGCCGCCGAAACAAACCTCGGGTACGGCGCGGCGGTCAATCGCGCGCGCGCGAAATGCGACGGCGATGTTCTCCTCGTCTGCAATCCCGATGTGCGATTCGACGCTGGATGTATCGACACGCTGATCGCGGCCGATGCAGATGTCGCAGGCCCGGCCCTGTTCTGGGACGACGCGTTCCAATGGTTTCTGCCGCCGAGCGATCTGCATTCAACCGCCGAGGCGATCGACGCCGCGATTGCGAGCCGTTCTGGGCGATGGCATCGGAGCCGCGATCGCCAGCGCATCCGAAAGCGCATTGCGTTCTGGACGCTTCGCGATGCCACACCGGTTCCCGCGATTTCAGGTGCAGTCATGGCGGTCCGGCGCCCGGCATTCGATCGCGTTAACGGATTCGACGAGCGCTTTCATTTGTATTTTGAGGAAATCGACTTTCAAAGGCGTCTCCGAAATGTCGTGTACGTTCCGAAGGCAAGATGCCGGCATCTTTACAATCAGAGCGCCGGCAGATCGGCGGACGCGGCGGCGAAATACGCACGATCCGAAATGCAGTACCTCGAAAAATGGAGCGGGAGGGTCGTCGCGAAATGGATCAAGAGCGTCGAGCGCCAGGTGACTCCTCCTGGAGCACAACCATTAATGGATGACATTCGAATCGACCGGCCGAACGTGCTGATCGAGGCGTCGCCGCTGGCATCGTTTGAAACAGCGGCTGGGCACTTTCCGAGGGGATCCGGCGTCGCGATACCGGCGGAAGTCTGGCAGTCTTACCAGGGAGAGGCGCTTTATTTGCGGGTTGTCGACCGTGAATCCGCCCGAGTCATCGCGACATATGTACGGACTAGAATAACGACATGAGCTCGACCAGCGTGTCGATCCTCGTGCCGCTGATGCGGACTGTCTCTGAGCTGCCGTCGACGCTCGAGACGGTCGAGCAATATCTGCACACGACCGGCTTCGACTTCGACGTGCGCGTGCTCGACTCGCGCGACGGCGACGGTTACGGCGCGATGATCCGTCGCGGCGCTTCGGAAGCGAAGGGCAGCGTCGTGGTCGTCATCGATCCCGATCTCCCGTATCCGGTGAGTGCGATCGGCGACGCTGTGGCTTTGATCGAATCGGAATCGGCGGAGATCGTATTCGCGTCCGGAACGCAGCGCAGCACGCTCGGTCTCCTCCGCTGGCTGCTCGTACCGATTCTTCCCGATCCGAACCTCTGCCTGAAAGCATTCTCGTCGCAGGCCGCGAAGCTTCTGATCGGTGAGTCGAAGCTCGGCGGCGTTGGTTTCGATCTCGAGCTCGCGTATCTCGCGAACAAATATGGTTTCCGCGTAGAGACGATGCGCGTCGATACGGAAAGGCCGGGGTATCCGACATTCGGCGCGATGAGTGGATTGTTATCCGCGATCAAAATCCGCCTAACAGATCGCGATAATGGATATCGCGCGCCGCGTCGCTGCCCGGTTTGTTTCTCTTCCGAAGTTTGGAGCTGGGACCAGATTCCGGGCAATGTTGTGCGGAACTGCAATCGCTGTAAGTGTCGCTATCTCAATGACTTCGGAGCAGCAGAGGATGCGTTGCCGGTCCGCCGTGAATTGCGTCCGAACTTGCCTCCCAGCGACTCCGGCGACGAAACCGCGCACGCGCGAACGGCGCGCGAACGCACGAGCTGGCGCAGGCTCAAGACGCTGCGAAAACAGGTCGCGCCGCGATCGCGCATTCTGGAGATCGGCGTTCGCGACGGAAGTTTCGCAAGCGCGGCGGCGCGCGATTACGAATACATCGGTCTCGATCGCGCGGCAGCCACCGCGCGTGCGGCGCGTGCGAAAGGTCTGGAAGTCTATTGCTCGACGCTCAATGGATTCGTCAACACCGGACCGGCGTTCGACGCCATCACGCTGTTTCACGTCTTCGAAAACATGCCGGACCCGCACGACGCGCTCGCCCGCATGAAGGACCTCTTGAAGCCTGGGGGAGCTGTTCTGCTGACGACGTTCGACACGGAAGGACTTCTCTATCTGATCAGCGAGCGGATTCGCATGGCGCACAACTTCCGCACGCATCTGATTCTCTATTCGCGATCGGCGCTCATCGAGCTTCTCGAGCATTCGGGTTTCGAGATCGTTTCCATCGCCCCGTCGTTCGAGTATCGCGATCACAAGTTCCTGCGCTACTGGATTACCGCGCGCTTCCCGATGCTCGCGCCGCTCGTCCACGCCGTCCTGCGCCTTCTTCCGGATCCGCTTCTGGTCAGCTCGGGGTCGATCCGCATTACCGCCAAGCGCCGCGCCGGACCACCGATCGACGTTCGCGCCATCCGATCGGTGGAACCGACGCATGCCCGCTGACGAGCGATTCGTCACCCGGGCGTATCAGCCGGGCGACGAGAAAGCCATCCTCGATCTTTTCGCGCGCTCGTTTCACGCGCCGCGCTCGCTCGAACACTTTCGATGGAAGTACCTGCAGAATCCGTTCGGCACCGCGCATATCAGCCTGACTTTCGATGGCGATGGAAAGCTCGTCGGGCATTACGCGGGATATCCGGTTCCTTTTGTCGAATCCGGCCGGGCGCTGCTGGCGCATCAGATCGGCGACACGATGACCGATCCGTCCGTCCGCCACATCGGCCGCGGCCCCACCAGCATCCTCGGCAAAACCGCATTACATTTTTATGAGCACTTCTGCGAAGGTAATATCGCATTCAATTACGGTTTCAATGTCGCGAACATCCAGCGCTTCTCGCTGCGGTTCCTGAGAAGCGATCGCGTCGAGCCGGTGACGTACTGGAGCTGCCCGATGCCGATCCCGCCGATCGGCCGGCTGCGTCGGTTGTCGCGCGGGTATCAGCTCGAGCTGGTCCGCGAAGTCGCATCCGAATACGATCGGTTGTTCGAGCGCGTGGCCCCGTCGTATCGATTCCTCATCCGCCGGGACGCGCAATATCTGCGCTGGAGATACCTGGAATGCCCCGAGCCGGGCGCGTTCATCGTTGCGATTCGCAAGTGGCGGCGGCTGGTCGGGTGGAGCGTCTTCCGCGTTCGTGACAAGCGCCTGACATGGGGCGACGCGCTTTTCGATCCGAATGCTACCGACGCCGCGGAAGTGGTCATGCGTCACATCGCGCCGATGTATCCAGTCGATAAAGTCGAGGCGTGGTTTCCTCCACGGCCGCAGTGGTTTGCCGATTCGCTGCACAGACTCGGCTTCGTTCAGGGCGCGGAGCCGCAGGATCTGTCGCTGATGTGTGTTCCATTTACGTTGCCTGACGCGACGCAGCGCATGCGCGACGCGCTGTACTACACAATGGGTGATTCCGATCTGTTCTGATCTGGCCGGTCTCCTGCATGTCGGTCTCATCAGCAACGCGTAGAATTAGGAACTTCTATGGAAGTGCGTTCGGAGAGTGGTGGCGGCAAGCGAGTCGCCGATGTCGATCGCAAGCGCATTCTGGTGATCGACGACGATCTGCCGCTCCGTGGAATGCTGGCGGCCGCGCTCCGGAAACACGGATTTCAGGTGCTTCTGGCGGGCGACGGCGAAGAGGGCCAGCGTGCGGTCAACCTGCACAATCCGCACATCATCCTGCTCGATCTCGCGATGCCGCGTGTCAACGGCTGGGATTTTCTGCAGCGGCTGCAGGAGACTGGAAAGATCAAAGACGTTCCGATCATCGTCCTTTCCGCGCATCTGCGCGTCGAGCCGCAGGCCGTGCTGCAGATGGGCGTTTCGGCAATCCTGCCCAAGCCGTTCAATCTTCCCGAGCTGATCGACCTCATCGAGCATCTCTCGCCGTGAAGCGGATCGCATCGCGTTATCCGACGCGACTCCTGCGTTCCTACGCGAGCGTGAAGATCGCGACCGACCCGGCATACAACGCGGTCTTCGATCTGCTGCGCGACGCGCCCGAACCGCTGCTCGACATCGGATGCGGCATCGGCCTGATGGCGTTCTACCTGCGCGAGCGAGGAATGCGCATGCCGATCGTCGGAATCGATCATGATCAGCGCAAGATCGAGATCGCGCGTCGCGTCGCGAGCGGCGATCAGAGCGTGTCGTTCGAGATCGGTGACGCGCGCCATCGCGTGCAATTTCACGGCAATGTCGTTCTGCTCGACGTGCTCCACTACTTCAACGATGCCGATCAATCGGTGGTTCTTCGCAACGCGGCGGCCGCCGGCGGGATGATCATCATCCGCGACGGCATCCGCGATGGCTCGCTGCGCTATCGCCTGACTTACGCTCAGGAAATGCTGTCGCGTGTGGGCGGGTGGCTGAAGGCCGAGCTGCTGCATTTTCCGACGCGGGAGTCGATCGAGACTTCTATCAACGGCGACTTTCGCGAAGAGGTGAAGCCGATGTTCGGCCGGACGCCGTTCAACAACTATCTGTTCGTGTTTAGGCGGGCCCAAAGTTGACCCCTCACGCGGGGCGAGGGGTCTCGCGCTGAGATCCTTCGCCCCGCGAAGCGGGGAGAAGGTGGCGCGAAGCGCCGGATGAGGGGATCACGAACGAATACCCCGCCCGCTGCAAGTCATCGACAACCCGTTCGATGCACTCCACCGAATGCGGCAAGCCCTGATGCATGACGATGATCGCGCCTGGTTTCGCGCGCGAGATGATGCGCGAGGCGACGCGCTCGACATCCGCGGTGACACTGTCGAATCCGCGGGCGGTCCATCCGATGAGCCGCATTCCGCGTTTTGCAAGTGCCGGATGCACAGCCGGATTCTTCATTCCGACCGGTGCACGAAAATAGTGAAGCTGACCGAGAACGGCGCTGCAGCGATCGATCTCCTCTTCGATCCACGGCGCCGGCAAACACCAGAACGTCGCTGACGGATGGGTGTACGAATGATTGCCGATCGTGTGGCCGGCGGCGAGGATCGATCGCACGAGCTCCGGTTTGGTTTCGGCGAGAATGCCCTTCAAGAAGAAAGTCGCGCGCGCCGATCGCGATGCGAGGAGCTCGAGGATCCGCGGCGTGTCGTCCGCCGGTCCGTCATCGATCGTGAGCCACAGCTCGCGCCCTTCGGTGGCGAAGTTCGTAACGACGGGGCCGAACCACTGCACGTTTGCCGACAGCGTCGGATAGAGCCACAGCGCATGCAACAGCGCCATGATGACGAGCCCCCAGATGTGCGTGTGCGGCCACAGAACGATCGGAACGAACGGCGAGAGCCACGCGCCGCCGACGATCAGGTTCCGCATCGCTGCTCCAGCTCGCGGACGGAATTGCGGAGCGCGATCATCACGAGCCACGCGATCGCATTGACGGCCACCACCGCCAGAAAGAACCAGGCGACATATCGCACGAGCGCCGGCTGCATCGCGAACCAGGCCGAGGCGATGATCATCAGGCCGAAGAGAGCCATCGAGTTGCGGTGCAGATGATTCGCTCGCACCGATCCCATTGCGCTGATGGAGCCGGTCACGATTTGAACTGCAAGGGCCCCAATCAGCGGCGCCGTCACCATCCATCGGATCGGAAGAACCGCCGCGATGTAGCACGTCAACGTCACATAGAACCAGATCGCGACCGTGTAAGTCTCGAGTGCGCTGTGATCGGGATGGATCGAGATCAGGATGTGATCGACGTCCGTCCTTGGCCTGACCGGAAAATGGCTGCGCACGAAGGCAAACATTCGCGCGAGCGCAAAGCGATGACGCGATGGAAACCACTTCGCGGCCGGACAATCGCGTACGGCGTTCAGGTGGCCATCTCCTCGAACATGAACCACTGATACCACGATGCGCGCAGGACGTTTTCCAGCTCGTGCGCCCACTTCGCGACGGCCTCCGAAAATGCTTCTTCGCGATTGCGAATCGCCGGCACTCGGATCGGTTCGCAGGCGACCAGTCGATAGAGCCGCCGGCCGCGACGCACGATGAACATCGGATGGATCGGAGCGCGCGCCGCCATCGCCAGCGCGAACGGACCGGCCGGAAGCCGCGTCGCTCTCCCGAAGACGGTGGCCGTCACGTCGCTGAGCCCCGGCGTGACGCGATCGCCCTGGATCGCAACCACGCCGCCATCGCGGACGGCGTGCAGAAGATCGAGCGCCAGATTCGTCGCCTCGACGTTGAATTCGATCTGCACCTTGTCCGACTTGCGCGTTTCCTCGAAGGCATGCGTCTGCGGATCGACTTCCGGCGCGCGCACCATGATGATCCGTTGATTCGAATTCTCGGCGAAAAGGTGTGCGCCGAGGTCGTAGGAACCCATGTGAGCGGTGAGGAGGATGGCGCCGCCGCTTCTCTGCATCGTCTCGAAATGTTGCCAGCCGACAAATTCCCAGTCCGGCACGACGCGCAGCTCCCTGAAACGGACCGTGTCGCCCATCGTCCACGCGTAGTTCCAGAAGACGCGGTAGCAGCGGAAGAAATTCATCAGCGCCGTCGATCCCGGTTTGATCGCTTTGAGATTCCGCATCACGCCACGGCGTCCCGGACCCCACAACAGAAACAGCCCCGCCCAGACCGCGATGACGATCGGCTCGGTCCACGCCGGAACATTGAGGATCGCGAAGACGAGGAATTGCCGCCAGAACACACCGCGGACGTGAAATCGATTCGAGGAAGCGGTCACGTCTGCATGATATCGCCGAGGTTCTTCTCGACTGAGGG
>DATBSF010000230.1:0-2645 GCA_036559905.1 Thermoanaerobaculia bacterium | reverse complement strand
CGGAGTCGCGAAAGCGCATCAGGCGGGAATCATTCACCGCGATCTGAAACCGGCCAACATCATGATCACCACCGACGGCTTCGCGAAGGTGCTCGACTTCGGACTCGCGAAGCTCATCGAGACCCGCGAGGATCAAAGCACTTTCACCGACCGCACGCGCGAAGGTCTCATCCTCGGCACCGTTGCCTACATGTCGCCGGAACAGGCACAAGGTCAACCTGTTGACCAACGGTCCGACGTCTTCGCGTTCGGCGCGATCCTCTACGAAGCGGGCGCGCGCAAGCAGGCCTTCTCGGGCGTGACCGATCCCGAGATCCTGCATCGCATCGTCCATGAAGATCCATCGCCGCTCGTGAACGTGCCGGCCGAGTTCGACCGCCTCGTCACGCGGGCGATGGCGAAGAATCCCGACGAGCGGATCCAGTCGATGAAGGACCTGGCGCTCGAGCTGCGCGACATCGCATCGACATTCGACAGCCTGAGAGTGCAGACGCGGGCGCGGCGTCGCGCGAAATCGACACGCTCCGTGGTGGCGCTCATCGTGATTCCGGCGATCATCGCGGCCGCCGCCGGATATCTGCTCCACCGCCCGAAGCCCATTACGCAGCCGCTGCGTTTTGCGATCGCGCCGCCGGAGAACGCGACATTCACCTCGACATCGAACTCCGCCTCGGCGTTGCAATTCGCGCTTTCGCCGAAAGGGAATGTCATCGCGTTTGTCGCCGCGCGCGACGGCGGACCTCCGATGGTTTTTCTCCGCGACTTCGCCTCGGTTGACGGCCACCCAATCGCTGGAACCGAGGGAGCTTATTTTCCTTTCTGGTCGCCGGAGACGGACGCGATCGGATTTTTCGCCGATGGAAAGCTCAAGCGGATATCGATCGCCGGCGGACCGCCGGTTGTCCTCGCCGACGCTCTCGATCCACGCGGTGGAAGCTGGAGTCGTGACGGAACGATTGTTTTCAGCGCCGGCACTGTCGGTCCGCTCCTTCGCGTCCCGGCGACCGGTGGCGAGGTCACTCCGGCCCTGAAGCTCGATCGGCCACGACACGAGCGTTCGCAGCGCTGGCCGTTTTTCCTGCCCGATGGAAAGCGATTCATCTATTTGTCGTTGAATGGAGACGCCGTGCCGCGGGCGATCTATCAGGGCGAGCTCGGCTCCGATTCGGTCCGCCAGGTCATCAAAGCGGATGGAAGCGCGCAGTTCGTCGCTCCTGACGAGTTGTTCTTCGTCCGCAAGGGATCGCTCTACAGTCAGCGGCTCGATCCGGACACGCTCGCGGCGAAAGCCCAGGCGTTGCTGGTCGAACGCGATATCGGATTCGCGCCGAGCATTCAGTACGCATCATTCTCCGCGGCATCGGATGGCGTACTGGCCTACGCGCCGTGGGTCAATCCGAACCGAAGACTGATGTGGATCGACCGTCATGGAAAAGAGTTGGCCGCAGCATCCGAGCCTGCCGATTGGGGTGCGAGCTTCATCTCACTGCGCGGGGACCACGCGATCCTGAACCGCACCGAGCCCGACACCGGCAACCTCGATCTGTGGGACATCGATCTCACACGTGGCGTCGGTTCGAAGATCACGACGGACGAGAACGACGACAATCACGGCCTCTTGTCGCCGGACGGCGGCGCGCTCGTGTACACGTCGAACCGCGCCGGCGCGTTCGATGTCTACATGCGAAAAGGAAAGAGCGACTCGAAGCTCGTCACGAGCGAGGGAGGCGTTGCATTGACCGACTGGACGCTCGACGGACGCTTCGTGATTTACCACGACCGCGGGCGAAGCACTCAGGCTGACATCTGGATGTTGCCGGTGACTGAGGGAGGACCGCCCCGCGCGTTCCAGAAGACACGCTTTTACGAAGGGTACGCAACGGTGTCGCCGGACGGACATTGGATCGCGTATCAGTCCGATGAATCCGGACGGATCGAAGTCTATGTGCAGCCGTTTCCGGCTGGAGGGAAAACCGTCCGGGTGTCAGTCGACGGGGGATTTGAGCCGAAATGGTCGGCCGATGGCCGGGAAATCGTCTTCCTCACCCACAACAGTGAATTCGTCTCCGCTCGTGTGAAGCCGAGTGGCGAAGACTTTCGTTGCGATTTGCCGGCAACGCTCTTCCGGATCCCGGGCGTCGTGCCGGCAGCTCCCGCCTTCTTTCCGTGGTACGCCCTCGCTCCCGACGGCCGGTTCCTGATGGTGATCACGCCCACCGACCACCCGACGGCGGCAATCACGGTGGCGATGAATTCGCGCAATTAAGAGTTTCTTTGGAAGTCGCTTAAGACTCTCCGCGGTGCGCGCGGCATCTTGGAGGACATGAAAAAGCAATGCGTATCTCTACTCTTCGTATTTGTCATCGCTGCGGGAGTCCCGGTCCATGCTCAAATCACCGGCACGATGGATGCCGTCATGGCGCGCGGTGTCACGCAGACCTTCACAGTCAGTCTCAATTTCACGATCCAGACTTTCGCGCAGAACACGGCGCTGACCGCCACGATCTCTGCAGACTCCCCGCTGACCCTCGGACATACCACGCTTCAGGGCTTTGCCTGCACGGAAACGCCCAATGTGAACACCTGCCGTGGTAACGCAGCGGGCTCCGGGTCGCAGACCATTGTGGTCACACAGGTCGTCTCGG
>DATBSF010000229.1:0-2048 GCA_036559905.1 Thermoanaerobaculia bacterium | reverse complement strand
TGGGACAATCCGGAGAAGAACGCCGCCGACATCGTCGCGCTCGAGACGAAGGTTGCCGAAGCGCAGTGGACGCGCTCGGAGAGCCGCGATCGCGATAAGACCTACAACCCGATGACGATCGCCGATCTCGAGAAAGATGCGCCCGGCTTCCCGTGGCGCGTCGCGTTCAAAGAAGCCGGACTCGATAAAGTCGATAAGGTCGTCGTTCGTCAGAACACCGCATTCCCCAAACTAGCGAAGGTGTTCGCCGACACGCCTGTCGAGACGCTCAAAGCGTGGGAAGCGTTCCACGTCACCGATGACGCGGCACCGTTGCTGTCGAAGCGCTTCGTCGACACGTCGTGGGAGTTCCGATCGAAGTTCCTCAACGGCGCGCAGGAACAGCGCCCGCGATGGAAGCGCGCGGTGAGCGCGGCCGAAGGCGGGATGGGCGAAGCGATCGGACGCACGTACGTCGCCGAATACTTCCCACCCGAGTCGAAGGCCGCGATGGAGAGTCTCGTCGCGAATCTGCGCGCCGCAATGAAGATGCGCATCCAGAACCTCGCGTGGATGGGGCCGGACACGAAGGCCAAAGCGCTCGAGAAGCTGTCAAAGTTTGGCGTGAAGATCGGTTATCCCGCGAAGTGGCGCGACTACTCCAAACTCAAAGTGAAAGAGGGAGACGTCGTCGGCAACGCGGAAGCAGTCGGCCGTTTCCAGTGGGACTACCAGGTCAGCCGCCTCAGCAAGCCGGTCGACAAGGGCGAATGGGGCATGACGCCGCAGACGGTCAACGCGTACTACACGCCCGTCAAGAATGAAGTTGTGTTTCCGGCCGCGATTCTGCAGCCGCCGTTCTTCGATCCGAAAGCGGATCCGGCCGTCAACTACGGCGGCATCGGCGCGGTGATCGGACATGAGATTACGCACGGCTTCGACGATCAGGGACGCAAGTCCGATGGCAGCGGCATGCTGCGCGACTGGTGGACCGCCGACGACGCGGCGAAGTTCGAAGCGCAGGCCGCGAAGCTCGGCGCGCAATACGAGGCGTTCAATTTCCCGCAGCTCCCTGGACTGCACATCATCGGCAAGCAGACGATGGGCGAGAACATCGGCGACCTCGGCGGCATCCTGATGGCGCTCGATGCCTATCACGTGTCGCTGCACGGCCAGCCCGCGCCGGTGATCGACGGCTTCACCGGCGATCAGCGCGTGTTCCTCGGATGGGGTCAGGTGTGGCGGACGATGATGCGGGACGGTGCGCTGCGGCAGCAGTTGATGACGAATCCGCATTCGCCGGGCAACATCCGCGCGATCGCGCCACTGCGGAATGTGGACGCGTGGTACGACGCGTTCGGCGTGAAGGAAGGCGACACGAATTACGTGAAACCGGAGGATCGCGTCAGGATCTGGTAGCGAAATTGGGCCCTTCACCCGGCGCTTCTCGCCGGATGAGGGGCCCCCGTTCGCGTTCGCCCGTCAGGTATGTGTCGCGGACGATCGTTTGAGCATGCGCAGTAACTCGTAGCCGAGCCAAATCTGACCTGCGGCCATGATTCCGCCGCCGATGGCGACAACTCTCACAGAAAGTCCCGATAGGTACGCGATGGGAATGACCACCGGCCCGATCGCGAGCAGAACACCGGCAGTTCGAGAGAACACCTTCGCGCGAATCACCGAAACTCCGAACAAGACCACTCCCGCGACCCAGCTCAAGACGCTCACAAAACCGAGGGCGAGGTGCGGTCCAGCGAAGATTTTCTTGAATAGACCGGGAGATTCCGCAGCGATGACTGGAACGAATGTCACATCACTGCTGAAGATCCAGGAGGCAAGACTCGTTCCGACGATGACGAGGATGAACGCCAGGACGCCGAAGAGACCGGCGCGCGACGCCTGCACGACATACACGGCAATCCAACCGAGCAGGGCGACAACGAACGCGAGCCACAGGATGCCGTGCGCGGGTACCCAAAGCGGATCGGTGCCGTATATAGCGTCTTCACCTGCGGGATGAAGCGCGAAACCAGCGGTGATCAGAATGCCGGCTGCGATGCTGGCCATCG
>DATBSF010000228.1:0-10602 GCA_036559905.1 Thermoanaerobaculia bacterium | reverse complement strand
ATTCGAGTAGAGGTGCGTATCGCCGAAGGTGACGATCAAGTCGCCGAGCCGCAGATTGCAAACCTGCGCAACCATCATCGTGAGCAGCGCATACGACGCGATGTTGAACGGGACGCCGAGGAAAACGTCGGCGCTGCGCTGGTACATCTGACACGAGAGGCGCCCGTCCGCGACGTAAAACTGGAAGAAGGCGTGGCATGGCGCGAGCGCCATCTTGTCGAGATCGGCGACATTCCACGCGCTGACGATGTGGCGCCGCGAATCGGGATTCCGCTGGATGTCCTCGATGACCTTCGTAATCTGGTCAATGTGTTGACCATCTGGCGCAGGCCAGGAGCGCCACTGATATCCGTAGATCGGGCCGAGCTCGCCGTTTGCATCGGCCCACTCGTCCCAGATCGTGACATTGTTCTCGCGAAGCCAGCGCACGTTCGTCTCGCCGCGCAGAAACCAGAGCAGCTCGTAGATGATCGATCGCAGGTGCAGCTTCTTAGTCGTCAGCAGCGGGAATCCGCCGCTGAGATCGAATCGAACCTGAGAGCCGAAGACGCTCAGCGTTCCGGTGCCGGTGCGATCCGATTTCGGCTTGCCGTTGTCGAGAATGTGGCGGACGAGCGTCAGGTATTGCTGCATGACTGATTTTACCGCGCCTATAATCCGCGCTCCATGCTCAACCTCGGAGAGCAATCGGCGGAAGAGCTCGCGGAAAGATACGGCACTCCAGTGTACGTCTACAACGCCGCCGTGATCCGCCGGCAGATCGAGCGGGTGAAAAAAGCGTTTAGCGCCCTCCCCTTCCGCCCGTTCTACGCGATGAAGGCCAACGGTTCGCTCGCGATTCTCGATCTGATTCGCGGAAACGGCTTCGGATGCGATTGCGTCTCGCCCGGCGAGATCTACATCGCGCGCCAGGCGGGGTTCACGGCCGAGGAGATCTGGTTCACGTGCTCGAATGTTTCCGATGATGACCTGAGCGGCATCGGCGACGCGCGCATTGTCGTGAACGTCAACTCGATCTCCGAGATCGATCGCGTTCTGAGCCTCGACCTCCAGAATCCGATCGCGTTGCGCGTGAACACCGATGTTGGCGCGGGCCACCACGCGGACGTCGTGACTGCCGGCGGCGGCGTGAAATTCGGCATCGATCTGGCCCAGGTGAATGACGCGCGCATGATCGTCGAGGATAGCGGGCGCAAAGTCGTCGGATTGCACGCGCACATCGGATCGGGAATCG
The DNA here is from genome assembly GCA_036559905.1 of Thermoanaerobaculia bacterium. Taxonomy (GTDB): domain Bacteria; phylum Acidobacteriota; class Thermoanaerobaculia; order Gp7-AA8; family Gp7-AA8; genus Gp7-AA10. Next base: position 9,368 of record DATBSF010000228.1, on the reverse strand, counting down.
ACGACCTCTCTCCGCTGATCGAATCGGCCAAGCGTCTTCTGGATCTCTCGCCTGACTTCGCGAATCTTCGCTGGCTGAATTTCGGCGGTGGCATCTCGATCCCCTATCGCCCGGGCGACAAGGAGTTTCCGATCGATGATTACGGAAGCGAATTGACGCGCATCGCCGACCGGCTGCTGCGCGCTCGCGATCTCACGGCGATTCTCGAGCCGGGACGCTACGTCGTCGCGCAGTCGGGAACGCTGCTCGCGCGGGTGACCGCCCGGCGCATCAGCGGCGGATTGACGTGGCTCGGCTGCGACACCGGCTTCAATCACCTCGTGCGGCCGTCGAAATACGGCGCGTACCACCACATCGTGAATGCGTCGCGCAAGTCGAAATCGCGCGAGGAGTACGTCGTCGCCGGCAATCTTTGCGAATCGGGCGATGTCTTCACACGCGACGCGATGGGCAACGTGATCCCGCGCCTGCTCGATCACACCGAAGTCGGGGATCTGATCGCATTCCTCGATGCCGGAGCGTACGGATTCTCGATGGCGTCGCACTACAACGCGCGTTTGTTGCCGCCGGAGGTGATGCTCGACGGCAATTCGGCACGCCTGATTCGCGAGCGACAGACGCTCGAAGATCTCGTGAGGGGACAACGATGAAAAGAAAAGAGTGCCGAGTGCCGAGTGCCGAGTGCCGAGGCAAGTCCCCCCAACGCAGCTCGGCACTCGGCCCTCGGCACGCGGCACTGTTTGCGATCGCTTGCGCGCTGCTTTCCGCGTCGTGTGCAACTGCGCCAACCAACAAAATGCTCGATCTCAAAATCACGAACGGCCGCATTCTCGACGGCACGGGCGCGCCGTGGTATCGCGGCGACATCGGCGTTCGCGGCGACACGATCGTCGCGATCGGCGATCTCTCGTCCACGCCGGCAACAACGACGCTCGACGCGCGCCAGAACATCGTCTCCCCCGGCTTTATCGATCTACTCGGCCAATCACAGACGTCGGTGCTCATCGATCCGCATCTCGAACCGAAAGTCCGACAGGGCGTGACGACCGAGGTGACTGGTGAAGGAAATTCGCCCGGGCCGGCGATCGCGAATCGCGAAACTGGACAAGCACCGCGCTTTCCGCGATATGCCGATTACCTCGCGGCGGTCGAGAAGAACGGATCGGCGATCAACTTTGCGCTTTTCGTCGGCGCATCGAATCCGCGCGAGATCGTGATCGGCGACGTCAATCGTCCGCCGACGGCCGACGAGATGCGCGAGATGGAAAGAATCATCGATCAGGCCATGCGCGAGGGTGCGATCGGGATCTCGACTTCCTTGATCTATCTGCCGGCGATGTATTCGACCACCGACGAGATCATCAACCTGTCGAAAGTCGCAGCGAAATACGGCGGCGTCTACTTCAGCCACATCCGCGATGAGGGAGACAAGATCGACTCCGCGCTCGACGAGATTTTTCAGATCGCGCGCGAGGCGCACATTCCGATCAACGTCTGGCACATGAAGGTCGGCGGCCGCGCGAACTGGGGAAAGATGCCGCACGTCATCGATCGCATCAACGCGGCGCGCGCCGAAGGAATCGATGTCGCCGGGAATGTCTATCCGTACATCGCGTCGTCGACGTCGCTCAGCACGCTCGCTCCCGACTGGTCCCTCGAAGGTGGCTACTCGGAATTCAAGAAACGCCTGGCGGATCCGGAGCAGCGCGCGCGGATTTCGTCGTCGCTGCACGATCAGTATGAAAAGCGCGGCGAGCGCGGAATTTATGTCGCGCGGATCGCGAATCCGGCGCTCGCGCAATACGAGAAAAAATTCATCGAGCAGATTGCAAATGAGATGAACGTCACGCCCGAAGAGGCATTGATGCGGCTCTTCGCCGAGACGCCGATGTCGCCCAGCGTAATCTTCTTCTCGATGAACGAGGACGACGTGCAGTACGCGCTCAAGCAGCCGTGGGTGTCGGTCGGATCGGATTCGGGATCGCCGACGCCGCAGGCACGCGCGACGCAGGCCGGCGTTCATCCTCGAGCCTACGGCACTTTCCCGCGCGTCCTCGGCCACTACGTGCGCGACGTGAAACTCTTCACGCTCGAGGAGGCGGTGCGGAAGGTGACATCGCAGGCCGCCGATCGCGCCCAACTCAGCGATCGCGGCCTGCTGCGTCCGGGGATGAAAGCGGATATCGTTGTCTTCGATCCAGAAAAAATTCGCGACGTGGCAACGTACGAAGACCCGCATCACTTTTCGGAGGGAGTCATCGACGTGGTGGTTAACGGAGTTCCGGTGTTGCGGGATGAGCAGATGACCGATGCTCTGCCGGGGCGGGCGCTTCGGGGGCGTGGGTGGGAGGGGAAACGGTGAATGTTAAATGTTGAATGTTGAATGTTGAATGCATTCCACATTTAACATTCAACATTCAACATTCCTCGTTCTCTGATGGCAAACGAATCCAGTGAGAAGTTGGTCCGCGCGGTCGGCCTCTGGGGCCTGGTCGCAATGTGCATCAACGCCGTCATCGGCAGCGGTGTCTTCCTTCTCCCCTCGGAGTCGTACCGACTTCTCGGCCCGTTTTCGCTTTGGGCGCCGCTGATCTTCGCGCTTCCGGTTTTCATCCTGGCGTTGTGCTTCGCGGAGGCCGCGAGCCATTTCAGCGAGCCGGGCGGCGCGTACCTCTACGCGCGGACGGCGTTCGGCGATTTCATCGGATTCGAGACCGGATGGATGAACTGGCTCGCGCGCGTGACGTCGCTGGCGTCGCTCTCCAACGGATTTGTCGTCTCGCTGGCGCGATTCTATCCGCCGCTCGGCTCCGGCATTTTGCGCGGTACGCTGATCATCGGATCGCTGCTCATTCTCGGAATCATCCACTTTGTCGGCGTGAAATATGGCGCGGTGTCGATCTACGTCCTGACGTTCGGAAAGGTCGTCCCGCTGGTCGGCTTCATCGTCATCGCGCTGTTTCTCTTCCCGAACAACCCGATCCCGGCGTCGATGCATCTACCGGTGGGCCCGACCGATTGGGGCGGCGCGGCGCTCTTCATGCTCTTCGCATACGCCGGATTTGAAAACCTCGGCGTCCCGGCCGGCGAGTACAAGAATCCGCGGCGCGATCTGCCGAAGGCGCTTCTGATCGGACTCTTGATCATCGGCGCGATTTACGTTCTGGCGCAGCTCGGCGCGATGTCGGCGATCCCGAATCTTGCCTCCAGCAAGACTCCGATCGCCGATGCCGCCGCGGCGCTCGTCGGTACCTGGGGGGCGGTCGTGATCACACTTGGCGCCGTGATGTCGATGGCCGGAACGAACTCAGGGACCGTGCTGGAAGGCTCGCGCATGTTGTATGCGCTTTCGCTCGATCGGCGGATGGGTGCGATCAGCTTCGTGCATCCAAAATATCGGACGCCAACGGTTGCGATCGTCGTGCACGTCATCGTCGCGACGGTCCTGGCGCTCATCAGCACCTTCGCGAACATGGCGCTCTTCTCTGCGGGCGCGCGTTTGACGACGTATCTCTTCACGTGCGCCGCTATTCCCCGCCTGCGCAAGTTGAATGACGGATTCCGTACGCCGGGGCTGTGGATGCCGATTCTCGGGACGTTGATCTCGCTGGCGCTGGTCGTCAGCCTCGATCGGGTGAAACTCACCGCCGGCGCTGTTGCCCTGGTCCTCGGCGCCGTGATCTGGGCCGCAACCCGTTCACCAAAAGTAGCGTAAATTAGAGGCATGCAACGCGGTCAGGTGGCCCTCCTGGCTCTCGTTCTTGCCGGTTGCGCGACCGTCATCAACGATCAGAGAGAGACGATCGCGGTCCGCTCCGAGCCCTCCGGCGCAGTCGTCACCGTCGATTGCGGATCGGCGCCGATGTACGGCGGCCTCACGCCAGCTTCGATCATCATCGAGCGCACCGCCGATCCCTGCTCATTCACGATCGCGAAAGAGGGCTTCGGCGAACAACACGTCGAACTGACGCGTCAAATGTCAGGTGCGATGCGAGGCAACAAAGTTGCCGGCATGATCACCGGCTCGGTGTTCTGGGTCGTCGGATTGCTCGCGACGTCCGATTCGGGCTGGATCGATCCCTTCGATGCCGCAGAAGGTGGCTGGGAAATCGGATCCGCAATCGGTGAAGCGCCGGGCAACGCGATCGATCGCAAGACCGGCGCCGCGTACAAACACACGCCGTCGAAAGTGTTCGTGAAGCTCGAACCGCTAGAACCCTAACGGAACATCCACGCGCAGATTGCGACCGCGACAATCGCGGCAACGAGATCGCCGACGAGCGCCGATGGAATCGCGTGGCGCGTCCGCTTGACGCCGACCGCGCCGAAATAGACAGCGAGCACGTAGAACGTCGTCTCGGAACCGCCGTAGATCGTGGCGGCCGTGCGACCAATCAAGGAGTCCGGGCCGAACTGCTTCACGATGTCAGTCGTCAGTGCGAGCGATCCGCTCCCCGACAGTGTCCGCAGAATTACGAGCGGAAAAATCTCCGGCGGAAACTGCGTCGCGCGGAGCAGCGGCCGCAGCGCCTCGGTGAGCAGGTCCATGGCGCCCGAGCCGCGGAACATTCCGATCGCGACGAGGATCCCGACGAGAAACGGGATGATCCGCACCGCAACCTGAAATCCTTCCTTGGCGCCCTCGATGAAGACGTCGTAGACCTTGATGCCTCGCGCGATCCCGACTAGCGGGATGAAGACGAGCAACACCGGAATGGCCCACAGCGAGATGTTGCTGAGAATCTGCCGAATCATTCTGGCTCGCCGCCCTCAACGGCCGGCGCTTCTTCATATGGGAAGAACCGCTGGAGAAGCTTCGAGGTCGTGACTGCAGCGATCGTCCCGCACCCCGAAGCGATGATCGTTGTGGAAATGATCGCGGTCGGGTCTTTCGCTCCGGATGCCGCCAGCACAGCGATGATCGTGGCGGGGATGAGCTGAAGGCCGCCGGTGTTGAGCGTCATGAACGTGACCATCGCGTTCGATGCCGTTTCCTTCTGCGGATTCAGCTGCTGCAGCTCCTCCATCGCCTTGATGCCCATGGGCGTGGCGGCGTTCGAGAGTCCGAGCATGTTGGCGGCGATGTTGAGGATCATCGCGCCGATGGCCGGGTGGTCGGGCGGGATTTCGGGAAACAGCAGCCGGCTGAATGGACGCAGCATGCGGCCGAGGGCCGAGATCAGGCCCGCCTTCTCTGCGATGCGCATGATGCCGAGCCACAGCGTCATGACCCCGATGAGGCCGAGCGCGATCTCAACGGCAGTCTTCGCTGAATCGACGGCGCCCTTCGTGACTCCGGCTGCCGTTCCGTTGATCGAGGCCACGACCAGAGCGATCGCCATCAGGGCGAACCAGATCCAGTTGAGCATGCCGGATGGTACATTGCTCGGCAGTGCGCAAGCTCCTCGTTTTTGTTGCGCTGATCGGGTGCGCGAAGGTTGAGACGCCCCCGCCCGTCCGCCCGTCGATTCTTCTCGTGACGCTCGATACGACGCGCGCCGATGTCGTCCGTCCGGATGTCGCGCCGAATTTCAATGCGCTCGCCGCGCGCGGTCTGCGATTCAATCAGGCGTACACGCCGGTTCCGCAAACGCTGGCGGCGCACTGCTCGATCATGACCGGGCTCTATCCAGCCGGCCACGGCGTTCATGAAAATGGCCGCTATCTTTCTGATCGCGTTCCGCTTCTCGCCGAGCAACTGAAAGCAGCCGGATATCGCACTGCTGCATTCGTGTCCGCATTTGCGCTGGCGCGCCGATTCGGGCTGGGGCGCGGATTCGACGTCTACGACGATCAGATGCCCGAGCCGCAAGAGGAACGCACCGCGAAGGAGACCACCGATCGGGTCCTCGCTTACCTCGCCAAGCCATCGCCACAAACGTCATTCATTTGGGTACACTATTATGATCCACATTTTCCATATACGCCGCCGCCGCCTTTCCGCGGATACGAAGGCGAAGTGGCGTTCATGGATCAGCAACTCGGCCGATTGTTGTCGGCGTTTCACGGCGCCGTGATCATCGTCGGCGATCACGGCGAAGGCCTCGGCGAGCACGGCGAGGCGCAACACGGAAATCTGCTGTACCAGGCGACGATGCACGTTCCGCTGCTCGTTGTCGGCCCTGGAGTCACGCCAGGTGTGAACGACGCAGCCGTCTGCACGCGGCGCATATTCCACACGATCCGCGACTGGGCGGGGCTCGATGCATCCCACTCGCTGCGGCGCAACGAGAAGGAGGTCGTCGTCGGCGAGGCGATGAAGCCGTTTCTCGATTACGGATGGCAACCGCAGGTCATGGCGCTCGAGAATCGGTTGAAGACCATCTCGGCGGGAAGAATCGAAGTGTTCGACGTCATCGCCGATCCGGCCGAGATGCGCGATCTCGCGGCGACGGCCGACATTTCTCGCGAGGTTCGAGCGGCGCTGCGCGACTATCCGATTCCATCACAGGATGTTCCAGCGCCGGCTGCCACCACCGACGAAGAGCGCCGCAAGCTCGCCAGCCTCGGTTACGTCTCCGCGACGACGAAGCCCATCGTGCGGTCAGATGCCCCCCGCCCTGCCGACATGGCGCGACTCTTTCCGCTTCTCGACGAAGCCGCGCAGCTTTTCGTCGCGCAGCGCTATCGCGACGCGATTCCGATTCTGCAGCGCATCCTCAAAGACGATCCTCATAATCTCGACGCCGCTCTCCGACTAGCGACGTCGTATTCGTCGCTCGGCCACGATCGCGAGGCACTCGCTGCGTTCGAGCGCGCGCAGGCCATCGATCCGAATTCCGAGGATGTGAGGACGTACCTCGCGCTGCATCTGGCGCGCGGAAATGGCTGGCAAAAAGCGATTCCCCTTCTCGAGCGCGTCGTCGCCGAGAACCCCGATCGGCTGCCTGCTGTCGAAGCGCTCGCTCTTGTCCGCGAGCGGCAGGGACTCTTCGAGGATGCGATTCGCCTGCGACAACAAATTTATCGTCAGCGCACTCCGACCTCCGCTGAGCTCGTGCAACTCGGGCGAATGGCGATGGACGCCGGCCAGACAGCGGTCGCGATCGATGCGTTCGAGAAAGCCCGCAACGATCACGATCTCGAGCTAGGCGTGCTGTATCTCTCGGCCGGCCGATTGACGGAGGCACGCGACGCTCTCGATCGTGTTGCGGTCTCGGATCCCGGATATCCGATGGCGCTCTTCAAACGCGCCCAGGTGAGCGTCCTGCTGCATGAACCAGATGCGCCGGCGAGAATCGCCGCCGCCCGCGCGCACGCAACGCCGCTCACGCGCGAGTTGATCGCGCGTGAGCGGCTGTTCGGCGGCGTTTAGAACTGAATGCGAGCGGTGAGCTGGAAACGCCGCGGTGCGTAGTGCGACTGCGCGAACGGCGCCCGCACTGCCCAATCCGCGCGGTTGAACGTCGCGGTCGGAGAGAGCAGCGGCTTCAGCACTGCATCCGAGATCGTGTCAGGAATTGGAACGGTCTTCACCGACGGATTCGCTGCGACGTTCACGAATCCGAGTGCATTGAGCGACGCGGAAGTTCCCGTTCCGATGCGTGTCTCATAGTTGTAGCCGGTCTGCTTGTTGAGCAAATTGAAGACGTTTGCCGCGAGCTGGAGGTTGAGACCGGCCGGCAGCCGGATGTTCTGCGTGTACTGGAAATCGAACTGGTAATGCGACGGCGAAGTGCGCACTCCGGCCGGCTCGGCGTAACGGTTCGTATCGCTCGATGACGTCGTGAACTGCCGGTACGGCAACACGCTCTCGAGCTGATACGGCTGCCCAGTCTGGTAAAGGAAGAACAGGCCGCTGGTTGCCTGCCACGGGAGCGCGTACGTGCCGTTGAGCTTCAGATTGTTGCGACGGTCGCCGCGCAGATTTCCGTATTTGTTGTTCCACAACTGACGGCCGGCGCCGTCACCGATGTTCGACGATCCGATGAAGATTGCGGCGTCATTCGCAAAGCTGAACGACGAGTTGTCCTGATCGAAATTGCCGTAGTAGTGGCTCCAGGTGTACGAGCCGCCAACTGTGAGATTGCGCGCTCGGTATTCCGACTCGGCGGTCGCCTCGTAGTATTTCGTGAAGGCGCCATCGAGATTCGCGATGACGTAAGTCGAGCCGCTGGTAATCGCGCCGCGAATCGTGGTTGGTGCGCATGTCGTAATGCCCGTATTGCAGAGATTCGGAACGTAGTCCTGCTGAGGGATGCCCGCGGGTGCGCCGAAATCCTGTCGCGCGGTGTTGTTGGTGTCCTCGAGGTAGTGGTCACCCTTGCGGTAGCGAGTGTAGAGGCGCGAAGACCAGTTCGAAGAAAGTTGACGGCTGGTGCCGACCATGTACTCCTTGATCTCGGGATGCTTGATTCCGTCCTGCCACCACTTGCCGGACGACGATGCGTTCGGAGCGATGCCGAGGAGGTTGGCATTCTGGTCGAAGTAGACGTTGAGCTGCTGGACGAGATTGCGATCCCACGATGCGGCGCGGGCGTCTGAGTTTGCTGGCGGCATGTAGCGCGCGAAGCTGGCCCAGACGGTTCCGGACGGTGTGTACGCCCACGTTGCGCCGAGGCGCGGCTGGATCATGTCTTTGTAATCGAAGCGGTGCATCAGGTACTTCGTTCCGGGCGACGCGATGAAGCCGGCGACGTTGTCCGCTTTCGCCAATCCCTGACCGTATAGCGTGTCCTGGCTATCGAGCACGCCGACATTGAACGTCCAGTTGTTGAAGTGAATCGTGTCGTTCAGCTCGAAGTTGGTCGTGGAAATTTCGGAATGGATCGTCGGCACGCCCGTCGCGCCCTGCTGGCTGACCGCCGCGATGAAGTAGGCGTTCGTCGCCGTGCCGCAAACGTTCGCCGGGCAAACCGTGCCCGCCGCGCCTGTTCCGGCCGGAACAGTGATGAGTCCCCACCCATTCGAGAGCTGAAACCGATCCTCGGAATCCTTGAGGTGCTGGACGCCGAAGTGCAGGTCATTCGATACGTTGGTTCCCAGCGTGTAGTTGTAAGCGGCCTGTCCCGCTTTGCGATAGAAGCTGTCGTCATCGCGCGAGAACTGACCGAATCCGACCGTGCCGCCGCCGGTTTTCACGCCCGGCGTGCAAACGAGATTGAACTGCGCCGGATTCTGCGGGCAGGTGAATCCATACTGATTGACGAAGGGCGCAACAAAAGCGCTCTGCGCCGCATTCGACGTAATCGGACTCGGAACGATGAACCGCCCCAAATTCGCGAGCTGCGTAATGTCGAGGTGTGTGCCCTTCGCAAAGTTCGGAACGACGCTGGCGGTGTTCGACGCCGTGCCTGTTCCCGGGTTTCTGAAGTCGTAAACCTTGGCAGTCGCGAAGCTCTTCGGATCGATGACCCACGACCCCTCGA
>DATBSF010000227.1:0-4973 GCA_036559905.1 Thermoanaerobaculia bacterium | reverse complement strand
CTGCCCGAGCCGAAGGATCTCGTTGAGCTCCTCCGGTACCAGGAAGCGATCGTCGATCATCCGCAGTGCAGCCTGCGTGTAGCGGCCGAGGTATTCGGGCGGGTCGCGATAGAGATCGAGCACGCGATCTTTTGCGAACGGAATGAATGACCCAGTGAAACTCTGCCGAGCCTCGGCAAATCCGACCGAAGCGTCGCGAAGATTCCAACCGGAGTACATCGCGACCGGGACTATCACGCGGGGCGACCGAATTCCTGACGTCTCGTTTCCGTCCGCATCGACTTGCGGCACGCGCGCCGGATATGTGCCGAGGACTTTCGGCGGCTCGGTGCTCAGATCGAGTTTGTAAGGCTCGTACGGCGTCACGGGAAACTTCACAGCGAGATCGTCGGCGCGAACCAGAGTTCCGTCGCTGATGTGCGGGTAGCGGCTGGGCGGCGGGGCGGTGCCGTTGCGCACCCAGGCGTCGAGCGCGTCGAAGAGCGCATGCAGCGGCGTCCAGTAGTTGCTGGGATTGTCGAGGTTCTGTCCTTCGCGCTTTTGTGGCGGAAACGGTCCCGGAACGTGCGCCGTTCCCGCGATGAAGTAGATGCGCGAGCTCTCCGGAATCGGGACGTCGCCCTTGCCGTCGGGAGTCGTGTGGCAGAGCGATTCGCCGCGCGACCAATATTCATATGACGTATTAGTGTAAAAGATTTTCGGTACTACTTTTTCCGCGACGGCACGATCGAGAAGTCCTTCGCTTCGCCCGCTGAGCGGATCGGTCGTCGGCAGATCGGCGAACGGGAACAGATCGACGCGATAGAAAAGCGGCGAAAGCGGCTGCGCGTCGCGCGAAGGCTGCGCGAATCGGTGGTTGAAGTTTCCGCGGCCGGCGCCGGCCACGTGAGCGTCGATCGCATCGAAGACCTGTCGTCCCTGCTCGTCGGCGTTGAATCCTTCGTAAATGAAATGCCGTAGAAAGCGGCCGCTCTGCGAAATGCCGAAGCCGTACGCGCGTTTCGAAGCGGTCAAGGCATTCGGATCGTACTTGCTGTAAGCGACGAAATCGCGAACGGCCGCCAGACCGCATCCGACGATCGCCGGATCCTTCGCGGTGTAGATCACCTCGTAGATTTTTCCGGGAGCGAATCCGCCGTCCAGCGCGACGGTCGTCGCGTCTTTGAATCGCCACTGTTTCCGCGGAATCGTGCGTCGCTGCGCGGTCGGCGCGTTACGTTCGGAGAGCGTAGCGCTGCGTTCGTTGATGTCAGCAGCCGGATATCCTGTGCCGCCAATGGTTCCCTGAATGACATGCCCGATCGGATGCTCGTCAACCTTCTTCGGCACGATGAAGTCGGATCGGACTTTGCCTGTGATTCCAGGCGCGACTGGCGCGTAGAGCCGCACGCGATTCGGCTCCGCCCGCACATCGAACTGCCAGCCAATCCAAGCGACTGTGTAGCCACGATCGAACAGAAATCGATCGCGAACGTCGGCTTCACTGGTCGGATCGAGTTTCGCCAGAAATGCCTTGCCGCCGCGATTCGAGATCTCCACGAAGAGCGTGTCGTTGCGATTCGTCTTGGGACGGATCATGTAAAGATCCGCCGAGAATTCGACTTCGCCGGCCGCGTTGCGCGGGGCCTTGTCGAGATCGGCGATGATCGCGTTGTGCGGATTCTTCGGATCGAGCGCGAAGTAGATCTTCCCCACGAGTTTTTCGAAATTGGGTCCGAGGTCGGTGCGGGTGACCTCGACGCGGTCGACGCGGGCGAGAAGCGGCGTTGCGATCAGGAATAGAAAAAGAGCGCGGCGCATCCGCGCAGTCTACATTCCTCCCGCCGAAAGCGCGTGCGCGCGAACCGGAAGATAGATCGATTCGCCGCGATGCAACTTTGCCTTCTCGCTCAGGCCATTCATCGCGCGAATCGTTTTCTTCTCGACGCCCAGGGCGCGCGCGAGCTTGTTGATGGTGTCGCCTTTGCGCACTTTGTAAGCGCAGACGGTGACGATTCGATCGTAGTTTTTCAGCGTCGCGGCGCGTGCTGCGATCGCCGCCACTGCGACGGCCGGAACGCGAATGCTGGTCGTCCCGGGCGGAACGATTCCATGCCGCAGCGCGGGGTTCAGATCGCGCAGCACGCTGTCGTCGATGTTCGCCGCCTGCGCGATGAAGCGCAGCGATAGCGGACCCTCGACTTCCACGCGCTTGACGTCGTTGTCGAGTGGATCAGCGGTACGGAATCCGTACGCCGCGGGATCACCGGCGATCTGAATCGCCGCATAGAACGTCGGGACGTAGCCGCGCGTCTCGCGCGGAATCGCCGACATTTCCATCAGGCTCCAGAAGCTCGTCGTTCCGGTTTCATCGAGCGCGCGATGAATGCGTCCCGGACCGGCGTTGTAGGCCGCGAGAGCGAGCGGCCAGTCGCGAAACTCGCGATAGAGGTCCTTGAGATAGATCGCCGCGGCGCGTGTCGAGAGATCGGGATCTGCACGCTCGTCGACCCACCAGTCGACGCGCAGCCCGTATTCGCGTGCCGTCTCCGGCATGAATTGCCAGATCCCGTGCGCCCCCGCGCGCGACGTCAGCCTCGGCAAATACGCGCTCTCGATCACCGGCAGAAACGCGAGCGCTTTCGGGAGGTTGTATTGATCGAGAACGCGATCGATCAGCTTTCGGTATTGCGCGGAACGAATCAACGATTGCTGGATGTCCGCGCGCATCTCGGTCGTGAAGAGCGTGAGCGCGCTGTGGACTGACCGATGGTCTGGAATCGGGAGGTCGAGGACCGGCGGCGGTGGAGGAAGAACGAAGATCGCGGCTGAGCGAACGACAGGCACAGACAGGAGTGTCTGTGCCACATCAGGCGGAGGCGGAGGCGCGGGACGTGTCGCGCAACCGCACAACGCGAGTGCCAGGATCGCCCATCGGGCTTCTCTCATCGCCACCTCCACTCCCGCCCGCTACGAATTGATCTTGAGGTTGACCGTCAGCGATTTCGCGTCGGAAGCATCGACTTCGACCGTTTGCTCCTGATGCTGCACGACGCCGCCATCGTTGTTCTCAAAGGATACCGCAACACGCACCGCCTTCGTCTTCGCGAGCGTATCGGGATTCACCTTGAGGTTGATGGTTTTCTGCACATCGCGAGTCTTCCGGAGCGCGTCAAGCGGTGAGGCTTCTTTCCTGGACTGCTTCGGCGTCGTCTGGGTGGCGCGTTTTCGCAGCGCCTCCAGCTCGGCCATGATGTCGACCGAGGAGCGGACTTTGACGTGTTTGACTTTGGGTTCCTTCGGCGCTTTGTCGGTCTGGCTGAAATCGATCTCCGGCTCGGCAGCCGGCGATGAGGGCGAAGCGACGGGAACGTCAGAGATGATGCGGGCATCGAGGTTCGCTGTCTTCGCGAGCGTGCTGTCTGAAAATGCCTGATGCGCCGGCGCGGAGTGTGCGACTTCCTCAGACGTTTCAATTTCCTCGACTTCATCCTCGATCTCGACAACCGCCGCGATCGGCGCTGTTTTGGCCGATGTCGATGGCGGCGGTTCCTTGACGCGGAACGTCGCAACCTGCGCCGCGACGCGAGGACCAGTCTTCACGTCGTCGCCGGTCATGCGGCTGCGCAGCGTGCGAAGCGTGAGCTTCGAAATGAGCTTGAGGGTCTCGAAAACGCCGACGCCGGTGGCGGCGATCGACTCCATCTTCTCGTACCTGCCTTCGGGATCGAGTCGCGCGATCATCTGGTCGACCGTCGCGACACTCGGAAGATCGCGCTTGTTGAGCTGGATCACCAGCGGGATATCATCGAGCTTCAATCCGATCTCGGCGAGATTCTCGCGCAGGTTGTGAAAGCTCTCGGCGTTGGCGTCCTGCATCGCAACCTGCGAATCCGCCACGAAAACGAGCCCGTCCACGCCCTTCAGCACCAGCTTGCGTGTGGTGTTGTAGAAGACCTGGCCGGGGATCGTGTACAGCTGCAGCCGCGTCTTGAATCCGCCGATCACGCCGACGTCGATGGGCAGCAGATCGAAGAAAAGCGTGCGATCCGTTTCCGTTTCGAGGCTGACCATCTCGCCGCGGCTCTGCGGTGAAGTCTTGGCGTAGATGTAGTGGAGATTGGTGGTCTTTCCGCACAGGCCGGGACCGTAGTACACGATCTTCGCGGCCATCTGCATGGTGGCGTAATTAAAGAAGACCATCTGATCTCCGCATCAACAGGGGCATCGATGGTAGCACCCGCTACTTCGCGCTCGCAAGAATCCGCTCGGCCAGAAGTCTGTAAATCTCTGCGACTTGCGGGCGATCGGCGAGGGACGCCAAATGCCGCTCTAAAACCTCCCGATCGCCGCGGGCGGCCGGACCGGTGAAACGGCGCGAATCCGTGTGTGCACGCCAGTTTCGAATGGCGGAATCGGCGAGCGCCGCCAGGTCGTCGCGCGCGTTCTCGATGCCGATCAGCTCCTCCGCGATGTCGAGAAGCGCGGCGATGTAGTTCGATCCGAAGACCGCCGCCGCGTGATAGAGCACTTTCTGCTGGGGGGCGATTTCAGCCAGCCGTGCGCCGGCGGCATCAGCGATCTGTTCCGCGACTGCGCGATGGGCACCCTCGAAGACAAGCAAGGCACCTTTGAGATCCGACGGTTCACCGACTGGAGGGAGCGACTTCAGAGGGTGGAGCGAGAACCCGCCCCGTACGGCGGTCGCGATTCCGCTCGGATGGAAGATGACCGCGTTTGTCTTCGGGATCGAGGTCGCAACTTCATCGATCGAGCGGTCGCTGACGGCGATGAGAAGCAGCTCGGAATCGGAGGCGAGATCGGAGACGGATCGTTTCCAGATGTCCAGCAGGCGCGCGATTTCGCTCTCCGATCGGAGCGCGATTCCCGACAGCGGCCAGCCGACCCGGCGCCATGTCGACCCGAATGCCCACGCGGCCCGCCCGCCGCCAATGATGCCGAGTCTCATACAATTGTTTGATGCGACTGGCGTT
>DATBSF010000226.1:0-5223 GCA_036559905.1 Thermoanaerobaculia bacterium | reverse complement strand
AGGCGAGCATGGCGGGCTGTATCACACCGCCGACGCCACGATGTGGTTCTTCCACGCGGTGTGGCGCTATTTCAAGATCACGAACGATCAGGAAACGATCCGGATGCTGATCCCGAAGATGCTCGACATCATCGACCATCATGTCAGCGGCACGCTGTTCAACATTCATGTCGATCCGAAGGACGGACTGCTATCGCAGGGGGCGGAGGGCTATCAGCTCACCTGGATGGACGCGAAGGTCGACGGGTGGGTGGTAACGCCGCGGCGCGGCAAGGCGGTCGAGATCAACGCGCTGTACTACAACGCGCTGCGGATCCTGGAGCAGTTGCTGGTGATTCACGCCGATGTCGGGAATGCGCGCCGCATGGACGATTACGCGAATCGCGCACGCAAGTCCTTCAACGAGCGGTTCTGGTACGACGAGGGTCAGTATCTTTACGATGTCGTCGATCCAAACGATCCGGCGCTGCGGCCGAATCAGATTTTTTCCGTGTCGCTCGACTTTCCCGTCCTCGATGAATCGCGATGGCAGCGCGTGGTGAATGTCGTTCGCGAAAAGCTGCTGACGCCGTTCGGACTGCGATCGCTTTCCCCCGATCATCCCGATTACAAGCCAGCCTACGACGGCGACCTGCGCGCGCGCGATGCCGCCTATCACCAGGGGACGGTGTGGGCATGGCTCATCGGACCGTACGTCGATGCGTGGATGAAGGTGCATCCCGAGGACACCGAGGGCGCATCGCACTTGCTCGACGGATTCAAACCACATCTCGCCGACGCGTGCATCGGAACGATCAGCGAAGTCTTCGACGCCGAACCGCCCTACCACGCGCGCGGATGCGCAGCGCAAGCGTGGAGTGTGGCGGAGGTGCTAAGGAGCTTGCACAAGTTGCGCGCGTAGTCTGGAGTGCGGCGGCTTGCCGCCGCTCTGTCCGCCGCGGCTAGCCGCGGCGATGAGAGCGGTGCCGAGGCACCGCACTCCAGATCAGCGCAGCAGTTCGAGGACTGACAACGTCATCGCCTTGATCCCGCCGCGCAATGTTGGCTCCGGAACAGGCGCGAATTCGCTCGAGTGTAGCGACGGCAAGCGCGCGCCGGACGCGATCTTCGCGGGATCCACGGCGCCGACATTCAGCATCGAGACCGGAATCTGGCGGTCGAGTCCGAACCGGCCGAAGTCCTCGCTCACCATCAGCGGATCGATCTGCACGACGTTATTCGCGCCCATGTCGCGCTTGAGAGCCTTCGCAATCCGCTCCGTCAGCGCTGGATCGTTGTAGGTCGCTTCCGTCCCTTCGCCTTTCAGCACCTCGACGATCGGCGCGCGCTCATCAGGGATGCCGGCGGCCATCGCGATGCCCCTGGTGACGCGCTCGATCGACGCCAGCACGCGCTTGCGCACTTCCGGCTTGTACGTGCGCACGGTCAGAAGCATTTCGACCTGATCGGGAATGACGTTGCGCTTCGCGCCGCCGTGAATCGAACCGACAGTCACCACCACCGGATCGAGCGGCGAGTTCTCGCGGCTCACGATCGTCTGCAGCGCCAGGACGACTTCCGAGGCCACGACGATCGGGTCTTTGGTGCTCTGCGGCGACGCGCCGTGTCCGCCGACTCCGCGAATTGTGATGTTGACGGAATCGGAGTTGGACATGAAGTAACCGGGGCAGTATCCGATCTGTCCGGCCGGCATCGAGGAGTTGTCATGCAGAGCAATCGCGAAGTTCGGAAGCGGAAATCGCTCGTACAACCGATCGCGCAGCATCGCCGATGCACCCTGCACGACCTCCTCGGCCGGCTGACCAACCAGCAGCACCGTGCCATGCCATTTGTTCTTCAATTGCGCGAGCATGCTGGCAGTGCCGAGGAGCGTGGTCATATGGATATCGTGTCCGCAGGCGTGCATCACGTTTGCGTTTTTGCTCGCGTACGGAAGACCGGTCTGTTCCAGAACGGGAAGGGCGTCCATGTCGCTGCGCACGAGGACAACCGGCCCGTCGCCGTTTTTCATCATGGCGACGACGCCGTAGCAGGTGTCGGAGGATTCGTATTTCCCGACGTGATCGGTGACCGTGTAGCCCAGCGCGCGCAGACGCTCGGCAACAGTGGCGGATGTTTTCTCCTCATGTTTCGAGAGCTCCGGTGCGACGTGAAATGCCTTGTAGGTGTCGAGAAGCGCGGGCATTTCGCGGTCGATCATCGAATCGATCGATTGGGCGAACGCAGAAGTAGCGACGAAAAGCGCGACGATGAACGATTTCATGGCCGGCGATTATCGCAGGAGTAGGCCCGCAACGGCGGCTGCCACGATGAGAACCGGCTCTGGGATCTTCTTTGTCCACATCACGACAGCGAATGTGACGAGACAGATCAGCATCGTCTTCCAGTCAACTAGCGCGCGCCGGCCTAACACGATCGTGGCGCCGGCGATCGCGCCGACCGCGGCGGCCGTAACGCCGTCGACGAAATCGGCGATGCCTCTCTTCTTCGACCAGCGCTCGTAGTACGGCGCGGGAATGATCACGAAGAGGTAGCACGGAAGGAAGACGGCCACCGCGGCGGCAGTCGCGCCGAGCGGTCCCGCAACGAGATAGCCGATGAATGCGACCGTGATGACGACCGGGCCTGGCGTGATCATCGCGACCGCCACCGCGTCGACGAACTCGCGCTGCGTCAACCATTGATATTGCTCCACGACGGTGCCGTAGAGAAAAGGCACGATCGCCAGCCCGCTTCCGAAGACGAACGCGCCGGCCTCGGTGAAGAAAAGAAAGATTCGCCAGACCAGCGGAAGGTCGGCAATGCCGCGGATCCCGGTTAAGAGCCACGGCGGAACAAGAATAGCGGCCGGAGTTCCTCGACGCAACGCATACACCGCGACCCCCGACAAAAGAAACAGCCACACGATTTCGGTTTCGGTGATCGCAGTCGTCGCGCCGACGACGATGAACACGATCCACAGCAGGACGTCGCGTTTCAGCGAGAGTCGCGTCAGCTTGATAGCGCTCCGCGCGATGATGCCGATGACCGCCGCGCCGACTCCGTAGAAAACCGCCTGCATCCACGCCAGTCCATGGAATCGGATGTAAAGCGCCGAAAGAACCAGCACGATCAGAAATGACGGAACAACGAACGCGATGCCGACCAGCGTAGCGCCAAGAACTCCTCCCCTCGCCCAGCCGAGGTAGATGGCGAGTTGCGCGGCCAGCGGGCCGGGGGCGAGCTGCGCCAGCGCGAGTCCGCGAAAGTATTCCTCCGGCGTGAACCATTTGCGCTGATCGACCAGGTCGCGCTCCATCGCGCCCGCCAACGCGATCGGACCGCCAAAGCCCATCGCGCCGAGCCGCAAAAAATATGCGACTAAAGACGAAAGCCTCACGTCCCTATAATCACGGCTCAGTGTCGAATTGGGAAGCAGTCATCGGCCTCGAAGTGCACGCGCGTCTGTTGACGCGGTCGAAGATCTTCTGCGCGTGCCCGACCGCATTCGGCGCTCCACCCAACACCCACGTCTGTCCCGTGTGCCTCGGATATCCCGGCGCTCTGCCGGTGCTCAATCGCAACGTCGTCGACCTGGCGATGCGCGCCGCGCTGGCGACCGGCTGCACCGTTCACGAGGACTCGATCTTTGCGCGCAAGAACTATTTCTATCCCGACCTTCCGAAGGGCTACCAGATTTCGCAGTTCGAAAAACCGCTGGCGACGGGCGGACACGTCGGCAATGTGCGTCTGATCCGAATTCATATCGAGGAAGATGCCGGAAAACTGATTCACGCCGCGGACGCGTCGCTTGTCGATCTGAATCGCGCCGGCGTTCCGCTCATCGAGATCGTGTCCGAGCCCGACATGCGCACGGCCGCGGAAGCCGACGCGTATCTCACGCGCCTGCGCCAGATCCTGATGTACGGCGAGATCTGCGACGGAAACATGGAAGAGGGATCGCTGCGCTGCGACGCGAACGTTTCCGTCCGCCGCCCCGGCCAACCCCTCGGCACGCGCGCCGAGATCAAGAATCTCAACTCATTTCGATTCCTGCGCAATGCGATCGAGTTCGAGATCGAACGCCAGACCGCGATTCTCGAAAAGGGAGAAAAAGTCTCGCAGGAGACTCGCCTCTTCGACGTGCCGAGCGGCGAGACGCGGCTGATGCGCTCGAAGGAAGAAGCGCACGACTATCGGTATTTTCCGGAGCCCGATCTCTTCACGCTGCGCGTCGATCGCGCCTGGATCGAGGATGTGCAGCGGAAGCTGCCCGAGATGCCGGACGCTCGCATCGAGCGCTACAAGACGCTCGGCATCGCCGCGATTGACGCCGAGGCTTTGGTCGCGACGCGGGAGCTATCGGAGTACTTCGAGGAAGTCGCAAGCGCTTCCAATCCGAAAGCAGCCGCCAACTGGGTGCGCAACGAGGTCCTGCGATTTCGGGACGCTCCCGTTGCGGCGCCGATGCTCGCGCGATTGATCAACATGATCGAGAAGGGAGCGATCGGAAGCAAAGTCGCGAAGGAAGTCTTCGAAGAGATGACCTCGACCGGCGAGGCGCCCGATGACATTGTCGATCGTCGCGGCCTCTCGCAGATCGCCGATCCAACTTTGATTCGCGACGCCGCCCGCCGCGTCATCGACGGCAATCCCGCGCAGGTCGCGCAGTATCGCGGCGGGAAGGCGCAGGTCTTCGGCTTCCTAGTCGGTCAGTTGATGAAAGAGACGCGAGGGAAAGCGAAGGCCGAACTGGCTAATGAGATTTTGCGGGAGATGTTGGCGGAGTAACGCCCCTCATCCGCCGCTTCGCGGCACCTTCTCCCGATGGGAGAAGGACGAGGGCTGCATTGCCCCTCTCCCATCGGGAGAGGGTGGCGCGCATTACTGCGCCGAACCCGTCATCTGCCGCATCATCTTCGTGATCGGATCGTCGACCTTGGTGTATCCCGACGGCACCGCGAATTGCGCCGGCTCGATCGCACGACGCTGAATGTTGCTGACTGTAGACGTCGTCGTGATCGGCATATCGCCGCCGGCCTGATTGAGGTGAACGGTGCTCACCTGCTTCAGAGGAAAACCGCGCGTGGCGGTGGCCTGCGCTTCGATCAGCCGATCGACCACATCGATTCCGGTGCGCATCCCGCGCGCCTGAATGAAGCTCGCGAATTCACCGGAAAGCTGATCGGTGGTCCAGTTCTCGGTCGTCATCGCGGAGTGCATCGACATCTTCTGCCCCATCGC
>DATBSF010000225.1:0-3959 GCA_036559905.1 Thermoanaerobaculia bacterium | reverse complement strand
GCTAATCAAAGGTGTCGCCACACCGGCGCGATTGAGCGTTCCATCGCAGGATGTGTGAATCAACAGGATCAGACCTTCAATCGCCGGATCATGTGCGAGAAGTCTACGTGGCGCGGACAAATTCGATCGAACAATGCGCGGGGATTCTCTGTAATCGAGCCGTCAAGTGCCACCGTCCCAAAAGCAGCTCGAGCGGCAGTCCCTATCAATTTCGCGCCGGCTAACCAGCGGTACACCGGACGCGAACCGGCGTCGAAGCTCAGGATCTATCCCGGCTAACCACGTTCTAGTAGCCGGTGGCGCTCAATCGTCGTCGACAACGAATGCCCGTTGATATCGAGATAGATGTGCTGCTCATTCACCGAGAATGAGATTGCGACGCGCCGCTCCATGCATGCAGCGAGATCATTGATGAACGTTCCGGCGAAGGAGTAGATCGCAACATCTTCGGCGCGATGAATCCGGTGCCCTTCGAGCTGACTCAAAAGAATGCGCGGATCGCGGTGCATGTAGACGGCGACGCGCTCGGCGAGCTTGCTTGCCCGATGCAGCCGGTCGGCATCCGGCGTACCGACCTCGATCCACGCCGTGACCCGACCGGTCAGATCGCGGACGACGATCGCCGGCTCGTCGCCATCCGATAGCCCCGCCGTCATCTCGATCCCTTCGGTGTACTCGAGGCAGTAGGCGAGGAGCCGCGTCGCCATGTACTCCATCGTCTCGGAAGGATGCATCGCGATGCGGAGCGCGATCGACTGATAGACGCCGCGATCGACGTCGTTGATCTCGACCGTGGCGTTGTAGATCGTAGAGGTGAGCGCCACTACTTCTTGACCCGATAGCCCATCTCCTGCAGCTCCGCAGAGATGCGTGTGACGTGATCTCCCTGGATCTCGATCGCATCACCCTTCGCGGTTCCGCCCGAGCCGCACTTCTTCTTCAGCGTCGCGGCGACTTTCGCCAGTGTCTCCGGCGTGTGCAGAAAGCCGCTCGCGACGGTGACGGTCTTACCAGCACGCGCCGTACGATCGATCTCGACGCGAATCGTCTGATTCGCCGGTTCGACATCGCGCGAAGCGTCGATCTTGCCGGATTCGCGCAAGCGCTTCGCTTCTTCCGGATCCGAAGTCCAAACCAGTTTCGCCATGGTTACGACTTCAGCTTGCGGCTTTAGTAGGGTACTTTGCAAGAGACCATCGCAAGGCGCTCGTGGCGTTCGCGCGCCAGCTCGCACGCGGCATAAATTCAGCGAATGCGTGAGCGCCGCGTCGGTTCCAGGCGAAGCTCCTGAATGCGGGGGAGGGCGAGCGTTGGCTGCGATTCCGCTGTCGAAAACGACACGAGGACATCCTCGCCAGTTCTCACCGGCAACGCCGGAAATGTGTTTGCCGCGTGCTCGGTCCGAAGGAACGTCCCCCTCGGCAGTTCGACGGGAGCGACATTCGCGTAGATCGAGATCGCGAAGCGCGACGCCGGCGTTTTCGCACCGACCGGAAATCCGAAACGCGGATCGACCAGCCGCAGCAGCAGAACGTTGTCGGAATCGATCATCGTTGCATTGGCCTGGTCGCGGAACTTCTTCCACACCGGGCCTCCGTAGAAACGCTCCAGCGATTCTTTGCGCGCGACCATATCGGGAAACGCGCGGATCCAGACGAAGCGATCGGGATCGCCAAGGTCGCGAAACTGCGCGACGATATGCATTCCGGCGGCTTCCTGCGGTTCGATGAGCTCTCTTTCGAAAAGCTCGATGAGATCGTCGCGCCTGCCGGGATGGAGCGTGTATTGCCGAAGCTCAAAGACAGAATTCACGCGTGGGACGACCGATCGATCCGGCATGCGAAACAACCATAGGTCGGGAATCTGACGTGCAGGAATGTGGTCTCCGGTGAACTGAAGAAGCGATCGACAGTTTCGGCGAGATCCGGCGCGCGCACGAGCACCGCGTCGAGGATCGCTTCGTTCTCCGAATACGCGCGAACGGCGAATTGATCGCGCAGATAGTTCGTCGGCAAGCCGGCCGGCGGCAACGCGTCGCGGTTCACCGGCTCATCGCTCGCGTTCGCAAGAATGAAAACCGGACCGTACTCTTTGTACGGACCGGCCTTCGTAAACGGCGTGAAACTCGCGAGGATCAGCTCCTCGTTTGCGAACTCGAGAATCGTCATGGCTTACACAACCCGCCCGGGCGACGTCCCGGTCGCGCTGAGCGCAATAGCCAGCTCGCGGATGCCGCGGCGGATCTCGTGCGGATCGATCGCCGCGAATCCGAGTTGCAATCCATCGCGCTCCATCGGTCCGCGGCTGTACGCGCTCAGCGCAGTGACGTGCACTTTCCGCGCGGCGGCGGCCTTCGCAACGCGTTTTCCGTCGACCCCCGCCGGTAGCCATCCGACGGTCTGGAGTCCGGCTTCGATGGGGGAGACATCGAGAAGCCCCGCCAGTCGCTGCCGCGCGCTTTCGATCAGAATCGAGAGGCGCTCTGCGTACACCTGCCGCATGCGTCGGAGATGGCGCCCGAAATGGCCCTCCACGATGAAATCGCAGAGCACGGCCTGATCGAGCAGAGACGCATGTCGATTGGTTGCCGATTTGACGGCATCGAAGGTCGGGACGAGATCGCGTGGAACGACGAGATACCCGAGCCGAAGCGACGGGAACAACACTTTGCTGAAACTTCCGGCGAAGAGCACGCAGTCGTTTTGATCGAGTCCCTGAAGCGCAGGCACCGGACGCCCGGAATAGCGGTACTCGCTGTCGTAATCATCCTCGAGAATCATCGCGCCGGACTGGCGCGCCCACTCCAGCAGCTCGAGGCGGCGCGACAAACTCATCGTCACGCCTAACGGAAATTGATGCGCGGGCGTGACGTAGACCAGCCGCGATCCGCGCAGACTCGAGCGGCGCAGCACCACGCCCTCACGATCGACTGGCAGGCCGATGATCTTCGCGCCCGCCGCTTCGAAGGCGATCGTCGCGCCGATGTAACCGGGATCTTCCATGCACACGCGGTCCTCGCTATTGAGAAAGATCCGCGCCGTCAGATCGAGCGCTTCCTGCATTCCGGAGACGATTGCGATCTGCTCAGGTACGCACTTCACGCCGCGCGATGTCCCGAGGTATTCGGCGACCGCTTCTCGCAGCGGCAGGTATCCCATTGCGCCGCTGCCGAGGAGAAGAGTGGTCGATAGGCGGCGCAGGCGGCGGCCGGCGATCTGCGCCCACAGCGTCGTCGGAAACAGATCCAGCGCCGGAACATTCGCTCGAAAAGCGCGGCCGGGATGGGCCGCGTAGGGCGGAAAAAGAGTGACACGGCCGGCGTAATCCGACACGCGACGCCGCGGCTTTGTCCTCGCCGGTTGCCGGCGCGGATCGCGCGGAACATGCAGCAGGTCATCCGGCAGAACCTTGCTGACATACGTCCCCGATCCGACAGTGCCTGCGATGTATCCCTCCGACTCGAGCTGTTGGAATGCGATGACGACCGTGCCGCGCGCGAGATCGTATTGCTCCGCCAGATCGCGCGAGCTGGGGAGTTGCGCGCCGGGCTTCAGGCGCCCTTCCAGGATTTCCGCGCGCACCGCGGCGTATAGCCACCGGTAAGCGGGCATACGCGAATCGCGTTCCGGCAGTGTGAGATCGAAGGTCGTCCTGCGCCTGGCCATCGTAAGTGGTACAGCAAGAATATCGTAAGTGGATCTCTTGATAGGACAACTTTGAGCTTACCTTGGACACCGGAGGGAATGCAAATGCGACCGCGAATCAACTATGCGAAGGTATCCCCCGGCGTTTACGACGCCATGGACGCGCTCGACCAGTACCTGCAGAAGTGCGGACTGGAGACGCGCCTGTTGCTGCTAGTCCAACTCCGTGCATCGCAGATCAACGGCTGCGCATACTGCCTCGACATGCACTGGAAGGATTTGCGGGCCATCGGCGAGACGGAGCAGCGGATGTAT
>DATBSF010000224.1:0-1734 GCA_036559905.1 Thermoanaerobaculia bacterium | reverse complement strand
TCGACGACCACGCCGCCAGTGATGGAAAGCGGCGACGCGAACATCGGGCCGCGATAGGCGAAGGTATGAAATTCACCGCGCTCGCCGCAGGGATCGATGCCCGCTGGAAGATCATTGAGAAGCGCATCGTCAAATTCGCGTCCGGCGAATGACGATGGCAGCAGCCGCGGATCGACGCAGGTGATGCGCGCCGCCAGGCCGCCGGCGATCATCTCGCGCGCGAGCTCACCCGTGTCGCGGCCCCACAGCGGAAAGATCGGTGTGAGCTTCGTCTCTGCCAGCTGGCGTTCGCGATACGCGCGGATGTCCTCCAGAAAGAGATCGCCGAACGCGAAACACTCGATCGCTTCGGATTCCGCGCGAGCGATTGCGGCGCGCATGACGAGCTCGTACTGTTCATTCGAGCAGGGACTCGGAATCGACAATTCCCATAGCGGCAGATTTACGGCCCTGGCCTGCGCGCGCAGCAGCTCAGTCCGGACTGCATGCATCGCCACTCGGTCCGCGGCGGCGTTGATGGTGGTCACGAGGCCGACGACTTCGTATCGCGGGTCGGATCGCAGCGTGTGAAGACTCCACGCCGAGTCTTTGCCACTGCTCCACGAGAGTAAAGTTTTCAGCGGTCGCCCCTCATCCGCCCTTCGGGCACCTTCTCCCGATGGGAGAAGGACAGGACGCTTTGCCCCTCTCCCATCGGGAGAGGGTGGCGCGAAGCGCCGGGTGAGGGGGCCCACTGCACCCTTGACGATCCCCGCCAGAATCTCCAGCGACTCGACCAGCCGCGGTCCCGGCCGGTTGAAGTATTGGTTGCCGTCGACGATGAAGACCCGCTCGCTGCGGACGGCGCGAAGCGATTCCCAGATTGGATTCGAGGAGAGGAAATGCAAGTCGCGCTGCGAATCCTCGACGCGAAACCCGCACGGCGCGACGATGATCAGATCCGGGTCGGCGCTCGCGAGGTCATCCCACGTGATCCATTCCGAATGTTGTCCCTCGCGGCCGAGGACGTCGATTCCACCGGCCATTGCGACCAGCGTCGGCATCCAGTTGCCGGCAGCCATCAGCGGCTCAATCCATTCGATGATCGCAACACGCGGCTTGCGCGCCGGCGCGCCGGCTGCGATCGCCTCCATCTTCGATCGCATTGTGCGGACGAGCGCCTCGCCGTCAGCATCGAGCGCGACCGCCGTTCGGCGGATGTCTTCGAAAACATCTTCGAGCGATTGCGGATTCAGCGGGACGAGCCGTGGTGCTTCCACGCCTGTCCAATCGGCGATCGCGGCTTCGACATCGCGCAGGCTGACCGCGCAGACGTCGCATTGAATCTGCGTGACGACGTGCGTCGGCCGAAGGCGCCGCAACAAATCGGCATCGACGCGATACACGCTGATGTCCTGCTGCAGGATCTCGGAGACGCTGGCGTGGATCGCTCGCGAGTCGGCGCCGCCGACCTTCGGCGCCGTGCACACCGGCAAGCGCTCGACGCCGTGGGGAAAGTCGCACTCGTGCGACCTTCCCACCAGCGCCCCTTCAAAGCCGAGCGCGCAGACGATTTCGGTGGCGCTCGGAAGCAGCGAAACGATGCGTGGTGTCATGCTGTCTGCAGGCGACGTTCTACGACCGCGAACGTTCCGAAGAAAATCGCGGCGTAGATCGCGTCGGATGCCAGCGTGTTGCCGAAGTAGGGAATCGCGGCGATGTAGCACGCCACGAGTCCGGCCGCGCTCTTCGCGT
>DATBSF010000223.1:0-18770 GCA_036559905.1 Thermoanaerobaculia bacterium | reverse complement strand
GTGAGTTGCTCGTGATTCCGTTCCGCCCGTCGTCCTGAGCGGAGCGAAGGATCTCTAGTTGCGCGGCTTGAGTTCCTTCGCCGTCTCCGCGGCTCAGGACTCCGTTTCGTCGCACTCCAGCGCCGCGACGATCTCATCGATCTGCTCCGTCCGTCCAATGACGCGGAGGCTCTCGCTGGTGCACCGCCGGACAGAGGCGTGGTCGGAGCTTGTCATGAGCACGACGTTCTCGAGCCGATCGCCGACTTCCTCGCGCAGATACGAAACCACGCCGTAGCCGCTGTGGCGCGGCAAATCAGTGTCGATGACGATCGCGCTGTACTCCTCAGTCTGCAGTTTCTGGATCGCATCCCACCCGTCGGTTGCGAAATCCGCCTGGAGGTTGAGGCGTTCGCCGGCTTTCTCGATGGCGGCGGCGATGAGCGGATTGTCTTCGACGATGAGGAGCTTCACGCCCCTTCAATCTAGGTTGCGCGCCTAAGACTGGCAAGCTCAACCAATCGGGTTGGCCAATACTTTCGCGACACGCGCGAGAAGTATCGTGTTCTTCACGGGTTTGCGAATGAAGTCCGCCGCGCCGACCTCGAATGCTTTGACTTCAACCTCTTCGCCCGGCAGGCCCGAGATGAAGATCGCCGGGATCTCGAGCCCGTTTTCGCGCACGGCCTGCAGAAGACTATGGCCATCGATGAAGGGGAGGTCGACGTCGAGCAGCATGAGATCGACGCGCGACCGTCCGATCACCATGAGAGCTTCGGCGCCGTCCTTCGCGATCAACGCGTTGTAGCCGGCGTTTTTGAGAAGTGCGCTGATCAACTCGCGATTCAGCACGTTGTCCTCCACCACCAGCACATTCTTCCGAACATCCTCGGCTGACGCTCCGCGTGCGCTCGTCTTCTCCCGCAGCGTCATGATCTCGCGATGCAGGTTCTTCGTCTCCGCATCCGGCTCGACGCGGAGCTCGCGTCGGAGAACTTTTGCGCACGTCTCGAACTGCTGGATGGCGTTGAGCAGATCGCCACTCTGCATGTAGAGACGCATGAGTGAGCGATGCATCGGCTCCTGCAAAATGTCGATGCGAAGCGAACGCTGCGCGGTGACGATGGCGTCGTCGATGGCGCCGCGCCGCGACTGCAGCTCGAGCAGTTGGGTGTGCGCGCGAAGAGCCATGCGATGCAGCCGGTCGCGCTCCGCGATCACCCACTGATCGAATCGTTCTTCGTTGATCTGAAATCCGTCGAGAAGATCGCCGCGATAAAGCTGCGACGCCTTCAGGAGCGCTTCTTCCGTTCCGGCAGCGACCAGCGGCTCGAAGGCCGCGACGTCGCACTCCACCAGCGAATCATCGAGGCCGAGGAGATCGTTCTCCTCGATCAGGATCTTCGCGTCGGGTGAGAGTTGCGTCAGCTCCTTGCGAAGCGTCGACAATGTCTGACGCAGACTCTGTCGCGCCTGATCGGGTCCTGTGCTGCTCCACAAAAG
Source organism: Thermoanaerobaculia bacterium (assembly GCA_036559905.1). Classification (GTDB taxonomy): domain Bacteria; phylum Acidobacteriota; class Thermoanaerobaculia; order Gp7-AA8; family Gp7-AA8; genus Gp7-AA10. The sequence goes on along the minus strand of DATBSF010000223.1, from coordinate 17,288 downwards.
CGACGCAATCTTCTCGCGTGAGACGCGTTGTGAAGGCTTGACTGCGAGATACGCCATCAACGCCTGCGATTTCTTGGCGGAAATGGTGAACAGCGATCCAGCAGCGGATCGCATTTGCAGATCACCCAGCAGCGCAATTTGTAGCAGAGCCATCGTAGGACGTCGGTACGATTCCCACCAATTATCGCTTAATCTCCCGTCCAAGAGGCGCGCGATGCTCGATACCGTGGAAGTTGGCAACTCTCTCCGTGAATTGATCCAGCGGCGAAGCTGGGACGAGCTCCGCTCGCGGATCCGCGACATGAACCCGTCCGACGTCGCCGACCTGATCATCGCCCTACCGGCGGAAGAGGAAGTGTTCGTGTTCCGCGTCCTCCCGAAGGATCAGGCAGGCGAGGTCTTTTCGTACCTGCCTCCCGATCACCAGGAAGAGCTCATCGCGGCGCTGACCAATGAACAGGCGCGGGCAGTCCTGCAGGCAATGCCTCCCGACGACCGCACGCATCTGCTCGAAGAGATGCCGGCCGAAGTGACGCGGCGTCTGCTCGCGACGCTGTCTCCCGAGGACCTCAAGAACGCCAGTTGGCTCCTCGGATACCCCGACGAAACGGCCGGCCGCTACATGACGCCGAAGTACACGACGATCGACTCGAAGATGCGCGCCGGCGAAGCGCTCGATCACATTCGGAAAACGGGGCGGGGGATGGAGACGATCAACGTCGTCTACATCGTCGATGAGCGCGGAAAGCTCGTCGAGGATGTCCGTCTCGCATCACTCGTTCTTACCGATCCGAACACTCCGGTCCTGGACATCCAGGATCCTCCGATGGTGTCGCTGCACGCCACCGACGATCGGGAAGAGGTCGTGAAAACGTTCGAGCGCTACGACCGGCTCGCTTTGCCGGTGACCGATGCCGAGGGTCACATGCTCGGGATCATTACTGTCGACGACGTGTTCGACGTCGCGGAACAGGAAGCGACCGAGGACATGCAGAAACTGGGCGGCATGGAAGCACTCGATGCGCCGTATTTGAGCGTCGATATGTTTTCGATGATCCGCAAACGCGCGGGCTGGCTTTCCGCACTATTTCTCGGCGAGATGCTGACAGCGACCGCCATGACGTACTTCCAGGGAGAGATCGCACACGCCGTCGTGCTGGCGCTGTTCGTGCCGTTGATCATCAGCAGCGGCGGCAATTCGGGATCGCAAGCGACGTCTCTGATCATCCGAGCGCTCGCGTTACAGGAGCTCAACCTGCGCGACTGGTTCAGGGTGTTTCGCCGCGAAATCGTTTCCGGCGTCGTGTTAGGCACACTGCTCGGTGCGATCGGATTCATCCGCATCGTCGTCTGGGAGAAGCTGCACTTCACCGATTACGGCCGCCATTTCCTGCTGGTGGCGTTCACGGTGTGGATGGCGCTCGTCGGCGTTGTGACATTCGGGACGATCGCCGGCAGCATGCTGCCGTTTCTTTTGCGAAGGCTCGGATTCGACCCTGCCACGAGCTCCGCTCCGTTCGTCGCGACACTTGTCGACGTAACGGGCCTGATCATCTACTTCACGGTGGCGTTGTTTATCTTGCGGGGGACACTTCTGTAGCGCCGGCGGTTCGCCGGCGTTACTCCGCGAGGGACACTTCTCTAGGCCGGGTGTATTCGCCGAAGAACACTCGCAGGTCGTCGACGCGTGCATCGACGTCGCGCTCGCCGGTCTCGATCAGCTCGCGCGTGTAGTTCGGTTCGAACATCAGCATCGAGACGAAATCAGGGGATGCGGTCTCATCGGCGCCGAGTGCGCGCGTGAACAGCTTCACGCTCGTCGGGAGGTAGCGTTGGTATTTTCCAGCCAGGATGCCGAGGTCTTGAGACGGACGAAGGACCAGCAGCTCGATGCGACGGAAGCCATTGCGTTCCGAAGTCGGAAGGTGGTTGATCATCTCGTTCATGCGATGCATGCGGATGACGTCCTCTTCGATCGCGTCGAGGAAGACTGCGTTGACGAGCTGGCCGAGGACCTGTGCTGCCGGCGGATAGCCGCGCACGGACGGCGTGCTCGCTTCCTCCGGGGTCCGATGATAGGCGGTCGACATCGCGAGAACACGCCTTGCGCCCAGATGCACGGCTGGGGACAGCGGCGCCGACAGACGGATTCCGCCATCGCCGTACCATCGATCGCCGATTTTTACGGCAGGAAAAGCAAACGGAATTGCCCCCGACGCGAGGATGTGGTTCAGGGTGATCTGGCAGGGCACATTTCGGTGACTCGCGCCTTCGAAGATTTCGAGATTGCGGCCCTGCAACCAGCGCACGCTCTGGCCGCTCGAGTAATCGAGGCCGATCAGCGCGATCGCCTTCAACCAACCTTCCGCGAGATTCTCTTTGATGCCCGGGATAGGGCCCGCGTAGTCGTCTGTATCGAAGATCCCGGCGAGCAGACCCGCCAGCGGATTCGAATTGAAAACGCCGTGAGGTCGGCGGGTGAGCAGCCCTGGGAGTACGCTATGAAGCGCGGCTCGGAACGGAATCAGCCGCGCGTAGTTCGGCCGGAAAACGTGAGGACATTCCAGCGCGCACCAGAGATCGGTCAGCTCATCGACTTTGTCGGCGAGGCTTCCGCGCTTCGCAGCGAGAAAGATCGCATTGATCGCACCTGCAGAAACGCCGGTGATGATTTCGAAGCGCAGATGCGGAAAATGTCGCGCAATTCCTCGAAGGAGGCCGACTTGATAAGCGGCCCGGGCACCACCGCCGGTGAGCATGACGGCGAGGTCGCCGCGCTCCTCTTCGGCCTGTTCCGGTACCTCAACGAGTTCCGGCACACTCACAAAAACTCAGCCATTTCAAACTGTTTGCCAACACGTTCTTTGCGTCTGATGCAAAGTCGGATTTCCTCATGAAAATCGCCGTTGTCGGAGGGGGTATCAATGGCGGCGGAGTGGCCTGGGAGCTGGCCCGGAAGGGGTATGCCGTTACGCTTTTTGAACAGGGCCGCGCCGGTGCCCAAACGTCCTCTGCCACCACGAAAATGATCCACGGCGGTTTGCGTTATCTGGAAGGCTTCCACGTCGAGCTGGTCCGCGAATCCTTGCGCGATCGGGGATGGCTGCTCGAGCATGCGCCGCAGCTCGTGAAGCCGATTGAAATCACGTTGCCCATCTACGACGACAGTCCGCGCGGCCGCTTCGTAGTTGCCGTCGGCCTGACGCTCTACGATCTCCTCGCCGGGACGAGCAACATCCGCCGGCATCAATCGCGCTCAGCCGACGAGCTCGCGCGGCTCGCCCCGCTCGTTCGCAAAGGACTCCGCGGCGGATTCAGCTACTGGGACGCACAGGTCGATGACGCCGCGCTGGTCCGCGCGGTGGTCGCTTCTGCTGAGCGCGACGGGGCGATCATCCGGGAGATGACTCCGGTCACCGGGCTGCGCCGCGAAGGCAAGGGCTGGCTCGTACGAACACCGGCGGAAGAAGAGCGTTTCGACATGGTGATCAACGCCGCCGGCCCGTGGATGAACGAGCTCCTGAAGGCGAATCACATCCGCTCGCGATATCGGCTCACGCTTGTCCGTGGATCGCATCTCGTACTGAAGCATCGCATCAGCGACGTCGGAATCCTCCTGCAATCGGCTTCTGACCGCCGCGTCTTTTTCGTGCTGCCCTGGAAGGGAACAACTCTGGTCGGAACGACCGAAGTTGTGCAGAAAAGCGCACTCGACGACGTGCACGCCTCGCAGGAGGAGATCGACTACCTGATCGCGCGCTTCAATCGATACATCCGCGACGCGATCACACCGGCCGACGTTGCCTCGACATTTGCGGGAGTCCGGCCGCTCGTCGGCCGCGCGTCGAATCCGAGTGCCATCGGGCGCGAGTATCGGATCCAGCGCGCCGGCAATCTCATCAATATTTTCGGCGGAAAGATGACCACGTTCATGTCGCTCTCGCGCAAAGTGGGGATGCGCGTCGATAACTACTTTGGGCAGCCGCGTGAAGCGCGCGAGCCTCTTTTCGCGATATAAAACCCTTCACCACAGAGGCACAGAGATCACAGAGAAGTCTCCGTGTCCTCTGTGCCTCTGTGGTGAAAAAATATGAGCCATTACGTCACAGACCTCGACGGCGAACGGAAGCCGCGCAAGCTCCCCGACCGCGAGCTCGACGCGACCGAAGTCCGCATCCTCGGCAGTCTGGCTGAGAAGCAGTTGGCGACGCCCGAGTACTACCCGCTCACGCTCAACGCGCTCGTCGCGGCCTGCAATCAGAAATCAAATCGCGAGCCGGTCATGGAGCTGACCGAAAGCGAAGTGAAGAGCGCGCTCGATCGTTTGCAGAGCGAGAAGCTCGTCTGGAAGGTGATGGGAGGGCGGGCGGTGCGGTGGGAACACAATCTCGACGCAACGCTGCAAGTCGATCGCCCATCCAAGGCGATTTTGACGCTGCTCTTCTTGCGCGGCGCGCAAACCCCCGGAGAGCTGCGCGGACGCAGCGATCGGCTCCACTCATTCGAAAGTATCGCGGAGGTCGAGGAGACGCTCCAGCGAATGGACCCGATGGTCCGCGAGATCGAGCGCCGCCCCGGCCAGAAAGAATCGCGTTGGGTGCAGGTGCTCAGTGTGGCGCCGGCAATCCTGCCGGCGACTTCCGAACGCGCACCCTCAGACTCGGTTGCATCCCGTCTCCAACGCCTGGAAGAACAGGTCGCCGCGCTGGTCGAAGAGCTACACGCGTTCAAGGCGAAGTTGGGCGAGTGATCCCTTCCGTCCGCCAACGCACAAACGTGTAGATCGTCTGCGGCTTGTGCCCGTAGATTGGCTCCAGAGCTTTTGTGCTGATGTGGTAGTCGATGTCGATGCCGACTCCGGCGCGATCCGTGCGCCGCTGAAAAATGTCGAAGATGTAGCCGACGGTGAGATGTGTCGTGCGTTTCTTATTGGTGCTGAAGATCCCCGCCGGCCGGTCGACAGCCTCGCCACGCGCCATCAACGTGCTGCGCCAGTAGCGCATCGTCGTCTCGATCGAATACGCAGTGCGCTCGTCGAACTTCGTCCAGATACCGCTGGTCGCCCACACCGAGCCGCGATACGAAATCGATCCGCTCGTGACTTTGCGCTTGGCATCGCCGAGGCGACCCATGGAAAGTTGCGCCGAGAGTTTCGATTCCGGGGCGATCGTGAGGCGTGCGCTCCAGGAGTCGAAGTTGCCGTCTTCGATGCTCGTATGGTTTCCAGTCGATACCGATTCGTGAAAAACGCCATACTCGAGATCGGCGAAGCGCGACGTCGCTGCGATCGCCGCGACCCGCGTCGCGCGATGAAACGATTCCTGCACGTCGTACGCGAACGGCGCCTCGGGAAAGTCGAGTGAGGACGCGCGTTGTGCGAATGGGTCAGGGCCGAGTGGCGGCTCGCCGACCGGCGCGAGATACAACTGGAACGGCTTCCAATCGAATCCGACCGCGACTTCCTCGACGAGATCATGCGCGCGCATGTGATCGGTCAGCGGACCGCCACTCTCCGCCGAAATGTATTGGAGGAGCTGCGGGTAACCCTCTTTCGGAATCGTGAGCGGCTCGAGTGTGAATCGCGCCCGGCCGAGGATCCGGCCGCGTCCGATCTGACGCTCGGTACCGACGATGATCCAGTTCGAGGAGAAAAGCCGGCTTTGCGGTTTGCGCGGGCCGGTCTCGGTGACATACGAGCCGAACGCTGCGGCATCGAAGAACGACTGCCAGTCCTGCGCGCTCGCGGTGACGGCGAGAAAAAAGACGATCGAGAGCGGAAATTGACGGCGCATGCGCGGCGTAGAATCGTCGCATGCCGGGAAAAACGCAACTGTCTCTGTGCCCTCTGTGTCCTCTGTGGTAAAGGCTTTTCACCACAGAGGGCACAGAGATCACAGAGCGCGACGCCGGGCCGGAGTGAGCTTGGCGTGGAACGTTCGCCCGCCGTTTCGCGGAACGCTGAACTTCCCGTTCGGCAGAGTGATCGTGAATGTGCCCGTGCCGCCGCTCGGATCGGTGACGTACAAATCGGTCGGTGTCAGGTAAACGATCGCCGGCGAATCGGATTGCACTCCCGCAACTTTTCCAGCGGCCCAGAAAACGATTCCAGTCGTATTTCCGCGTTGCACCGCCGATGCGCTCGCGTCATTCGCGATGATCGACGGCGGAACGAACGTCCGCATCGATGATGCAGTGGCATTTGGAATGATCGCGTAGCTCGCGTCTGCATTGACGGGAGCAGTTCCGTGATCGAGCCAGATCGTCGTCAGCGTCGCCGAATGCGGGGTCGTGTCGGTCGAGCCGCCGAGGTCGGCCCAGGCCCCGGTGCGAGCGATCTGCTCAACGTGCGGCGTCGCGCCGTAGAACCAGTAGCCGACGCCGTTCGCGACTGTCCAGTTGATTCCCGACACCAGCGATGACGTTAATGGCCGCTGATCGATGACCGTCTCGATGCGATTTCCTGATTTCGAATTGATGCTGTTGGTCAGAAACACGAGCGTGTCGTCGAAGAAGAACCAGGCTTTCTTCGCGGTGACAGAAGATCGCAGCGGCGCATAATCCATCGCGGAGACGCCGTTCTGTGCGTCGCCGACGCCGCCGACAAATGTGCGCGTGCCGAAATCATAGAAATCGCTCGCGGCATCCGGTTTCTGCTCGACCGTGATGCCTGGCAGGCGAGTCCAATCGAACGCCGGCCAGATGTGGCGGCCGAAGTAGTCGTCGCCGCTCAGCGAGAGATAGAACCGCCCGTCCGATTGACGCGATCCGAGAAGGTTCTCGTCGTTGGTGCTCTCGCCCGATTTCGTCCGCGTCGAAAACATCTTGATCGATGCGAACCAACTGGAACGCCGATGCACCGTGTAGTCCGATGCGTAGTAATGCTGATGTCCCGAAGGCCATGCGCCTGCGAGTCCGTCATGTGCGAGCGCCGCCAGCTCGGGTGGCAACACCCAGTGCCAGCTTTGCAGCATCTTCGCTGCCGCGGCTCGAATCTCGGGTTGTCGTTGCGACGAGACCGTGGCCGCCTGCAGCAGCGCTGCGATGCCGTTGAAGCCGGTCGTCGACGAGCGCGCGACTTCGCGTCCGATGACAGAGACATCGAAATAGTTTCCGTACAGCGACCACGCGACGCCGTCGGCGAGATAGTTCGCAAACGACGACAACGCCGACGGCGTCAACTGGAATTCGGTGTTGCGCGTCAGCAGGGCATAGCGCGCGACGTCATTCGCGAACGAGCCGCCGTAACCGCCGGTGTAAAGCTGCGGGCCATGCTGATGAAACGAGCTGTCGCTTTGAATGCCGTCTCCGGTCGTTGTCAGGCAAACGGCGGCCATCGCGTCGCGGACTTGCGCCATCAGTACCGGATCGTCGCGCAAAAGCGCGAGACACAGATGCGTGAACGATGACCACACGAGGTTCTCGCCGGTGGGGACGGGACCCGTCAGCCCGCGCGATGTCGGTGACGATCCGATGTGAAACGCCAGCGTGCTTACGCAATTGTTGAAAACGGTGTCGTTGATGTCGCCGCGCATCAGCACCAGCGTGGGACCGAGGTCGAGTGGAGTGCCGATGGACCAGAACCACCAGTTTCCGAGCGGCAAAGTCATGCGGCTGTAGTAATGGTTGACGTAATCGAGTGCGGACTCGATCTGCGTGCGAAGCTGTGGATCGTTGTAGAGCGGTTGCCCCGGAGTTCGGTAGGCCTTCGCGAGCACGATCAGCCGCCGCGTGTGATCCCACGGAGACCACGAGCCGGACGGAACCTCGTCGTAGTTGATGTCGCTGAAGCTTCCATCGCTTTGTAGTAATTGCGCATAGCCCCGCGCGCTCGATTCAAGGGCGCTGAGCGCGTCGCGAACGCGCGGCGAAGTGCGATCGGCGCCGACGGCGCTGTAGTAATCGACAAAGTTCGAGCGAACGGTGTCGATCGACGCAGCGGACGCAGCAGTAGCGACTGCGAACAGCAGCAGTGGAAGGAGACGATTCAAGTGCAAATAAAAAGCGATTTCGATCGCGGTGGCATTCCCGGCTGGGTGTCATCCCGAGCGTAGCGAGGGACCGGTGTGGAAGGGTGGTGCGAGAATGTCGAATTGCGTACCTCCCACCCACACCGGTCCCTTCGCTACGCTCGGGATGACAGGTGGTTGGCCTTACTTGTGAAATGCCGCACTTGTGAAAATGCAGCGGCCGCTACCGTGGAGAGTCATCGCGATCGTAACGACCGCAGCCCTGGTTCTCCTCTCCCTTCTTTTGCTTCCGGCGTGTTGTTGCGTGCGAGGACCGGCCGCGCCGGTGACGGCACCGAAATCGACCATTCCTACAATCGGAACTGAGCCGATTCCGACGCCGACGGAGGCGCAAGCGAAGGCCCCGACGCAAGCGCAGATGCGCAACGTCGACTTCCACGTCGACGAGGAGACGATTCTGAAAATTCACGAGCTGCGAGGCGAGATGATTCCGAAACAGCCCGGAACGCCGCTCAACTTCGACAACAAAACCACCTTCACGCTGAAAGTCGATCGCGGCAAGATCGGCATGACGAGCGCGAGTCTCGACCGTCTTCTGAACGCGTACGTGTTCAACGCGCCGAATTCGCCGCTCAAGAATCTGCACGCGACGCCCGACGGGAAACAACTCAAGCAGGAAGGCATCGTCCACAAGATCATCGATATCCCGTTTACGATGTGGGCGGACGTGTCGGCAGACAACGGACGCATTCGCATTCATCCGACGAAGATGAGCATCTGCGGTCTCAACGGACTCGGGCTGCTCAAGGCCGTCGGGATGACGCTCGAGAAAATGATCGGAAAGCAACTGCCGCACGAACATGGCGTGTCCGCGCAGGGCAACGATCTGCTCCTCGATCCGCAGAAGATGCTTCCCCCGCCCGACACGGAGTTGCATCTCGTTGACGTGCGCATCGAAGGCGACGAATTGATGCAGATCTTCGATGCCGGCCGGCATCTGCCCGATCTTCCGAATCCGCATCCGCAGGAGCGCAACTACATGTACTACCGCGGCGGAACGTTGCGGATGGGCAAGTTGCTGATGGTCGACGCCGACATGTTCGTCGTCGATACCGATCCGAGCGATCCCTTTGACTTCTTCATCGATCGCTACAACGACCAGTTGGTCGCAGGGTTTTCGCGCAACCAGAACAACTACGCCCTCTTCGTCTTCATGCGCGACTTCAACGACCTCGGTACGCCGCCTAAGCCCGGCGAGCGCCTCGCCCCGCCCACGAGCAAATAGGACACGCGCGCATGTCGTGATTGCGCGCCGGGCAATATTCGCGGCCGAAGTAGATCATCTGCAGATGGCGTTTGCCCCACTCTTCGCGCGGAAAAACTTTCTTCAGATCCGATTCGGTCTTCACGACGTTTTTTCCGTTCGAGAGTCCCCATCGCTGCGCGAGTCGGTGTATGTGCGTGTCGATTGGAAATGCGGGCTCGCCGAAAGCCTGCGTCATGACGACACTGGCGGTCTTGTGCCCCACGCCCGGAAGCTTCTCGAGCTCGCCGATGTCGCGCGGGACTTCACCTTGATCCACGATTGCTTGCGCCATTTGCTTGAGTCGCCGCGCCTTCCCTGGAGCGAGTCCGCAGCTTCGAATCAATTTCAGGATTTCGTGCTCCGGCATCTTCGCTAGCGCGGCCGGAGTCGGAGCGCGACGAAAAAGCGCGGGCGTGACGCGATTGACTTGCGCGTCAGTTGTCTGCGCCGATAGGACAACGGCGACGAGGAGCGTGAATGGATCGCGGTGTCCGAGGGGGATGGGTGGTTGGGGGTAGAGACGGTCGAGGATTTCGCCGATCCTCTTCGCCTTTTCCGCGCGTGTCACAGAAACTTTCCGACGAAGTCCGGCAGCGGCGGCGATGGCTCAGTGTGTCCGACGAGCGCCATCACATCGCTGGTGGGCACAGCGCCGTCGCGATTCCGCATCACGCCGCGCGCATATGCGATCGCCGCGAGGTCGTCTCCTTTTTCGAAGCGGTGCTCGAAGTACACCCACTTCTCGTCCCAGCCGACGATTCGCGATCGCAGCGTGAACTTTTCCATCCACTTGATCTCGCGTCGATAGCGCACGATCGCGCTGGCGACCACCGGATACCAGCCGCGCTTGACCGCGCCCCGCAGCAAGCCGCTCCGCAACATGAGATCGACGCGCGCGAGCCCGGCGAGACTCATGTATCGCCCGTCATTGAGATGGAAGTTGAGGTCCATGTCCGTCGGCCAGACGCGCAGCCGCAGCACCGATGCATCGAAGACGCCGCTGCGCCTTCGAAAAACATTCTTGATGATCAGCGCAACGATGCGGAAGAAGAGGACCATGTTCTCTGTGTTCTCTGTGCTCTCTGTGGTGAAAAGCTCTCACCACAGAGTACACAGAGATCACAGAGCAGATCAGCTCAAGTCAAACAGCAGCACCTCGGCATTGTCGCCGCGCAAGGTCAGCGTGCGCTCGTCTTCGATGGCGGCGCCGTCGCCGGCACTGAGCTTCTGGCCGTTGATGTCGACCGTGCCGCGCGCGACCTGCAGCCAGGCGTAGCGGCCCGGCTGAAGGTCGTATTGGATCGGGTCACTGACATTCCCGGCAAATAATTTCGCGTCCTGGTGAATCTTCAACGAGCCCTCGGCGCCGTCGCTCGACGCGACCAGTCGCAGTTTGCCGTTGCGCTCATTCTCCGGGAACGTTTTCTGCTCGTACTCCGGCTTGATGCCGCGCCGTTCAGGAAGAATCCAGATTTGCAGTAGATGCACGGGATTGCTGCGCGACGGATTGACCTCGCTGTGCAGCACGCCCGTTCCTGCGCTCATGCGCTGCACTTCGCCGGGCCGGATGACCGACCCGGTCCCCATGTTGTCGCGATGTTCGAGCTCTCCATCGAGGACATAAGTAACGATTTCCATATCGCGGTGGCTATGTGTTCCAAAACCGCGGCTGGGCTCGACGCGGTCCTCGTTGATCACACGCAAGGCACGAAATCCCATAAAATCAGGATCGTAATAGTCGGCGAATGAGAAGGTATGATAGGTATCGAGCCAGCCGTGGTCGAAATGGCCTCTTTCCTCTGCCTTCCGAATTCGAATCATATGAAAGTAGCCTCCGTCACCACTAACAATCGCAAATTCCGATAAAATAACCTTTCCAGTCACTCAGGAGGAACGGATATGAAGCGGGTCAGGCGATGGTCACGCGTAATGGCGCCCCTCTTCGCGGTAGGAGTCTTTGCCGTTGGCAGTCCCTCGCGCGGCGAAGACGAGATCGTAAACCCGTCGGCCGCCGACTGCACGTTCCAAGCCGATCAAATCCGCTCCGCGCCCGAGATGTGGCATCGGTTGTCGCAGCGCGCGGAGGCCGTCGCGCCATCGTCGGCGCGTCGCCGCGTGACGAATCCGCCCAAGGGTGATCCGTTCGTCGCGAAGAATTTCATCGACACCGAGATCTTCGGCAAGATGACCCGCGACGGCATCCTGTGGACTTCTCGATCCTCCGACACCGAGTTTCTCCGCCGCGTCACGATCGATCTGACGGGAGAGATTCCCGACGCCGCGACGGTTCGCGCATTCGTCGCCGATCCGTCGGCTGACAAACGCGATCGCGCGATTGATCGTCTCCTCGCGTCGGATGCCTTCAACGATCGCTGGACGCTCTGGTTCGGCGACCTCGTCGAAAACGTTCAGAACGCGACGAACACCACCATCGGGACGACCCCGCGCAACGCCTATTACAAATTCATTCGCGACTCGTTTGTGCAGAACAAACCGTACGACCAGATGGTCCGCGAGCTGATCGCAGGCACGGGAGACGTCACGATCAAAGGCGAAGCGAACTATTACAACCGCGATCGCCAGAACAACGGACCGGCGCAGGACACGTACGACAACCTCGCTGCATCGACGGGATCGCGTTTCCTCGGCATGCCGATGCAATGTCTCTCGTGTCACAACGGCCTCGGTCATCTCGAACAGGTCAACACCGGATTGTCGAAGAAGCTGCGCTACGACTTCTGGCAGAACGCCGCCTTCTTCGCGCAAGTGCAGTTCGATCGCGTTGCGAATGCGACCGGCGGCCAGAATCAGGCGATCAACGACAACACCACCGGCGTCTATCGCCTCAACACGACTTCAGGGAACAAGACGCCGCGGCAGCCGGTCAACGGCGAGACCACAATCAATCCCGTATTTTTCCTGACCAAGGAAAGCCCGGCAGCCGGCGAGACGCGCCGCGTCGCGTACGGCCGCATTCTGACGGCGCATCCGCAGTTCGCGCGCGCCACGGTCAACTATCTATGGAAGGAGCTGTTCGGACTCGGCATCGTCGAGCCGGCGGATTCGTTTGATCTGCTGCGCCAGGATCCGGCGACGCTTCTGCCGGGAGCGACGGTGCAGCCGACGCATCCCGCGCTGCTCACGCAACTCGCGAGCGCCTTCTCGGCGAATCACTTCGACATTCGCGCGACGCTCAAGTTGATTGTCAGCTCGAATGCCTATCAGCTTTCGTCACGCTACACGGCTGGTACGTGGAACGAATCGTGGGTTCCATACTACGCACGCCATTACCCGCGCCGCCTGATGGCGGAGGAGATGGTCGACGCGATTGCGAAAGCGACGAATTCCACGCTGAGCTTCCCCGTCGCTGCGATGGCGCCGGTGACGAAGGCAGTACAGCTTCCCGATCCGACCGAAGGGGGAGGGTTCCGTACGTTCATGAACAATTTCGGGCGCGGGAATCGCGACGATCAGCCGAGAAGCGCGGACAGCTCCATCGTGCAGGCACTTTCACTGATGAACGATCGCATCGTGACCGATCGCATCAAAGCGAGCGCTCCGACATCGACCGTCGCGATGACTTTGCAAGCCACAAAGGACCCGGGTTCGATCGCCGAGGCGCTGTACCTGGCGACGTTAGGGCGATATCCGAATTTCGACGAACGCGCAGCCGCGATTGCGTATCTGCGGAGCGGCGATCTGACGCGCAAGACCGAAGACCTGCAGTTTGCGCTGATCAATAAACTCGAGTTCCTGTTCAACTAGGAGCGGCCATGGCGAAGCGAAATCAATGCGAATGTGAACGCGGCGGATCGTTTCCGATCAACGGCAACGGTTTCTCGCGACGGCAGTTCCTGAAGGTGGCCGGCACCGGCATCGTGGCGTCGTACTTTCTCCCGGTCCTCGACGCAAAGCTGATGCAGAGCGCAACGGCCGTCAACCCATCGCTGCATCGCACAGCGAAGAACTGCATCCTGATTTTTCTCTCCGGTGCGCCGAGTCACATCGACACCTGGGATCTGAAAGAAGGACCGTGGACGCCGATGGATTTCGCGCCGACGGCCTACGGCCAGGTTCGTTTTCCCCAGGGATTGATGCCGAAGACCGCCGATCAACTGCAGAAGATGACGATCGTCCGATCGGGCCTGTCGTGGGCGGCGGTGCATCAACTCGCGCAGGCGTGGGCACAGATCGCGCGCAATCCGGGCGGCGCAACCGGCAGCATCGCGCCGCATATCGGCGCGGTCGTGGCGCTCGAATCGCAGGCCTCGCGCCAGGTCGGAGAGATCCTTCCCGGATTCGTGTCGCTCAATCAGGTGATGGCAAGCTCCGGATATCTGCCTGCGCGTTACGCGCCGTTCGCGGTGACGCCCGCGGCCGCCGGTCTTGCTGCGCTCTCGCATCCCGATGGTGCGCCGCGGCTCAGCGATCGCTGGAACCTTCTGCAGCTCATGGATTCGCCCGACAGACAGTCGGGCAGCCTCGGTCGAAACGCCGCGGACATGGGAACGTTTTACGATGAGGCGAAGGTCCTCATCGACTCGCCCGACGTCAATCGGCTGTTCAGCTACACCGCTGATGAAAGCGCGCGCTACGGCACGACCGGATTCGGCAACTCGCTGATCATCGCGCGCAACCTCCTCGCCGGACGCAAAGGGACACGGTTCGTACAGGTGACGATGGGCGGATGGGATCATCATTCGAACATCTACAACAAGGCTGCGAACTCGCTCTACACCCAGATGAGGACTTTCGATCCGGCCTACGCGGCGCTCCTGACGGACCTGGCCGCGGCTCCCGGTTCCCAATCGGGCCGCACGCTTCTCGACGAAACGATGGTTGTCGTTCTCGGCGAATTCGGCCGCACGGTCGGCGCGCTCAATGCACAAGGCGGACGCGATCACTTCCTGCGCATGTCGGTGGTCTTCGCGGGCGGCGGCGTCCGCGGCGGCACGGTCATCGGACAGACGGATGCGGCGGGGAAGGATGCCGCGGAATTCGGATGGGCCGCCAATCGCGACGTGCGTCCGGAAGACGTCACCTCGACGATCTACTCATCCCTCGGTATCGATTACACGACCGTTCGACACGACGATCCGCTCAATCGCGGCTTTGAATACGTCCCGTTCGCGAAGGACGGCACGTACGGCCCGATCAACGAGCTGTTCTAGTTCTGGACTGCGGTGCCTTGGCACCGCTCTCGACGCCGCGGCTTGCCGCGGCGACCGGCAGCAAGCTGCCTGCTGAAAAGCGGCGGCAAGCCGCCGCACTCCAGAAGCGTGTTAAAACCTCTGCGATGGATGACCCAACCCCGCGCCAGCTCAAGGAGCGCACGGAAAAGCATCGCTGCATCAAATGTCTGACGGAAGTCCCGAAAGACGAGTACCTGCGCAACGATTTTCTCTGCGACAAGTGCGCGGAAGAAGAGATATATCCATTGCAATCGACACCGGATGCGAAGAAGGGATGAGGGCTGAGGGATGAGGGCTGAACCCGCGTCCTCATCATCCCTCCGCCCTCCGCCCTCATCCTTTGGGCGGGTGGCTGTGATCCACGACTGGCTGACCGGGATGCGCGGCGGGGAGCTGGTGCTGGAAGGCATCCTCGATCTCGTTCCCGAAGCGGAGATTTTCACGCTCTTTCATTTTCCTGGCGCGGTCTCGCCGAAAATCGAATCGCGCATCATCCACACATCCTCGCTGCAGCGGCTCGCATCGCGCGTCAGCGATTACCGCAAATTGCTGCCGCTGTTTCCGCGCGCGGTTCGCGCGTGGGACCTCAGCCGATTCGACCTGGTCATCTCCTCGAGCCATTGCGTTGCGAAGGGCGTTGACACGCGCGGCAAGCCGCATCTCTGCTACTGCCACACGCCGATGCGCTACATCTGGGATCGATTCGACGATTACTTCCCGAAATCGCGGCCGCTGCTGCGCGCGGGCGTGTCGCTTTTCAGGCCTTCGCTGAGGAACTGGGATGTGAAGACGGCAGCCGACGTCACGCGATTCATCGCCAATTCGAATTTCGTTCGCGATCGGATTCAGAAGTATTACCGGCGCGACGCGGATGTCATCCACCCGTTCGCCGCCGATGCATTCTTCGTGGCGCCCCTGCGCAAGGAGCGCGAAGACTTCGATCTGATCGTTTCCGCGCTGGTGCCATACAAGCGGCTGGAACTTGCGCTGGCGACGGGAAGGCGCATCATCGTGATCGGCGATGGTCCGATGCGAAAACGGTTGAAAGCGACTGCCGGCCCCAACGTTACGTTCATCGGCTCCGTAACCAGAGAGGTGATCCTCGACCATCTCTCGCGCGCACGCGCGCTGATCCTGCCAGGCGTCGAGGACTTCGGCATTACGCCCGTCGAAGCCATGGCCCTCGGCACGCCGGTGGTCGCGTTCCGCGCGGGCGGCGCGCTCGACTCGGTCGTCGAGAACAGGACCGGAATCTTCTTCGATGAGCCCGTTGTAAATTCGCTGGTCCGCGCACTCGAATCGGCAGACGCTCGAACGTGGGATCGTCAAGCGATTCGCGAGCACGCCACCGCGTTTTCACGCGATCGCTTTCAGCAGCAGCTCATGAACGCACTCCGGCAGGTCGCAGCTTGATCGAAAAGAAACACCGCGCGCTGGCATCGATCTATCTGATCAACGACGCGATCGCATCGAACCTCGCGATGCTGGCGGCGTGGTTCCTGCGCTTCCATGTCCAGATCGTTCCGGTCGTCAAGGGCATGCAGGACATCGAGGTCTACCTCAGCATCCTTCCGATCATCACCGTCGTCTTTCCTCTGGCGTTCGCTGTTCAGGGTCTGTATCGGATCCGCCCGACGCGATCGAAGGCCGAGGAATGGATGTCGGTCGCGATCGGCTCGGTGGTGGCGACCGTCGTACTTTCCGGAGTTCTGTTGTGGATTCGCCCGCCGAAGCGGCCCGATGTCCTTTACTCGCGCGCGACCCTCGGCATCTTCATGCTGTGCGCGATTCTCTTCGTCATCTTCGGGCGAGGAATCGTTCGCTATGCGGTCGAGCGGCGGCATCGATCGGGAAAGAATCTCGATCGCGTCCTGGTCGCCGGAAACGGGGAGCTGGCGCGCGCGGTCGTCGAGCGGATGCGATCGCACGACGAGCTTGGATTCCGGATCGTCGGGTATCTGCGCAACGGCGGCCAGGACCTTCTCGAAGGCCTCGAATGTTTCGGAAGCCTCGACGACGCCGAAAGCGTCATCGAGCAACAATCGATCGATCACGTTTTCGTTGCATTGCCGCACGCCTCGTCGCAGACGATGACATCGCTGCTCGATCGCCTGGTGCGATGCATGGTCTCGATTCACGTCGTCCCCGATCTGCTGCAGTTCATGGTGCTGCGATCACGCGTCGAGGACATCGACGGCCTGCCGACGATCAATCTTTCCGAGACGCCGCTCGAAGGATGGAGTCGGTTTGTAAAGCGCGGATTCGATCTGATCGTGGCCGCCGCCGCCCTGGTCGTCTTCTCTCCGCTGATGCTGCTGATCGCGTTCGCAATCTGGCTCGAAGATCGCGGCCCGGTCTTTTATCGCCAGGTGCGCATGGGACTCGACGGCAAGCCGTTCGACATCGTCAAGTTCCGATCGATGAAGGTGGGTGCCGAGGATGAGAGCGGGGCGAAGTGGGCGGAGCCGGCGGATCCCAGGCGGACGCGCGTGGGAAGGTGGATTCGTCCGTGGTCACTCGACGAGTTTCCTCAACTCTTCAACGTCCTGCGCGGCGATATGAGCGTGGTCGGGCCGCGGCCCGAACGGCCTCAATTCGTACAACAATTTCGTGCAGAGTTTCCGCATTACATGCTGCGCCACAAGGTGCGCGCCGGCATGACCGGCTGGGCGCAAGTGCATGGCTGGCGAGGAAATACGTCGGTGCGCATGCGCATCGAGCACGACCTCTATTACATCGAGAACTGGTCGCTTCTGCTGGACCTGAAAATCCTCTTCATGACCGTGATCCACGGCCTCCGCCACGAAAACGCGTATTAGAATC
>DATBSF010000222.1:0-6996 GCA_036559905.1 Thermoanaerobaculia bacterium | reverse complement strand
GAGCGCTGCGGGCGCTCGTTGCGAATTTCGCCGATCCGGCCGTCGGCGCCGTCATGGCGCGCGTCGTACCGCTCAACTGCGGTTTCAATCTGCTCACGCGTCTTCTCGATCTCGAACGTGCGGCCGGATATCAGGTAGATCAACAGGCGCGACACAACATGCGGCTGCTGCCGCAGTACGGCGGCACGGCCGGGGCATTTCGAAAGACCGCGTACCACGCCGTCGGCGGATTCGACGTCAACATCCTGGCCGAGGATACCGAGCTCACTTTCCGGCTTCGGCTGAACGGCTGGAAAGTCGTGTACGCCAATCGTGCCGAGTGTTATGAGGAAGTGCCGCAGACATGGCCGGTGCGCATCCGGCAGATTCGTCGGTGGGCAATCGGCCACACGCAATGCTTCATACGTTTCGCGTGGAAGATGCTGCGGGCGCGCGGCATCCACCCCCTCGAGCGCCTCGACTGCATCATGCTCCTCGGCATCTATCTCGTCGGACCGCTGCTGGCGATTGCACTCATCGATTCGTTTTTTCTTTTCTTCTGCGGCTGTCTCTCGGTCGTCAATACCTTTCTTGTGACGTTCGCGATCATGGCATTCAACGCGATCGGCAACTTCGCATCGTTTTTTCAGATCGGCACGGCGGTTCTTCTCGATGGAAGCGGAGATCGCGCACGTTTGCTGCCGCTGAACGTGCTCAATTTCGCCATTTCGATCATCGTGGTCACCGAAGCGCTGACAACTCACGCCGTCCTGCGGATCTTCGGCCGACGGACGATCTGGCATAAAACGGATCGTTTTCGGGCGTGAGAAAGAAATTCGCAGTCGTCTTCGGTACGCGTCCGGAAGCCATCAAGCTGGCGCCCGTCATTCGCGAGCTCGAACGCTGCGAACAGGACGTGGTGAGGATCTCCACCGGACAACATCTCTCGATGCTGTGGCAAGCGCTCGATTTTTTCGAGATTGCGATCGACTACGACCTGGGCGCCATGCATGAAGGACAGAGTCTGCCGCAGCTCTTCGCGCGAATCATGACGGACTGCGAAGCCGTTCTGCGCAAGGAAGCTCCGGATGTCGTCATCGTGCAGGGCGACACCGCGACCGCGCTGGCGGGAGGGCTCTCGGCATACCTGCTGCGACAGGACGTGGCGCATATCGAAGCCGGTCTCCGCACGTGCGATGACCGAAATCCATTTCCGGAAGAGATGAACCGCGCGATGGTGGCGCGGCTGGCGCGCTGGCACTTTGCTCCCACCGCGGGGGCGAAAACAAACCTGGTGGCCGAGGGGATCGATGACGCACGGGTGCACATCACGGGGAACACCATCGTCGATGCACTCGACATGGCGCTGGCAAAGTGTCAAAAGGAGGCGCCGCTTTCGCGCGAGGAGCTCGCGTCGAAAATCGACGTCGACCCGGAAATGCTGCAGCGCTTCATTCTCGTGACATCGCATCGCCGCGAAAATCTCGGCCCCGCGTTGAAGGACATCTGCCGCGCGATCTGCCAACTGGAGCGCGATCGCAGCGACATCTCGATCGTTTGGCCGGTCCATCTCAATCCGGACGTCCGCGCGGAGGTGGAGCAGGGACTCGTTTCCTGCGGCTCGCGATTGTTTTGCGTCGAGCCGCTGGATTACCAGGTGATGCTCGGATTGCTGAACAGTTGCGAATTCATCCTCACCGATTCGGGCGGCATCCAGGAGGAAGCAGTCGTCTTCCACAAACCGGTGCTGATCATGCGCAAGGCGACCGAACGGCCGGAGATTCTGCATTGCGGGGGCGGACTTCTCGTCGGAACGAGCGCGCAGGCCATCACCAAGGCAGCCAACGATCTGCTCGATGATCCGGAGATGTATCAGCGCATGGCTTCGGCGCCGAACCCGTTCGGCGATGGTCACGCAGCGGAGAGAATCGTGCGGGTGCTGCTGCAGTGAAGTACGTGGTGATTCTTTGCCTTCTCGCCATGCCGGCTGCGGCGCAGATCGCGTCGCCCGACCCGTCGCATTCGACGACCGCGGAGCTGCTCTACGGACATTCGTCGCTGCGCGGCGGAGGTCACTGGCAATCCGCCGATCTTGCGTTGACGACGTTGCTGCCACAGACAGTCGGTTATTTCTTCCTGCATGCCAGCGAACGGCCCGAGGAGAAGGGAAGTCTGGCGGCGCTGGCCGCGACGCACGACTGGAACAGCCGCTTCTTCACATATGCGGCGGCAGCCGGCGCGCTGCAGCGCGCGAGCTTTCTGCCGACTAGCCGGTTCGATCTGGAGCTCAACGCGAAGCTGCTGCAAGACCGGCGTCTCGTGGCAAGCATCGGCGGCACGATCGCGCGTTATCCGACGCGGCATCGCGATGATGTCCTCTCGATCGGCGCGACGTATTACGCGCCGCTGATCGTCACCTATCGCTACTTTCACAATACGTCCTCGCCCGGGCACGTGGAGTCTCATGCTCAGTTGCTGCAGATCGGCCTCGAGCGCCGCGGCCGCATCTCGACGTACCTCCGTCATTCGTGGGGCAATGAGGCCTACCAATTGACGAATCTCGTGACGCCGCAGAATGTCGCGCTGTCGGGTCACACCACGACATTCGCCGTGCGACGATGGATTACAGGCCGCAGCGGGTTTACTGCCGAGATCGAGCAGCAATCAAAGGCCAGCGATTTTCGGCGATTCGGCGGCCGAGTCGGCGCGTTTTACGCGTTCTGAATTCACGCCCCTCACCCGGCCTTCGGCCACCCTCTCCCCGCTTCGCGGGGCGAGGGACTCTGACGTTCAGATCCTTCGCCCCGCGGAGCGGGGAGAAGGTGGCGCGAAGCGCCGGATGAGGGGCGTCAAGTTCACACCGTTAGGCCCCCGCCCGAGGCGACAATCCTGCCGTAAACCACGACCGGCGAGGACAACTCGACGCCCTCCTGACCCATGAGCGTCGTCACGCGGCCGGGTGTGCCGATGCGCACGTTCCTTCCCACATGGATGAAGCCATGCGTGAACGCATGCTCGTCGATCGTCGCGCCGTCGCGCACGGCCATCGAGCGCTCCGCGTAGACCGAGTGGGTGATTGCGCTGTTTTCCTCGAGGACGACATCCTGATCGCTGTGCAGTGAGCCGTCGAGGGACGCATCGCGACCGATCGTGATCGCACCGCCAGCAATCACATCGCCTGTGGCAAACGCGCCATCCGGCAAGATGAAATCTCTTTCGACCAGGAGCGCGCCGTCGCCGCGCACACGACGAGAACGGCCGTCGGAAAAGTCAGCGACTGAACAAACCGTCCGCGCTCCTCCCCTGGAAGTTTCATGAAAATCCCCAATCCGGACTACACGCGCAGAAACAAGTCGAAAACGAACGCCACGATCGAGAACGATCTCGTCCGTTGCAGTCGCCCGCTCGCCAAGATCGCCTTCGGATGCCACGACGATGCGCCCGCCGGCATCAATCCATCGCTCCACCGCAACCCGTTCAGCCAGGATGATGTCGCCGCCAACTTTCATCGCACGCAGTCGGACCCCGGCGCCGATCCGTGCAGTGCCGCCGACTCGGACCTCTTTGGATAACGAGAGTCCTGCGGCGACGTCGAGATCCCCTTCGATGTCGAGGATCTTATCGGACGCTTCGGTCAACGTTACCGACGCGGCGATCGACTCAATCGTCTCCTGCTGATTCAATTCGGCATAGTGCAATCCGGGCGTGCGTGGCGGCGGTCCGATGGCAGCTTGCAGGCGATGCTCGAATGACGTCGCGAAAAAGCGGTCGTCTTTGCGGTAATTGCGATCGATGTCGAGTGGCGCACTGTCGCGTGGACGCCGCACCTCGCGAATGGCTGCCGAGATCGGAAGAAAAGCCCCCGCTACACCAAGGATCGTCAGGGCCACGAATCGCAATAGCGCAGCGGGGTCAGAAAACAGCGAATCCGAAAACTGCGGCGTCAGGGCCTCACTTGCACGTTGCCGCGTCGCAGAGGCGCTTCGTCCGGAAAAGACAGGCCTCCGAGGCAGTAGGCGAATGCATTGCCGCCGCGCAACTCGCTGGCGGTGTCCGGCTCATCTTTGTTCCCTTCACCGTTGTCGGTGACGCTCCAGATGAATTGCGTCCCGACCGGGAAGATGTCGGGATCGGACGTGTGCCTGACGGTGCCGCCAAGTCGCGCGCGGTTGCCGATCACCGCCACGCAGTCGACGGAACCGTGCACTCTGAGGGTGATGTCGCCGCGGGTCTGCTCGAACTCGAACTGGCCCGAAAAACGACCGTCACCGTGGTTGATCGCCGCGAACGAATACTTGTTGATGTTCAACGACGCGATGTCGACGTGCCCTGTGACCGTTTGCTTGTCGTCCTTGTCGTCGTCAGCCAGTGCGAATGGGACTACAACAACTGCAAGAAACACAATGACCACACATACTCGTAGTTTCATTTCGCTACCTCTCGCTTGGAAAAGAATTAGACCGCTTTACGAACCAGATGTTTCTCTCTCAAACCCGGCATGACACTACTCCGCCTACACGAATGCAGTCAAACGTGCCCTGGCCCGCTGTTATCATCCGGGCCTGTTGCGAGAGCGAGAAATCGGCGAGCTCGA
This sequence comes from Thermoanaerobaculia bacterium, assembly GCA_036559905.1. Lineage (GTDB taxonomy): Bacteria > Acidobacteriota > Thermoanaerobaculia > Gp7-AA8 > Gp7-AA8 > Gp7-AA10. The sequence goes on along the minus strand of DATBSF010000222.1, from coordinate 2,423 downwards.
ACGCGCAGCGCGCTCCCCCGCCGAAGCCGCCAGGATCCTGAAGCTTCTCGCTGTGCTTGACCGCGCCGTGATCCGCGACGGCGAGCTGCTGGCGCGATTCCACGACGCACTCCTCTTCTGTTGCGCGTATCCCGCTTCACGCGAGATTCGGCGGCGTGCCGAATCCATCCTGAAGCATTTCAAGCGTCGCGTTGATGCGCTCGATGACGTCGATCCGCTGCTCGATCCCGAAGTCTCCGGCATCGCCGGCACATCCGTCGACATCATCTTCTCGTATGACTTTGCGCGCTGGCTTCACGATCATTTTCCGAAGCAGCTCGAGATTGATTGGGAGGACCCGCCCGATCCCGACCGGCTGGCAACGGCCATCACGCCGCACATCCCGAGCATCGCGGAAGAGGCGAGCGTCGACGCCAACGTCCCGTTTCTCGATTACCTGCGCGCGGCCGGCGCGTTAGGTCGCGACAACGGGCTGTCGTGGCTCCTCACCCACCTCACCCAGCCGCTTTACGACTCCCTCGGCCTGTGGATTCTGTGGAAGCTCGGCAATTCCCCGGTCACCCGCACGCATCTCCGACGCCGGCCAGCGAGAATTTTTTTTCAGACGACGCCTTTCCTTTCGCGTCGCGAGATCTCGATCGATCGTGAGCTCGCGGGACCGAAACTTCCTATCCGACGCCTGTCGAAGCGTGAAGGAGAGGAGGTGCTCGACATGGCGCGCGCTGCGCTGGCCGTGCGTTATCGCGAGGTCTACGCGCTCACGTACGGCGACCCGTCGCATGTCATCTCCGCCGATTGCGGTCGCGGAGTGGAGATTCTCCTCGTCGGCATCCTGCCCGAAAAGCGTCTGCCGATTCGCGCCGGTTTTGCCCCTTTCATCCTCCGCAACGGGGTGCCGATCGGATACGCCGACGCCTTCGGAATCTGCGATCGCATGGAAGTGAGCTTCAACATCTTCTACGCATTTCGCGATGGCGAGTCGGCGTTCTGTTTCGCGCGGCTGCTCAAGCTCTATCACCAGCTTTTCGGATCGGCGACCTTCTCACTCGACGCCTATCAGGTCGGCCTCGGCAACCAGGAAGCGATCGAAGCCGGCGCGTACTGGTTCTACCGAAAACTCGGATTCCGCTCCACGGATCCGAACGTCGAGCGCATCGCGCAACGCGAGGAGCAGCGCATCCTGAAAAATCCGCGATATCGAACGCCGATCAGCACCCTGCGGCGGTTGGCGAAGAGCCGAATGATTTTCGGCGCACCGGAGTGGGAGCGGTTCCATGTGGGCAACATCGCGCGGAAGATGGCGCGGCGGAATGTGTCGAGCATTTTCGACCTGATGGACGATGTGCCGCGCGAGATCGTCGCCGCGAAGCGTGCCCGCGACGAAGGCGAGTTCCTGCGCCTGACCGCGAAGAACAAACGCTTTCGCAGTGCGATCATCAGGTTAGGCGCAACTTGAACGCTCGGCCGGCGTATATCCGGCATGCTGACTCTCGAATCGGTCACGAAACGTTTCCGCGGTGGCAACTACGGCGTTCGTGACGTCTCCCTGAACATCGGCGCCGGCGTCCTCGGTCTCCTCGGTCCGAATGGCGCCGGAAAGACGACGCTGATGCAGATGATCGCCACCATTACGCGCCCGACTTCCGGGCGGCTTCGCTGGAATGACATCGACATCGTCCGCGATCCCGATTCCATCCGCCGCCGCCTCGGCTACCTCCCCCAGGACTTCGGCGTGTATGACAACCTCAGCGCCGTTGAGTTTCGATCGGCGGGTTCTCCGGCGGCATGAAGCAACGGCTCGGAATCGCGCAGGCACTCATCAACGATCCCGACGTCGTGATCGTCGACGAGCCGACCGCCGGACTCGATCCGGAGGAGCGCGTTCGATTCCGCAACATGCTCGCCGACCTCGGAATGGGGGAAAGCTCGTGATCCTCTCGACGCATATCGTGTCCGACGTTGAATCGATCGCCACGCACATCGCTGTGATGCGCGAAGGCGCGATCGTCGCCAGCGCGACGCCGGAGGAGCTCCTTCGGGGTGCCGACGGAAATGTGTGGGAGATGGTCATCGCATCCGAAGACTTTGAACATCTTCGCCACAACAACCGCGTTTCCAGCGCTGTGCGCAAATCGGATGGCGTTCACGTTCGCGTGGTCAGCTCCGGGTCATCCCGTAGCGTCGGGGAAACACGCGGCTGACGTGCACGGGATGCACGCCGTTCCTTTCTTCAGATTTTCCGGAGGGATATGCATCCCCGGAGAAAGCCTCCGGGGATGCCATGGACGGGGTGCGTCAGTGAACGCGCCGCAATTGTGGGTTGGCGAGCTCGCCAGGCGCCGTGATGATCCGATCGAGAGTCAGCGGAAAGACTCCGTTCGGTGTGACGACAAAGAGATCCGTGCCGCGCTGCTCGACGTGCG
>DATBSF010000221.1:0-5155 GCA_036559905.1 Thermoanaerobaculia bacterium | reverse complement strand
GATGTTTTCTGCAGGAAGGAGATCTTCGAGCCGCTCGGAATGAGGGATACCGGTTTTCGGCCCCTCACCCCGACCCTCTCCCCGCAAGCGGGGCGAGGGAGCTCAGTAGCGCGAGAGCCCTCGCCCCGCGAAGCGGGGAGAGGGTGGCGCGAAGCGCCGGGTGAGGGGCGCATTGCCCCCACTGAACCTGCCGATGGCACCATGCTCCGCGGCATCGTGCACGATCCCACTGCCCGGCGAATGGGCGGGGTGGCCGGCCACGCCGGACTGTTCATCACGATTCACGATCTGGCGAAGTACTGCCGGATGCTGCTTCGCGGCGGCGATCCGATCTTCACGCCCGAGATTGTCAACAGGATGACGACCGTCCAGTCACCGCCGAATGTGGCGGTGCGGCGGGCGGGCGGATTCGATCTCGATTCCAGCTTCAGCAAGCCACGCGGCGAAATGTTTCCGCTCGGCTCGTTCGGCCACACCGGATTCACGGGCGGCTTTTTCTGGATCGATCCGAGCTCGAAGACGTTCTACATCTTTCTATCGAATCGCGTGCACCCGAACGGCAAGGGCAACGTCGTCGCTCTCCAAAACGACCTCGGCGCTCTCTCCGCGCGAGCGGTCGGCTACACCACGCCGGCGATCAGCCGCGTGCGCTGGCCGCTGGGCGGGGCGGACGCCGGCAACGGAATCGATGCGCTGTTCTCACGTCGATTCGACGCGCTGCAAGGAATGCGCGTCGGCCTGATCACGAATCAAACCGGTATCGATCGCGCCGGAAATCCAACCATCGATCACCTGCGCAGCGCACCCGGTGTCACGCTGGTCGCGCTGTTCAGCCCGGAACATGGAATTCGCGGCGCGGCCGACGCGAACGTCTCCGACACAATCGACAGCGTCAGCGGGCTGCCGATCTACAGCCTGTACGGCGAGACGCGGAAGCCGAAGCCGGAGCAACTCGCGAATCTCGACGCGCTGGTCTTCGACATCCAGGACATCGGCGCGCGGTTCTACACCTACATCTCGACGCTCGGCCTCGCCATGGAGGCTGCCGCGGAATCGAAGAAAAAGTTCATCGTGCTCGACCGCGTGAATCCGATCGGCGGCGAATTCTTCGAAGGGCCGCTGCTGAAAGGCGACGGCGATTTCGTCGGATGGCATCCGATTGTCATCCGCCACGGAATGACTGTCGGCGAGCTCGCGAAGATGTTTGCCGACGAGCGCCACATCGACGTCGACCTCACTGTCGTTCCGATCCGCGGCTGGTCGCGTCCGATGTGGCAGGACGAAGCAGGCCTGCCGTGGATCAACACCTCGCCTAACATGCGCAATCTCAGCGAGGCCGGTCTCTACCCGGGAATCGGCATCCTCGAAAGCGCAATCTCGGTCGGACGCGGAACGCCGACGCCGTTCGAAGTCATCGGCGCGCCGTACATCGACGGCGAACGACTCGCGAAAGAGTTGAATGCACCCGGCGTGACCTTCACTCCAATCCGCTTCACGCCCGATGCGAGCATCTTCGCGGGCAAGGAATGCGGAGGGGTAAGAATGACGATCACCGACCGCAAGGCGCTGCGGCCGGTTGCAACCGGCGTAATGATCGCGACGACTCTCCGCCGCCTCTATCCGAACGATTTTGCAATCGACAAACTGCAGCGGCTGTTACGCGATCCGGCGACGCTCGATGCGATTCGCAATGGCACGGCCATCGACTGGGCCGCGGATGAAGCAGCCTTCAGCGCGCGGCGGTCGAAGTACTTGCTGTATCGCTGAGGGTGGCCGGGAGGCCGAGCCTGCGGCGCACAACGGCATACCGCGGATCGCGGCGCATTTTGTCGAACGCGGCATGCGGGGGGAGATCGAGCGCGATACGCGCGTAGTCGGGGTTGTCGGCAGCGCCGCGTTCGAGCCAGCGAATCGCCTCATCGGAGTCGCCGCAGGCCGCCCAGGCGCGGAACATCCGGATCACTTCAGGTCCATGCGCAGTTGGTCCGATCCGCTGCAACAAGGCAACCGCTTCGCCACGGCGTCCGGAGGCGGCAAGAACCAGAGCCCGGCTCTCTTCCAGCATCGCAGCGCCCGCTGCTTCGGGCCGGCGCAGAGTCTCTTCCGCCTCTGCAAAACGCCCGAGGAGCGTCTCGGCCTCGGCGAGAGCCAGATACAAGATCTGATAGGTGGGATCGAGCTCAATACCTCTGCGAGCGGAAGCGGCAGCTGTCGGATAGTCACCGAGCATCCAGAGATTGCCCGAGACGAAGGTGGCCACGAAACTCGATAGCGGATCGAGTTGCTCGGCAAGCAGAAGCTCCTGCCTCGACTCGGCGTCGTGAGTCTGGACGCGCAACAGGACGCCATGCCACAGCCGGGCGTGGGAGAAGTTCAGATTGAGCTGCAACGCGCGCTCGAGATGCGCGCGCGCTTCCTCGAAGCGGCCGAGATGCATGTCGATGTGACCGATGGCGGTGTGCGCTTCTGCTGAATCGGGATCGATGCTGAGCGCTTTTTCCGCTGCCTGAATCGCAAGGGCATAGCTGTCCTTCGGCTTGAGGTCGGTGAGTCCCGGGCGGTGATCCATCAATGAGTAAGTCTCGGCGAGACCGGCATAGGCTTCGGCGAATGAAGGATCCCGATCGATGGCCGCCCGGAAATTGGTGACGGCGTTGTCAAAATGCTCGCGCGTCATGAGCGCTTCTTCGTGCCGCGCTTTCAGATAGAGATCGTAGGCTGCGATGTCGTGGGTCGTCGGACCTACGGGCGCCTTGCCCATCGTGCGCTGCAGCGCCTTGGCGACCGATCGCGCAATCTGATCCTCGATCGAAAAGACATCGTCGACAGCGCCGTTGTACGTCTGCGACCAGAAGTGATAGCCGTCGCGCGTGCTCACGAGCTGCGCCGTCACGCGTAGTTTGTTTCCCGCGCGCTGTACGCTCCCCTCGACCAGTGCATCGACGCCCAGCGATTTGCCGACGTCGCGCACGTCCGACTTGGTCCCCTTGAACGCAAACGACGAGGTGCGCGCCACGACTTTCAAGCCGCTGAGTTGCGAGAGCCCGTTGATCACTTCTTCGCTGATGCCGTCGCCGATGAACTCATTCTCGCGATCGGAGGAAAAGTTCACGAAGGGCAGCACCGCGATCGAGTTGATCGCGTCCGATCGCTGCGCCGGTCCTGGACGCAGAAGGAACCACAGCAGGCCGCCGATCGCGAGCAGCGCGATGACACTGACCGCCAACAGCGGAATCTTCGATGACCTCTTCGCGCCGATCGCATGCAGATCGTTCACCAGATCGTGCGCGGTCTGATATCGCCGCTCCGGATCTTTCTCGACGCAGCGCGCCGTGATCCGTTTCAACTGTGGCGGGCAATCGCCGCGCACGATCGGAGGGAGTGGCTGCTCGCGAATCCTGCGCACCGTTTCGATGAACGAATTTGCGGCGAACGGATTCGAGCCCATCAGCATCTCGTAGAGAACGATGCCGAGGCTGAAGATGTCGCTGCGCTGGTCGAGCGCGCCGCCGGTCGCCTGCTCCGGACTGACGTATTGCAGCGTGCCGACAAACGTGCCCGCCGCGGTCTGCGCGGTTTCGGTCGCCTGATCGGGGGTGACCACCTGCCCGATGTCGAGCACTTTCGCGATCCCGAAGTCGAGGACCTTCGCGTGACCGCGCGCGTCGATCATGATGTTTCCCGGCTTGATGTCGCGGTGCACGATCCCGCGGCGATGCGCATCCTCGAGCGCATCCGCGACCTCGGTCAAAATGCGGACGATCTCCGGAATCGCCATCGGACCGCGGCGCAGCCTGTCGCGCAGCGTTTCACCTTCGACGTACTGCATCGCGATGAAGGCCGTTCCGTCGTCTGCTTCGCCGGCCTCGTACACGACCGCGACATTCGGATGGGAAATCTGGGACGCGGTGATCGCCTCGCGCACGAAGCGGCGCTTCGCCTTCTCGTCCGGCTCGGACAGGATCTTGAGCGCGACGTTCCGCTGCAGCTTCGGATCCTCGGCCAGGTAGACCTCCCCCATCCCGCCGCTTCCGATCGGCCGGAGAATGCGGTAACGGCCGACGGCAGTTCGCGTCATTCGATGCGGAAGATCTCGCGCCGGCCGCTCTCGACCAGGTTCATGTAGCCTTCCATCGGCTTGCGCAGGTCGGAGCGCGCGCTCATCTTCTCGAACTCCTGCTCCCACGCGCCGAGCGATTCGGCCTCGGTCTCGAAGACAACGGTCCAGAACGACGAGGCCACGTCGGTGAGCACCCGAGCGCGCGTCATTTGCGCTCGCGCCATCGTGTCTTTGAACATCGTGACGAGCGTTTTGGCCTGTCCGGGCTTACATTGAAAGACATTCCGAATCAGCAGCATGTGAATCTCCTTGTCTGGAGGAACTATGGGAACGATACGCCGCAGCTATGCGATTTTCCGCGAGTCACTGCAAGTTTTGTCGAAGGATAAGGAAATCCTGGTGTTTCCGTTGCTATCGGGGATCATCACGATCGTTGCCTTCGTGTCGATCGTGTTTGCCGGCGTCGCGGGCGGCGTCTTCGAGCGTTTCGATAAGAACGATCCGCTGAACTACGTCGTGGCGTTCGTCTGGTATTTCATCAGCTGGTTCATCGTCCTGTTCTTCAATGTGGCCGTGATTCATTGCGCGGCCATCCGGCTGCGCGGCGGCGATCCGACCATCGCCGACGGCTTCCGCGCCTCGATGCAGCACCTTCCGCGCATCGCGGCATGGGCGTTCGTGTCGGCCACCGTCGGCGTGATTCTGCGATTCCTCGCCGATCGCGCCGGATTCATCGGCAAGCTCATCATCGGTCTCCTCGGCGCCGCCTGGTCGATCGCGACGTATTTCATCGTGCCGGTGATGATTTTCGAGAAGAGGTCGCTGCGCGACTCGGTCAAGCAATCGACACAGCTCATTGCCAAAACGTGGGGCGAGTCGCTGGTCGCTGCCGGAGGAATCGGCGTGTTCATCATGCTGCTCGCGGTTGGCGGATTGGTTTTGCCGGTTGCAGCCTTCTTCATCAGCCCAATGGCCGGACTCATCGCCCTCGGCATTCTGGTCGTCTATTGGATCGCGCTGGCGGTGATGTCATCGGCGCTGACGGGAATCTTCCGCACGGCGCTCTATCTCTACGCGACCGAGGGACGCGCGCCG
>DATBSF010000220.1:0-3399 GCA_036559905.1 Thermoanaerobaculia bacterium | reverse complement strand
GAACGCAAGATTCAGCGTCAGGCTTTTGCCGGACTGCTTTGGTCGAAACAGAGCTACCTCTATGACGTCGATGTGTGGCTCGACGGCGATGATCCGAACTGGCCACCGCCCGCGAACCGTCAGGCCGCACGCAATCGGCATTGGCGCCATCTCAATTCCAAGCGCATCCTGTCGATGCCGGACAAATGGGAGTATCCGTGGTTTGCGGCGTGGGACCTCGCGTTTCACGCCGTTGTGCTGGCGCTGATCGATGCGCATTTCGCGAAAGAGCAACTGTGGCTGATGTTGTTCGAGCAGTTCCAGCATCCGAACGGACAGATTCCGGCGTATGAGTGGGAATTCTCCGATCTCAATCCGCCGGTGCATGCGTGGGCGGTTTGGCGCGTCTACAACATGGATCGCATCCGCAACGGCGCCGATCGCGATTTCCTCGAGAAGTGTTTCCACAAGCTGATGCTGAATTTCACGTGGTGGGTGAACAAGGTCGACAGCCAGGGCAACAACGTCTTCGAAGGCGGCTTCCTCGGACTCGACAACATCGCGGTGTTCGATCGCAGCGAGAAACTCCCCGGCGGCGCGAGCCTCGAGCAGAGCGACGCCACCGGATGGATGGGCATGTTCTGCCTCGTGATGATGCGGATCTCGCTCGAGCTCGCGAAAGAGAACGCGGTCTACGAAGGCCTCGCCACGAAATTCTTCGAGCACTACGTCTACATCGGCGCTGCGATGAAGATGATTCGCGGCGATCAGACGCTGTGGGATGCACAGGATGGCTTCTTCTACGACCTGCTCCGCTTTCCCGACGGATCGGCCGTGCCGTTTCGAGTTCGCTCGCTGGTCGGACTCATTCCGCTGTACGCCATCGAGCGGCTCGAGGAAAAGTGGATCAAGCCGTTCGACATCTTCCGCGAGAACCTCAACTGGTTTCTGAAACATCGGCGCGAGATCGTGGACCGCTGCGTGACGACCGTCCACTGCAACGGCGACGATACGCACGTGCTGGCAGTCGTCGACCAGAATCAGCTCAAAGCGCTGCTCATGCGCGGCATTGACCCCGAAGAGTTCATGTCGCCGTTCGGTGTGAGAAGCATGAGCAAGGCGCATCAGCACAATCCGTTCAAGTTCGGCGATGCCTCCGTGCGTTATGAGCCGGCGGAATCGATCGAGAGGCTGAAGGGCGGCAACAGCAACTGGCGCGGTCCGGTGTGGTTTCCGACGAACTTCCTCATCATCGAGACGCTTCGAAAACTCGAGAAGGCGTTCGGCGGAAGCGTTCGTGTGACGGCGACGACCGCCAGCGGCGATCGGGCCGTCGAGATGCTGACGCTCAGCGGACTCGCATCTCGCCTCGCCGACCAGCTCATCAGCCTCTTCGTGCCGGATGCCGACGGCTATCGCCCGATCTACGGTCCGCGCGGCACACGAAAAGCGGAGCTCTTCGCGCACGATCCGCATTGGAAGGACCTGATCCTGTATTACGAATACTTCAACGGCGACACCGGCGAAGGCCTCGGCGCCTCACATCAGACCGGATGGACAGCGTTAGTGGCGAGTCTGATCGACGAGTGGCGCTAACCTTCCCACCAGCGCCGGGATCGCGGTCTCCACGCGTAGAATTCGCGGGCCGAAACTCACCGCCTCAAATCCCGCTCGCTCGAGCGACGCAATCTCCTCGGCAATGAATCCACCCTCCGGACCGACGACCAGCGTGACGGCACGCTTCACGTCGCGCGGACACTCAGTCGCTGCGCCGGGATGCGCGACGAGCGCCATCGTATCTCTCGCGATTGCAGGCAGCTCTTCTTCAACGAACGGCCGGAAAAAGCGGCGCACTTCGACCTGCGGCATCACGGTGTCGCGCGCCTGCTCGAGTCCGAGGATGCATTGCAGTCGGATGTTGTCGGAGGAGAGCCGCGGCGATTTCCAATAGGCCTTCTCGACGCGCCATGCGTTGATGAGAAAAATCCGCTTGATACCCATCGACGCGGCGCCCGCGATCACGCGGTTGAGAACCTTCGGACGCGGCAGCGCGAGAATGAGAGTGAGCGGAAGCGGCGGCGGCGGATCGCTGTCGAGATGCACCTCCAGCTCGCCCGGTCCGACGACCTTTCCGATCCCGCAACGGCCGTTGATCACGCCGACGCGAAGCTCGTCGCCGCCGATGCGGGCGATTTCATCGCGCCGGCGGCCGACGACCCGCACGCGCGTTTCGGTGATGAAGTCCTCGGGAAAGAGGAGAAGCAGATTCATCGATCAATACAGATTAATCCGCGGTATATGATTCGCGCGTGAATATCGAGACTCGAAAGAAAGGTGACGTCGTCATCGTCGACTTTCAAGGACGGCTGGCCATCGGCGTGGGCGACGAGCTCCTTCCCGCGCTCATCGAACAGCTCCTGAGCGAAGGAAATCGCAAGATTCTTCTCAACCTCTCCGACATGGATTACATCGACAGCAACGGCCTGGGCGAGCTCGTCCAAAGCCTCAAGACATCGAAGCGATTCGGCGCGTCGCTTCGGCTGCTCAAGCCGCAGGACCGCGTTCGCAAGACGCTCCGACTGACGAATCTTCTTCCGATGTTCAGCGTGTACGAGACCGAAGCGGACGCGCTGAAGGGATTCGCGAGCGAGGCTTAGGGTTCCCTAGCACCGATCCTGCAATTGTGGAAGGCATGACCCTTCTGCTCCTTTTTCTTTTCCTGCTGGAAGCCGAGAGCCAACCCATCATCATCAGCGGTCCGCTGACGATGGCGGCATCGACCGAGAAAAAGATCCTGGTCGTGCGCATCGGCGCGACGGATGTCCGCCGCTACGACATCGCGGTCGGCACGAAGAAACATGCGACTCCGATGGGCCGCTTCGTCGTCCGCCACATCGTCTGGAATCCGGCGTGGGTCCCGCCCGACGCGCGCTGGGCAAAAGGAAAGCAGCCGGCAGCGCCTGGCGATCCGAAAAACCCGATGCGCGCCGTGAAGATTTTCTTTCAGGAGCCCGACTACTACATCCACGGCACAAACGACGAGGACTCGATCGGCTCCGCCGCATCGCACGGCTGCATTCGCATGACGGAAGCCGATGCCGTTGCCCTCGCGAAGTACCTGATGGAGCACGCCGGCGCGCATCACGACGACGCGTGGTACGAGAACGTGCAGAACAGCTCGAAGCCGACCGACGTCAATCTGCCGCGCGGGATTCCGATGGTCATCGGCCGTTGATGTGAACTAAGAGTGACAGCGTAAACGCGCTCCGCGGTTTTGGCGTCTCCTTCGTAGCATGCATGAAATAAGGAGGGATGCTGATGCCACGGCGCCTCGTGCTCGTTCTCGCCGCGCTCATCCTGCTCGCAGCGAGGCCAACTCCCCCCGATGCGGATGTCACCGATTCCGACGGCGTCTGGAGA
>DATBSF010000219.1:0-5839 GCA_036559905.1 Thermoanaerobaculia bacterium | reverse complement strand
AATGAACTATCGCTTCGCCGGCGCGGTCGGAGCCGGCCGGTTGCCGTTGCCCATCACTGACGATCGCGGACGGCCCATCAGCACCGCCAGCGCCATCGACGTGATGACAAATAGTATGAAAAATGTGGTCGTTAATTTGTGCAAAAGCGTCGTCGCGCCGCGCGCGCCGAACGCCGTCTGCGAGCCGCCTCCACCGAACGCGCCGGCGAGGTCGGCACCTTTCCCCTGCTGGACAAGTACGACCAGGATCAGAAAGATGCTGATGACGATGTGCAAAACTACGAGAACGACTGTCATGGAGAATCCGCTAACCAGCGGTGGCCGCGAATTCTTCCCCGAAACCGCCCGCAGCGTCAAGCGGCCGGCAGTTGCGACACTCCCTCGCAAATCATTGAAAATTTAGGGCAATCGAGGCTCGCCCCGCCTACCAGATAGCCATTGATCCGGCCGTTCTCGCCGAGGTCGCGAAGGTTGTCGGGGGTGACGCTGCCACCATAGAGAATCGCAGCATCGCGATGGCGTGCGGGCCAGAATCGGGCAATCGCCTCGCGAACGTCGCACACCATTTCCGCCACCATCGCGCCGGTCGCGTTGCGGCCCGTGCCGATCGCCCAGATCGGCTCGTACGCGATCACCACCTCGGCCGCCTGTTCGAGCGCCGGAATGGCCGTCTGCTTGATCTGATTGGCCACGAACATCGCTGCCTGTCCCGAATCGCGGATGCGCTGATCCTCGCCGACGCAAAGGATCGGCGTGAGGCTGACATCGATTGCCACCGCGAGCTTTCGCGCGATCATCGAGTCCGATTCACCAAAGAGCGTGCGGCGCTCGGAATGGCCGAGGATGACGTACTCCGCGCCGCACTCGCGCAACATGTCGGGGGAAACCTCGCCCGTGAACGCCCCCGCGTGCTGCTCCGCGCAGTTCTGACCCGCCAGCGTCACTTTCCCCGACATCTCTTTCAGATACGGAAACGGCGGGGCAACCACAACCCGCGCGCTTCCGGGCGTGCGAAGCAACTGCAGATACGCCGGGATTCCGTCCGGCGGCAAATTCATCTTCCAATTCGCAACGGCGTAGCGGCCGGGCATGTCCGCGCCAGTGTACCTATAATCGAGACGATGCCATTGCCGGAATCCGAGGCAATTCCGTACGCCGCGCAGGACTTGCGGGGCGAGCGCCTGCTTGTACTTGCGCCACATCCCGACGACGAAGTCATCGGATGCGGCGGTCTGCTCGCGCTGCATCTTCGGGATGGGCGGCAGGTGCGGGTGGTGATCGCGACCGACGGCGCCGAAGCCGGGAACGCCGAGGTCCGCGAACAGGAATCGCAGCGCGCGCTGGCCGCCATTGGCACCGTCCCGGCGGAGTTCCTTCACTTCCCCGACCGCCACCTCGCCGAGCAAATCGATCCGCTCCAAAAACGGCTTCGCGAAATCCTCATCGAGTTCAAGCCGGATCTGATCGCCGTTCCGAGTCCGGTCGAGATCCATCCCGATCACGCGGCGCTGTCGCGCGCGTTTTGCGAGTTGATCCAAAAAGACGAGTCGCTGTTCGCGGCCCTCGCGGTTGCGCGCGTCGCGTTTTACGAAGTCGGTTATCCGATCCGGCCTAACGCGCTGGTCGACATCACGCTGGTCGCTGAGAAGAAGTACGCCGCGATCGCGTGTCACACATCGCAGCTCGCCTTCCGCGACTACGTGAGCTACGCGCGTGGCCTGAACGCCTATCGTGCGATGACGCTCGAGCCGACGACGCACTGCGCCGAGGCCTATTGGGTTGGCGCGTTGCCGTCGCTCAGAACAACGCCATTCTCGGCGCTCCGCGAGCTGGTCGGCGCGCCGCCGTCGATCGAGATCGAATCCGAGCCGCTGCCGGTCAGCGTCGTCGTCAGGACGAAAGACCGCCCCGCGCTGCTGCGTCAGGCGGTCGACTCCATCCGCGCGACGGGGTACCCCGCAGAAATAGTCGTGGTAAATGATGGTGGTAAATCACCCGATATTCGCGACGTCCGGTTCGTGAACCTGGCGCAATCCGCTGGACGCTCGGAGGCGATGAATCGCGGCGTGCGGGCTGCGAAGTCGGCGTTCATCGCATTCCTCGACGACGACGATCTTTTTTATCCCGAACACATCGCGACGCTGACCGCCGCCGCGCGCGATTCGCAGCAACCCGCCTGGTACAGCGACGCAGTCTCCGCGTTCGTGCGCGTCGGTGCGTCAGGAAAACACGAGACGCATTCGCGGATGCGCATCTTCGGCCAGGACTTCGATCGCGAGCTCCTGCTGCTCGACAACTACATTCCGCTGCCGACGGTGCTCGTGCCGCGCGAAACGTATCTCGACATGGGCGGCTTCGATCCGGCGTTCGATCTCTTCGAGGATTGGGACTTCCTGATTCGACTCTCGCAGCGCGGAGACTTCGTTCACGTGCCTCGAATCACGTGCGAGATTCGCCACGTCGAAGGAGCGGGCTCCATCACGCTCGAATCGCCGGAAGGCTCAGCGCGATTCCGCGATGCCAAAATGCAGATCTGGAAGAAACATGCGGAGCTCATCAACGAAAAAGTCTTCGCGAACGTACTCGAACGTCAGAAGAAGCGCCTGACGATGATTCTCAACGACGCGGTCGACGCGCGCGGTCTGCAAAACCATCTCGAGATCGACATCGCCCGCCAGCAGCGCGAGAAAGCAACCCTGGGAGCCGAGATTCAGGCGCTTCACAACCGCGTGAACGAAGCACTCATGCGCATCAGCCACCTCGAGGGAGCAAACGCGGAAATCCGCAATAGTCTGGCGAACGCTGAAGCTGACCGTCACGAAAAAGGCGTTCGATTGAAAGATCTTCAGGCGGCCCATGCGGAGGCGCTGCAGACGAACGCCGCGATGTTCGCGGAAGTCGGCCGGCTGCAGGATGTGCTCGACACGATCTTCAAGTCGCGCACGTGGAAACTGCACGAGATCGTGGAGAGGATGAAAGGGCGAGCGTGAGCCGCGTCCTCCTCGTGTGTCCCGAGCCGCTCGGACACGGCCATCCGGCGGGAGTCGGAATCCGTTTTCTCGAGATGCAGAAAGTGCTGGAGGCCGACGGTCATCGCGTCACATTGCTCTCGCCGCCGATCGCGCCCGATGCGCTGCAGCAGCACAGCAGTGATGCCGACGTCGCCGTCGTGCAGGGCCACATCGCGAACGATTTCTTCGCGCACGCACGCGCGATTCCGGCGGTCGTCGATCTCTACGATCCCTTCGTCATCGAGAATCTGCACTACTTCGAGAGTCGCGGCGCGGAAGTCTTCCATCACGATCACGCCACCGTTCTCAACTCGCTTCTGCGCGGCGACTTTTTCCTATGTGCATCGAAGTCACAACGGCTGTTCTGGCTCGGGATGATGCTGGGCGCCGGCCGCCTGAATCCGCTGACGTTCGACTCCGATCCGAGCCTCGATTCGCTCATCGCGATGGCGCCGTTTGGCGTTCCGCCGCCGCGCGAAAGATCGACAGCGAGCGAGCCGCGCGTGCTCTTCGGCGGCATCTACGACTGGTACGATCCGATTCTCGCCATCGACGCGATCGCGCTGGCGCGCGAATCGCTGCCTAACATCTCGCTGACATTCAACAAGCATCCGAATCCGTCGATCACACCGCAGGGAAAAACCGCCGAGGCGATCGAGTACGTCCAGCGCAAACGCTATGAATCGTTCGTGCGATTCGAGCCATGGTTCGAATACGAGCGGCGCGGCGAATTCTTCGATCGATTCGCGATCGCGCTCCTGACGTTCCCGCAATCGCTGGAGACTGAATTGTCGATGCGCACGCGGGTGTACGACTTTCTGTGGGGCGGTCTGCCGATCGTCAGTAGCCCCGCGCCGGGAACGGATGAGATCCTCGCGCGTTACGGCTGCGGCGTGACCGTCGATTCGAACTCGCCTCGGGCATTCGCAGATGCCGTCCTCCAGACTTTTTCCAAGCAGGCCGCACTTCGCACCGCGACGCAGCGGTTCGTCGCGGAACATCAGTGGCCCGAGGCGCTCAGGGCGCTTCGAGAGTTTTGCCGGGAGCCGCGCGTCGATGCGAACAAAGACACGTTCGCGGTGCGCATGCAGATTCCGGAGCGACCGGCGTCGATTCTGGAGCGCCTCAAACGGCGCATCGGAGGCGCGTCCTGATCGCCGCCGACGTCATCATCGTCAATTGGAACGGGCGCAAGGACACGCTCGCTTGTCTGGAGGCCGTCTCGGCGCAGATCCGCGAGGTTGAAGGCGCCGCAATCACCGTCGTCGACAACGGATCGACCGATGGCAGCATCGGCGCGATCATCAGGCGCTTTCCGCAGGTCCGGCTGCTCCCGCTCGGAAAGAATCACGGCTTCACCGGTGGCATCGCCGCAGGAATCGCGCGATCGCAGGCGCGCAACGTGGTGTTTCTCAACAACGACGCCATTCCAGAGCCGGGCTGGCTGGCGGCGCTCGTCAGCGCGATCGACAAAGCGCCCGACGACGTGATCTCGGTCGGCGGAAAAATCGTCGACATGACCGGCAAGCTGATCGATTTCGTCGGCGGCGTCATGACGTTCGACGGCCACGCGTTTCAGAACGGATTTCGATATCCGATCGGATCGCGCGGCGAGCCTCTCGCCGGCGATGAGCTCTTCTTCGCGTGCGGCGGCAACATGATCTCTCGCCGTGAGCCTTACCTGACAATCGGCGGTTTCGACGACGACTATTTCGCGTACCTCGAGGATGTCGATTTCGGATGGCGCTCCTGGCTGGCCGGCCATCGCGTTCTGTACGAGCCGAGGGCGGCCGTGCGTCACGCGTCGGCTGCCACCAGCGCGCGACTCGGCGAATTCGAGCGCGGCGTTCTCTTCGAGCGCAACGCGCTGCAGACAGTGCTCAAGGACTACGAAGACGATCTCCTGCGCGATGCCGCCGGCTCGATCTTCTATGCTTATCTGTATCGGTTGCATCACTACGCGACGACGCGAAATCGAGGAGCGGCCGAGCTGAGCCGCGAGCCGCTTTCGCTGACGGCACCGGCACGAAACGGATTCTGGTCGCGCGTGCGCCGGAAGCTGAATGGCGACAAGCCGCTGGCGACGATCGAAGACCCGCTGACGGCAATGCAATTTCGCGCATTCGAATGGATCGTCAGCAACGCCGACAAGATCGCGCAGAAACGCAATCTCGTGCAGCGCCTGCGTCGCCGTCCCGATCGCGAGATCTTCGCGCGCTTCCCGCTGCATCTCGTGCCGACGTATCCCGGCGACGAGTCGCTGATGAGCAGCGCGCTCTTTCGCCTCCTCCGCCCGCCGCTTCCCTCAGTCGAGAAGAACCTCGGCGATATCATGCAGACGTGACCGCTCCCTCGAATCGATTTCATGTCCGAGGTGTCTTCTGGCGGCATTTCCTCGTCTTCGCGATCAACAACGTTCCGGCGTGGACCGAGCCGATCGTCATCGCGGTCTGGGCTGGTCTGTTTCTGTTGTGGGGTCCGGGACGGCGTGGCGTGATGGGAAATCTGAAAGTCATCAAGCCCGGATCGACAGCGTTCATGAACTTCTTCCGCTGCTATCGCGTCTTCTGGAACTACGCGTGGACGATAGGCGACACGGTCCGTTTCAGGGAGCTGCGCGTCGTGCCGGACTGGGAGTTCGTCGGCTGGCAGCATTTCGAGACGATGCAGAAAAGCGGCGGCGCCATCCTCCTCACCGCCCACATGGGTTCCTACGACCTCGGCGCACACCTTTTCGCCGAGAATTCGAATCAACGGATCATCATGGTGCGCGCGCCGGAAGTCGATCCGCAGACGCACGCCTTCGAGGAAACGCGAAAATCGGACAA
>DATBSF010000218.1:0-3039 GCA_036559905.1 Thermoanaerobaculia bacterium | reverse complement strand
CACGATTTTGTGCATGTACTTCGAGAAGTCCATGACCACCGCGACGTTGCAGCACTGCCCGGCGAGCGACGTGCCACCGCCGCGCGCGAGGATCGGCGCACCGAACTTTCGCGCGAGCGAGACCGTGGCGATGACATCGTCCGCAGTGCGCGGCAGCACGACGCCGATCGGAATCTGCCGGTAGTTCGAGGCATCAGTGGAGTACATCGCACGCGATCCGTCGTCGAATCGCACTTCGCCTTCGACCTCGCGCTGGAGAGCAGCGGCGAGCGTGGCGGCGTCGACGTTGATGTCCTGGATGCGGTCGCGGTATTTCATCGCCCCTCATCCGCCGCTTCGCGGCAGCTTCTCCCCGCTTCGCGGGGCGAAGGATCTCGCCGCTTGAGACCCCTCGCCCCGCGTGAGCGGGGAGAGGGTGGCCGAAGGCCGGGTGAGGGGCGGCGCATCGAACGCAAGCTTACGCGATCTCAGACCTTCACCGAATCGAGGAGCTCCTTCATCGCCTGCTTCAGAATGTGGCTTCGCGCCGGATCGTGCAGCAGCGACTTCATAAACTTCTTCGCCTGCTCGAATGTGATGTGCGGGGGCAGCGGCGGCACTTCCGGATCGGTGTGAAATTCGAGGACCGATGGGCGATTCGCCTTGAGCGCGGCATCCCATGCGGCGCCAACGCTCTCCGGCTTTTCGACGCGCACGCCTTCGAGTCCCAGCGATCGCGCAAATTCGGCGTAACCGAAATTGGGCAGGACCTGCGAGTCATCGAACTTCGGATCGCCCTCCATGACGCGTTGCTCCCACGTCACCATGTTCAGATCGCGGTTCTTCAGCACGCAGACGATCAGTCGTGGGTCGGCCCATTCGCGCCAATACTTCGCGATGGTGATCATCTCGTTCATCCCGTTCATCTGAAATGCACCATCGCCGACGCATGCGATCGCCACGCGATCGGGAAACGCGAACTTCGCCGCGATCACGTATGGAATTCCAGGCCCCATCGTCGCGAGATTTCCGGAGAGTGATCCCATCATGCCGCGCCGGAATTTGAGATCTCGCGCGTACCAGCTGGCGGTTGATCCCGAATCGGCGGCCAGAATGCAATTATCCGGGAGGCGCGGCGAGAGCTCCCAGAAGACGCGTTGCGGATTGATCGGATCGGCGCTGCTCATCGCGCGCTCTTCCAGCACCTTCCACCACTCGACGATCTCACCCTCGATCTTCTCGCGCCAGGAGCGGTCGCTCTTGCGCTTCAGCATCGGCATCAATGCGCGAAGTGTTTCTTTGCTGTCGCCGACGAGATTGATCTCCATCGGATAGCGGATCGAAAGCATCCGTCCGTCGATATCGATCTGCACCCCGCGCGCTTTCCCCTCCTCGGGCAAAAACTCGGGATACGGAAAGCTCGAGCCGACCATGAAGAGCGTGTCGCACTGGTCCATCAATACCCAGCTCGGCTTTGTGCCGAGGAGGCCGATGGAGCCGGTGACGAAGGGGAGGTCGTCGGGAAGCGCCGCTTTACCGAGAAGCGCCTTCGCGACACCCGCGCCTAACAGATCGGCGACGTCGATGATCTCGTCGGTGGCGTGCATCGCGCCCGCGCCGACGAGCATCGCCACGCGTTTTCCTGCGTTGAGCACATCGGCGGCGCGGCGCAAATCATCCTGATGCGGAATGATGCGCGGTGTCGTGTAGCCCGTTCCAGAATGAATCGTGGAGTGCTTGTGCGGCGGTGGCTTGTACGGTTCGTCCTGAAGATCGTGAGGAATGATGATGCACGTTACCGTTCGCTGAGAAAGCGCAATGCGAAACGCGCGATCGATCAGGTGGCGGATCTGTCCGGGCACCATCGCGGTCTGCACGTACTCCGACGCCACATCCTTGAAGAGATTCTGCAGATCGACTTCCTGCTGATACGAGCCGCCCATCGCGAGGCGCGACGACTGGCCGACGATCGCGACGACCGGTTGATGATCGAGTTTCGCATCGTACAGTCCGTTGAGAAGATGGATCGCGCCCGGTCCTGAGGTCGCCAGGCAGACGCCGGGCTCGCCGGTGAATTTCGCATGCGCGCAGGCCATGAAGGCGGCCATCTCCTCATGCCGCACCTGAACGAAGTCGATCTTTCCCTTCGCCCGCTCGATCGCTCCCATGATTCCGTTGATTCCGTCGCCGGGATAGCCGTAGACGCGCCGTACGCCCCATTCGCCGAGGTGTTTGACGAGGAAGTCGCTGGTTGTTTCAGCCATGCTCGGACTGCAAGCATGAGTCACGCCGGAAGGAGATCGGCGAAGACAAAACCATCGCGCTCGACCACCACGCCGCCACTGATGGAGAGCGGCGACGCGAACATCGGCCCGCGATACGCGAATGTATGAAATTCACCGCGCTCGCCGCAGGGATCGATGCCCGCTGGAAGATCATTGAGAAGCGAATCGTCAAATTCGCGTCCGGCGAATGACGATGGCAGCAGCCGCGGATCGACGCAGGTGATGCGCGCCGCCAGGCCGCCGGCGATCATCTCGCGCGCGAGCTCACCCGTGTCGCGGCCCCACAGCGGAAAGATCGGCGTCAGTTTCGTCTCTGCCAGCTGGCGTTCGCGATAGGCGCGGATGTCTTCCAGAAAGAGATCGCCGAACGCGAAGCACTCGATCGCTTGGGATTCCGCGCGCGCGATGGCGGCGCGCATGACGAGCTCGTACTGTTCGTTCGAGCAGGGACTCGGAATCGACAATTCCCATAGCGGCAGATTGGCGGCCCTGGCCTGCGCACGCAGCAGCTCAGTCCGGACTGCGTGCATCGCCACTCGGTCCGCGGCGGCGTTGATGGTGGTCACGAGGCCGACGACTTCGTATCGCGGGTCGGATCGCAGCGCGTGAAGACTCCACGCCGAGTCTTTGCCGCTGCTCCACGAGAGTAGCGTTCTCAATCTGCGCATTGCGCGACGATCCCCGCCAGAATCTCCAGCGACTCGACCAGCCGCGGTCCCGGCCGGTTGAAGTATTGGTTGCCGTCGACGATGAAGACCCGCTCGCTGCGGACGGC
>DATBSF010000217.1:0-10609 GCA_036559905.1 Thermoanaerobaculia bacterium | reverse complement strand
GTCAGCAGACCGAGATCGATTCAAGGCAGAGATGGTCGGCTTCTGATTTCGTCGTGACACGTTCATTGTCGGGGCGGCGCCGGCTCGCCTAACGCGATCCGCACTTTGGCCCGATGCGAGTTGTCGCAAAACGGCATGTGGCGCGACTTGCCGCAGCGGCAGATCGCGACGCGGGTATCGCGGCGGATCAGCTGCCCTGCTTCGTCGAAGATCTCGACATCGCCGCGCAGATAGAGAGGTCCCTTCGGAATCGGGTTCGCACGCACAACGGAAGACGCAACCTCCTGAGGTCCGCCGTCCAGGCGTTGGAAGTGAAGCGCACCGGTAGGACAGCGCAGCACTGCATCGGCGACTGCATCGGCATCGGCTTCCGGCAGCGTCAGGTCGACCCACGGACGGCGCCGCGAATCGAACACACGCGGTATCGCCCGAAGGCAATCGCCGACGTGAATGCATCGGCTCGCGTACCATTCCACGCGGATGCCCCGTCCGGTGTATTCGCGCGTCAGGTCGGACGGAGCGCGGTTCGCGTCGTCATCTGGCGGTGGCCCACCCGCCCCGCCGGCACTCGCATCAGCTTCATCGTTCGGCATCTGACGAGCGTAGGATATCCGGAATGAAAGCTCAGGCCATGGTCTGGTCGGTGCGTCGTGAACTGTGGGAGAACCGATCGCTCTACATTGCGCCGTTCGCTGTCGCCGCGATCGTCACGTTCGGCTCCCTCGTCGCTACGCTTGTCGGATTATTGAGAGGAGGCGTTGTCCATTCTGACAAGCTCGCCCAGCCATACAACCTCGCGGCGCTGCTACTGATGGGGACAACGTTCCTCATCGCGATTTTTTACTGTCTCGAAGCGCTGCATGGCGAGCGGCGCGACCGCAGCGTTCTCTTCTGGAAATCGATGCCGGTCTCAGATCTGGCGACCGTGCTTTCCAAGGCGGCAATCCCGCTGGCCGTTCTGCCTGTGCTGACGTTCGCGATCACGATCGCGACGCAGTTCATCATGTTGCTCCTGAGCAGCGCAGTTCTTGTAATGACCGGCCACAGCGCGGCCCCGCTGTGGACACAGTTGCCGTGGGGCAGCATGTCGCTGATGCTGCTCTATCACCTTGTCACCGTGCATTCGCTTTACTACGCGCCGATCTTCGGCTGGTTGCTTCTGATCTCCGCATGGTCGCGACGCGCACCATTTCTGTGGGCTTTTCTCCCTCCGGCCGCGATCGGCTTCGTCGAGAAGATGGCCTTCAACACGTCGCACTTCGCAAAGATGCTGGCGTCGCGCATCAGCGGCGGTATGGACAGCAACAGCGCGCCGGACGGCATGATGCTGGGACACTTCCACCCGATTGATTTTCTGACCAAGCCGGGCTTGTGGATCGGTCTTGCAATCGCCGCGGCGTTCCTTGCCGGCGCTGTGCGGCTGCGGCGTTATCGCGGTCCCATCTGATCCGCTTCGTACGCCGCTCGCTGACACAGACGATCGCGAAGGGTATGATCCCGCGATCCAGAATCGGAGGAGACGTACATGATGCGACTCGGACGCGCACTCGCGATATTTCTGCTCTTCGCGGCATCGGCTCACGCTGCGTGGCGGAGCGAAGGGCCGTTTCTCGGCGCGGTGACTGACGTCGCCGTCGATCCGGTCAACCCCGACACGATCTATGCCGCCACAGGTTCGGGTGGCGTCTGGCGCAGCGACGACGGCGGGAAACGCTGGATGCTTCCCGGCGATGACATGGTCGCCCGTCCGGTTGTGTGGATCGTCACCGATCCGACGACTTCCGGCACGATCTGGGCGGGCGTCGACAACACCGGCCATCCAGGTCTGTGGCGTTCTGTTGACCGGGGGAAAAGCTGGTCACCTGTGCGCCCCGATAAGACGTCCTACATCCTCGACCAGCCGCTCGCCTTCGCGGCGTCGAATCCAGCGATCATCTACGCGCCCTCAACGAATCTTCATTATCGAAGCGCCGACGGCGGAAAGACCTGGGAGAGTTTCCGCGTGCCGGACCAGGACGCTTACGCATTCGCGATCGATCCGAAAAATCCGAAGATCATTTACGCGGGAGGGCGCGGCACCGAGCACCAGATGCGCCGCAGCTCCGACGGAGGAAAAACGTGGAAGCCGGCAGATTCCGGCCTCCCCGACCGGAGCATCAAATTGATTGCGATCCCCCGCGAACGTCCGTCGACCGTCTATGCGGCCACCGGTTTCGGCCAACTTTACAAGAGCGACAACGGCGGCGACTCATGGACAGAGCTCGACCTCGGTCTGCAGGGAACCGATAAGCTCTTCAGCCTCGATCTCGATCCGCACGATGCGCAAACGCTCTTCGCTGGAACCGAACATGGTCTGCGCAAGAGCACGGATGGCGGCGCGTCATGGAGCACCGTCGGCGGCGGATTGGAAAACTGGTACTGCAAAGGCGTGGCGTTCCATCCGAAGAAGAAGGGAACGATGTACGCCGGCACGACCGGCAAGGGCTTCTTCATCAGCACCGACGGCGGTGACACATTCGAACCATCGAGCGCCGGCCTCGGCGCAGGATGGACCGAGAAACTCTTCGCGCCGCCCGGAGGATCGGGGCCGGTCTTCGCGCAGTTGAGTGTCGGCCTTTTTCGGCAGGACGGACCCGGCGCGTGGGCTGAGATCGAGGCACCATTCTCCGGCTCGGACAAAGCGGAGGTCGACGGCATCGTCTACGATCGTCAGTCGCCGAAGAGACTCTATGCGCACCGCCGCGGCCAGTGGTGGCGCTCGGAAGATGCGGGACGATCGTGGCAGAAGATCGACGTTCCCGAGCCGGGCATGCGCGACATGATGCGAGGAAAAATCGAAGGTCCCGCGTTCACGGCGCTCGTGCAGGACGTCGGCGATCCGAAGGTTTTCTACGCTGGCGGTTCATGGTCGAAAGACATGGGCGGCTCGCCCGTCAACAAGTCGACCAACGGCGGCAAGAAATGGGACCCTGCCGGGACCGGAATCACGGGCAGCGTCACATTGATGCGATCGGTCGCTCCCGGCGTCGTCTACGCCGCGACCGGAAAGGACGGCATCTTTCGAACGTCCGATGGCGGAAAGAGCTGGAGTCTCGTGCGTCCGGGAGAAGTCCGCGATCTCGCGATCGATCCGACGCATCCCGAACGCCTTTTCGTCGCCGCCAAAGAAGGCCTCTTCCGCAGCGCCGACAGCGGAGCAACATGGAAGAAGGCTTCGCTCGGAATCAAGGATGATGATGACGTCGAAGCGGTGGTGACATCACCTTCCGGAAAAGTTTTCTGCGGGTTGTTTCACGGCGTGTTTGTCAGCGCCGACGGCGGCGAGAAATGGAGCGCGCTGAACGACGGCTTGATGAATACCGACGTCCGCGCGCTGGCAATCGGAGGCGGAAGTCAGCCGCGGCTCTATGCCGGCATCGCAGGCGGAAGTGTGCAGTCGATCGAGCTTCCCTGAATCAGAATTTCTGGACTTTGCCCACTTTCCCGTCGAGCCGGAACTCGACCATGCCGGCGTTCTCGACGTAGACCAGCCAGCCGTGACCTCTGCAGAACACTCCGGGGCTGAGCTGGACGAGCGTCACCTTGCCGGAAGGTGCGCCGAGGAGAGCGGGCGCCTGCTGCGCGAGCTTCGGCACGATTGAGAAATTGACCGTCGAGAGCTGGATCTTCTTCTTGCAGTCGTCGCTCGTCGCTTCCTCCGGCCCTGTCACCGTCCCCACCTTGTACGTGTATTTCCCTCGGCCGCTCGGGCTATCGCTTTGCGGCACGGTCGCCATCGCGTACTTGTCATAGATGATCAGGTCGTAGACTTCGGGCAAGCGGCCAGGAAGAGTCGCGGAAAGTTGCGAGAGGTCTTCCCACAGAATGCCTTTCTCCTCGAGCTGGTGTTGGTCCGCGATATCGGCGACTTCCTCTCTCCTGTCCGGCTCGACGCGGAAAAGCGCGTTGCGTGCAGCGAGTCGCATCCAATCGTCGGGACTCTTGAGCGCTTCCCGCAGCATCGGAATCGCTTCTTTCGCAGCCGGCCCCATCTCACCGAGCGCGGTCAACGCTGCTTTTCGAACGGAGGGCCACTTGTCGTTTTGCGCTGATTTCATCAGAGCGGGAACGGCGGCGGATGCCTTTGGTCCGATCTCGCCGATGGCTTTCGCGGCGTCCTCGCGCGTCTGATTTTGTGAATGCGAAGCCAGGGTGTTCATCAGATCAGGCAGCACGGGCAGCGCGGCCGTCTTCATGTTTCCGAGCGCGTGCGCAGCGGATCCGGATATGTTCTCGTCGCGGTAGCTGAGCAGCGACGCGAGCACTGGCGCCGCATCTTTCAACGGCGGATCGTAATTCCCGATCGCATGGATGAGCGTCGAGCCGTCGCGGGTTCCGAGGTTGCGCAGGATGTCGAGGATGTGCGGAGCGAGCGCCTTGTCTTTCCGCCCGACGATCTTGCGCAGCGCTTCGCGCGCGTCGCGCGTGACGTCCGAGTCGATGTTCTTGTTAGGCTGCGAACACTCCCATGCGGCATCGAACAACTCGGTCGCCGGCGCTTCCGTGGCTAATGCTTCCAGGCCGACGACGCGATCTTCGCAACGGGGCTGCGTGAGGAGGCGGCGGTAGGCCGGGACGAGTTTCGATTTCGGCGTCCCGAGTTTGATCAATGCGCCGGCCGCGTTGCCGACGACAGCTCCCGAAGGATCGTCGAGCGCTTTCGTCAGAGCCGGAATCGCTGGCTTCGACGCGCTGCCAAGATGCCACAGCGAAGCGGCGGCGTTCGCGCGCACGGCTGTCGACGAGTCGTTCTCGAGCGCGGAGATGAGCGCGGGGACTGAGTCGGTGGAGCCGAGTTGTCCGAGCTGCCAGGCGGCGTCGGCGCGAGCGGAGACGTCCCGGTCGCCGGCCAGCGTTTTTTCGAGTTTCTGAATCTCCTTCGTGCTCTGCGCGATCGACGCGGCAGGAAAGAGCAGGGAGAGAACGAGCGTAAGCGAGGCGACTGACCTCATGGAGTCCTCCTTCAGCCGTTGGGGTGTGCGGGGAATTCTATTCGATGACCAGCGCGCTCCACCTACTCCAAAGCTTCCTTCGCCCTCGCCAGCGACCGTTCGGCGGCGGCGACAGCCTGCGCGGCGTTCTTCGCTTCGTTCGAGGCCGCGCGCGCTTCGTCTCTCGCTTCTGCGTAGCGCGAGTCGATCTCCTGTTTTTGTTTCTCGACTGCGGCGGCGCGGGCGTCGGCTTTCGTCAGCGCGATTTGCGTTCGTTCGGCTTCGCGGCGCGCGTCGCGCAGCAGTTTCTCCGCCGACTTCACGGCGTCGCGGGCACGAGCGCGCGCAGCCGCAGGATCTTCGGCCGCTTTGGGCGCTCGGAACGACAGCACCCGCGCGGATTCGATCTTCGATCCGCTCATGACTGCGGCGAGCGCCTCGAATCCCGGCGGATCGAGATCGGAAGTCAGACGACCGGCTTCCGGAGCCCCCTCGGTTTTTCCCCAAACGGCGAGCGCTTCGAGCGTGCCCGAAACGCGACGCATGGCATCGGGCGAGGCGGCGTGACCAGCAGTACTCAGGATCGCCGATGCCTTCTCCATCAGCCCGGCCATCATCCGCTTCTTTTCATCGAGGAGTTCGCGGAGATCGGCATTTTTGGTCCGACCGGTCTGCACCTTACGAACACGCTCCGTCACAGCGATCAACTGCTCGATCGCCCGCGGATTCTGCCAGTACAACTGATTCACGGCCCACGCGGGCGCGGGCGGTTTCGCCAGCGATTTCACCCGCTCGGCGTCGATCGCTCGACCGAGTTTCTTGAGCCGCGCCGCTAGCGCGTTGCGAGCAGGGGTGAATTCAGCGAGAGGAAGGCGAAAGAGAGCATCAATCTCCGCATCCAGGTTGGTTCCGCGCTTGGTCGGCATTCAGGTGAATGCTAGAACAGAAGTTCACCGGTCGTAAAAATCAGCGAAACCATCGGCCGCACCCAGCGGCCTCCGTTCCCAGTTCGATGACCACGTTATCCACCCACGTGTCCGGCGGCAGCGCCGCACGAACTCCACGGCTACAAACTCGGCGAGTCTAGGCGCACGGGCCATGATCCTTTCGTATAGGTACTCCACATCATCGATTCTCCTCGAGATTGTCGGCTTGCGTGAAGCGCTGGCTTCGCCGTTATACGAAGGATCAATCGCGCGGCGAGCATCACGGTCATACGTTGGGGGCATCAACGAATGAAAGGAGGAAAGATTATGGATCGCATGTTGGTAGCAGTTTTTGACAACGAGGGAAAGGCTTACGAAGGGAAGAAAGCGCTTCTGGCGCTCGACTCGGAAGGGAGCATCGGCGTTTACGCCTGGGCGGTGGTCGCCAAACAGGCGAACGGCACGGTGACCGTGAAGCAGGAGGACGATCCCGGCCCGATCGGCACGCTCCTGGCGACTTCGCTGGGCGCCGTCGTCGGCGCGTTAGGCGGACCGGCTGCGGCAGCGGTCGGCGCAACTGCAGGAGCCTCGCTCGGCGCGGGCTTCGATATCAACAACATCCGTATCGGGTCGGACTTCATCGATGACGTCAGCGCAGTCCTGCTGCCGAACCGATACGCGGTGGTCGCGGAGATCGACGAAGACTGGACCACTCCGGTCGACACGCGGATAGAAGCACTCGGCGGATTGGTGTTCCGTCGCGCGCTCAAGGAAGTGAACGACATCGTCGATCGCGAAGACGTCGCGGCGATGAAGGCCGACAGGGCCCTTTTCAAGGCCGAGCTGACGCAATCGCGCGCGGACCGGAAAGCGAAGCTGCAGGCCAAGATCGACGAGCTCGATTCCAAGATTCAGGCCCGCACGCAGAAGGCCAAGGACAAGCGTGAGGCCTTCGAGAAGCAGCAGCACGCCAAAGCGCAGGTCCTGAAGAAGAAGGCGTCGACCGCCGGCAAGGCGATCCGCGACCTGGCGAACACCCCGGTCTGATCAGGAGGCTTCCATGACAACAACCACTGTGGCAGACGACATCAACAAGCGCGCTACTTGGAGCATCGTGATGGGCGTTCTGACGGCCGCGATCGGCATCGTCATGATCGTCTATCCGATGGCTGCAGCGACTGTGACGACGATCTTCGTCGGATGGTCGCTGTTCCTGGTGGGCGTCGCGCAACTCATCTTCGCGTTTCAGTCAACCGGCGCAGGTCACTTTTTTCTCAAGCTCCTGACCAGCTTGCTCTACGGCCTCACCGGCCTCGCGCTGGTTTTCTTTCCAATCTCAGGTGTTGCTGCGCTGACGATTGTCGTCGGCTCCGTGTTCCTCGTTCAGGCGGCGCTTCTCATTGCGACCGCATTTCAGTTGAGACCAATCGCCGGCTGGGGATGGTTTCTGGCCGACGGCATTGCCGACGCAGCCATCGCCATTCTAATTCTCGCCGGATGGCCTTCGAGCTCTTACTGGGCAATCGGCACACTGGTCGGCGTCTCGGTGCTGATGACCGGTATCTCGCGGATCGTCATCGCGTCGAGAATCAAGAGCGGGGTGACTGCGATCGACAACTTCGCAAGAGGTACGGCGTAATGCATCCCGCAACTCCGCGAGGCAGGCTTGGCGCCTGCCTCGCATTTCTTCTGGTTGCGCCGCTGACGGCGACTGCAGATGGATTGTCAGACCTGCGTTCGGTACTCAGTCGATATCCTGCCGACGCGTCCTTCGCTGCCGCGGCATCAGTGCAGGCGAAAGGAAAATCGCAGGAAGGGGCCGGGGCGCGCAGCGGTTCGACGAGCTTCGAAGTCGAGTCGAATCGCGAGGGCCTCTGGATTCGCATTCCGCCCACCGCGTTACGAACAGCCGAGGCCGAAGCGGAAGCCAAGAAGAGCGACCCGGACAATCCGACGCCCACGCGCACGGCGATGGTCGCGCTCACGATCTTCGACGTCATCGA
The DNA here is from genome assembly GCA_036559905.1 of Thermoanaerobaculia bacterium. GTDB lineage: Bacteria > Acidobacteriota > Thermoanaerobaculia > Gp7-AA8 > Gp7-AA8 > Gp7-AA10. The sequence goes on along the minus strand of DATBSF010000217.1, from coordinate 2,710 downwards.
CGCGCTGGATGGCGCGGCGATGCTGCTCGACAATCTGGAAGGCGCGACCTTGATCAGCCAAACCACCGCCGCTCACGGCGGGAAGCCGGCCAGGCTGTTGCGCATCAAGGTCAAGCCAACGCTGGCCGGTACGCGCAGCAAATTCGTGAACGAACCGGTGATCGAGCTGCGCGTGTGGGTGGACCCCAGCGGCATTCCGGTAGCGGCCGAGCGCGACTCGAATTACTCCGCCTCGGTCGTGGTCGCGAGCGCGTCAAACGTGCGGAAGGAGCGATGGGAGTTCGCAGTGGCCGGAGACCGTCTCTACGCATCGCGCAGCGAACAGGAGGACCGCGCGTCGGCCGTCGGCAAGAGCGTGGTGAGCTCGCGATCGATGACCTATGTTCCGCGAGCAACTCGATAGCCACGAGGAGGCGACATGAAGAAACTGGGTGTTCTTTTTCTGATCACGATCCTGTTCGTGGGAATCAGTGCGAACGCGCAAACGAGACTCCAACCAGGGTTCAATCTCTTTACACCTGAACAAGACATCGAAGTCGGTCAGCAGTCTGCGGTCAAGGCGGAGCAGCAGCTTCCGATCCTCAACGATGCCGCGATCACCGCGTACGTCGAGCGGATCGGTCAGCGTCTCGCTGCCAAGGCGGGCGGATATGCATACCACTACCACTTCAAGGTCGTGAACGCTTCCGACATCAACGCGTTCGCGCTGCCTGGCGGCTTCGTCTACGTGAACCGAGGAGTGCTGGACAACGCGCACAACGAAGGAGAAGTGGCCGGCGTCATGGCGCACGAGGTCTCGCACGTCGCGCTGCGTCACGGAACGCATCAGGCTTCGAAAGCCTTCATCGCAAATGGAGGGCTCACGATCCTGACGGGAATCACAATCGGGAAAGCCGGTCTGTTGCGCGGGCTCATCCTCGATCGGATCGGAGGAGCCGGACTCAACGCCGTCTTTCTCAAGAACAGCCGCGAGAACGAAATGGATGCCGACATTCGGGGCTCGCAGATCCTCGCGGCGGCGGGGTACGCGCCGGTCGACATGGTGAATTTCTACAGGTTGCTCGAAAAGGCCGATCCGTCGAAGAGGACGAACTTCGCCTCCGACCATCCCGCGCCGCCCGATCGCATCGCGCGCATTCAAAAGGAAGCCAGGCTGCTGCAGGTCAGCGACACGCCGACGCAAAACGTGCAGCAGTTGAAAAGCATTCAGGCCCGGATGAGTACTTTCGGTCCGGCGCGAACGACGGGTCAGATCGAGCAAGCGTCAGCGAGCTCCTCGAAGTCGTCGCGCGGACGGAAATCGGTGCAACCAGTGTCCGTCAACGCTCCAGCGCCTTCGAGCACGCTCAGTGCGTACGCGAGCCGGAGCGGCCTCTATCGCGTTTCTTATCCTTCGAATTGGAAGGTGTATGAATCGAGCTCCGGCGTGACCATCGCACCGCCCGAGGGCGTCAGGCAAGTCGATGAAAACTCCGAAGTGATCTATGGCGCAATCATCAGTCACTACGACCCCATCGAGAAAAGCGGAGCCGGAGTCACGCTGCAATCGGCGACGCAGGACTTGATCGGCGCGATCGAAAAGAGCAGTCCGTATCTTCAGGTCGTCAGCCGCGGCGCGAAGATGATGCAGGTGTCGGGCGCCCCGGCTCTGGCGGCGACGCTTCGGGGCACGAATCCGGCGACCGGGATCAGTGAGCGCGTGACTGTCGTGACGCGGCAACTCTCTGACATCGACCTCGGCTATCTCCTCTTCGTGACGCCGGAGAAAGATGCAGATACTTATCGCAACGTTCTGCACACGATGGTCAGCTCGATGCAGATCGGTGCGAATTCACATGGGTGAGATGCCGAGCCGGCGCACCTCGGGATATCGAAAACAATCGACGCTGTGATCGTTGACCATGCCGACCGCCTGCATGTGCGCGTAGATCACGGTCGATCCGACGAAGCTGAACCCGCGGCGCTTGAGGTCGCGGCTGAATGCGTCCGACTCCGCGGTCGTGGCAGGAATGTCGCGCATAGAGCGCCATCGATTCTGCCGCGGCCGGCCCTTCACAAACTGCCAGGAGTACACGTCGAAGCTGCCGAATTCTTCCTGCACCTTCAGAAACGCGCGTGCGTTTTTCACGGCAGAGGCAATCTTCAACCGGTTGCGGATGATGCCCGCATCCGCCGTCAGCTTCTCGATTTTCGCTTCGGAGTATCGCGCGACCTTCTTCGGATCAAACTCGCTGAATGCGCGACGGTAGCCCTCGCGCTTATTGAGCACGATCGACCAGCTCAGTCCCGCCTGCGCCGCTTCGAGAACGAGGAACTCGAAATGTCTGCGGTCGTCATGTGCCGGAACTCCCCATTCCCGATCGTGATACTCGAGCATGAGCGCATTGTCGACATTGACCCACGGACAGCGTTTCATTGCGGTTTGGCCAGCACGTTGTGTCTCACATCCGAAAGAAGTGGCGAAAGTCAGAGTTTGGCCGCGGGTCCGATGCCGAGTCTTGCGGCGATCGCAACGAGCTGCGCAAGCGAGGCCGCCTTCATCTTCTGCATGACCTTGCCGCGATGCACTTTGACGGTGATCTCGCTGATGCCGAGACCATTGCCGACCTGTTTGTTCAACAGGCCGGCGACCACGAGCTCCATGACCTGGCGCTCGCGTTGCGTGAGCGAAGCGTAGCTGTCGCGAAGCGCCTGAATCTCCGCTGCGTTT
>DATBSF010000216.1:0-11234 GCA_036559905.1 Thermoanaerobaculia bacterium | reverse complement strand
CGAACGCGAGAGCTATCTGCGCGAGCAGCTCCGCGTCATCCAGGACGAGCTGGGCGACAGCAATCCTGGCGAGCGGGAAGCGGACAACTATCGCGATCGTATCGAAGCATTGCCGATCGGGGAAGACTACAAGTCGCAACTCCGGCGGGAAGTGAATCGTCTTTCGCAGCTCTCGCCATCATCGTCGGACTATGCGGTCCTGCGCGGACATCTCGACACAGTCATGCAGGTTCCCTGGACTGAGAAGACCGAGGATCAGCTCGATCTCGTGAAGGCGGAGAAGATTCTCGACGACCGGCATCACGCGCTGGACAAAGTCAAAGAGCGCGTCCTCGAGTTCCTCGCGGTGATGAAACTGAAGGGCGACCTCAAAGGACCGATCCTTTGCTTCGTCGGACCGCCGGGTGTCGGCAAGACATCGCTCGGCGCGGCGATCGCCGATGCGCTCGGAAGAAAGTTCGTGAGGATGGCGGTCGGCGGCGTCACCGACGAATCCGAGATTCGCGGCCATCGCAAGACCTACATCGGCGCGATGCCGGGAAAACTCATCCAGAGCTACACGCAGGTCGCCGTGAACAACCCGCTGATCATGATCGACGAGATCGACAAGATCGGAAAAGACTATCGCGGCGATCCGGCATCGGCGCTGCTGGAAGTGCTCGATCCGAAACAGAATCACGCTTTCGTCGACCGCTACCTCGAAATTCCGTACGATTTATCGCATACATTATTCATCTGCACTGCCAATGTCCTCGACACGATCCCGACGCCGCTCCGCGACCGCATGGAGGTCATCCGGCTCTCGGGTTACACCGAAATCGAGAAGGTGCAGATCGCGAAGAAGCATCTGATCCCGGAGCTTCTCGACAATCACGGCCTGACCGCCCAGCAGTTCGCCATCGCCGATGATGCGATCCTCGGCGTCATCCGCGATTACACGGCCGAGGCGGGAGTGCGCAATCTGGAACGCAAGCTGGCGACTGCGATGCGCAAGATCGCGCGCAAAGTCGCCGGCGGCGATGGCCAGCCGCAAAACTACGTGGTCGAGGCGAAGGACCTCGAGGCCTACCTCGGTCTGCCGTCATACGAGCACGAATTCGCCGAGCGCCATCCCGAAATCGGCGTTACCACCGGACTCGCCTGGACGCAGTTCGGCGGCGAGATCATGTTCATCGAGGCCACGCGAATGTCGGGCAGCGGCCGCACGACCGTCACCGGCCAGCTCGGCGACGTCATGCGCGAATCGGTAACCGCTGCGTATTCGTATGTCCGATCGAAGGCCGCCGATCTCGAGATCGAGGATCGCAATTTCACCGAGTACGACATTCACATCCATTTCCCGGCAGGCGCGATTCCGAAAGACGGACCATCGGCGGGCGTCGCGATTGCGACCTGCATCGCGTCGGTGATGGGCGAGCGGCCGGTAAGGCATGACGTCGCGATGACGGGCGAGATCACGCTGCGCGGAAAGGTTCTCTCCGTCGGCGGCATCAAAGAGAAGATCATGGCCGCGCAGCGCGCCAACATCAAAACCATCGTGCTTCCCGAAGGAAACCGCAAAGATCTGACCGAAGTACCGCCGGACGTGAAGGAAGGACTCAGCTTCGTCTTCGCGGAACGCGTCGAGGATGCTTGGAAGGAAGCGCTCATCCCGCTCTACATCGTTCGCACCCGCGACCGCAAATACGACGAGGCGGAGTACAAAGCCGAGCGTCAGAAAAGCGAGCGACCCGAGCAGCGATGAAGTCCGGCTGCCTGACAAACGTTCTCTTCGCGTGTCTGGCGGTCCTTCTTTTCGGGTTCAGCAGCTACATCTGGTTCACGTTTTTCATTCGAGGCAAATCGGTTTCGACGCCGAATCTGATCGGAAAGTCGGTCGATGACGCCAAAGCGATCTGCTCCGATCTCGGAATCACGCTGCTCGTCGACAGCGAGCATCGCCGCGAGTCCGACAAGGTCGCTGCCGGAAACATCGTGTGGCAGAACCGCGCCCCCGGCGCAACGAACCTCGTCAAGCGCGGCACGACCATCCAGGTAGAGTTGAGCACCGGACCGTTGGTCTTGCGCGTTCCTGACTTCAGCGGTGAGCGCGCCGGCACCGCCGTCCTTCGCCTCGGTCAGCAGAATCTGAAGTCCGGCAGCATGACCTACGTCGACGCCGGGGGAGAACAGGGAATCCTGGCCGCCGATCCGCCGAAAGGAACGGTGGTCGCGGCGCAGACCCCGGTCTCGCTGCTGGTCGGAGTCGCGACACCGCCCCCGACTTTCATCATGCCCGACCTCATCGACCGGCCTCTCGAGAAGATCCGGCCCTATCTCGAAGCGCACGGTTTGATCGTGTCGACCGTGAAATTCGAGGCTTACCCGGGAATCCGCGATGGCATAATCATCCGGCAGTTCCCGCTTCGTGGCGCGCCGGTGAGCGCGCGAGATCCGATCACAATCGTCGTCAGCCGTCAGGAGGAGTCTGCGATCGTCGAGCAGACTCCGCCAGGTTAATGAGCATCAAAATCGCGCCATCACTGCTGTCAGCCAACTTCGCGAAGCTTGCAGAAGAGATCGCGACTGTCGAGAAATCCGCCGACATCCTCCATCTCGACGTCATGGACGGCCATTTCGTGCCGAACATCACGATGGGACCCGGAATCATCAAAGCGTGTCGTGCCGTCAGCAAACTGACGTTCGATTGCCACCTGATGATCGAGAACCCGCAGCTCTTCATCGACCGCTTCCTCGACGCCGGCGCCGACATGATCTCGATCCATCAGGAGGCCGAGCCGCACCTCCAGCGGGCGATGCAAATGATCCGTGACGGAGGCGCCAAGGCTGGGATCGCCATTAATCCCGCAACCCCGGCGGAATCACTGACCACCTCCATCGAGTTCTGCGACTACGTCCTGGTGATGACCGTCAACCCAGGTTTCGGCGGTCAGCGCTTCATCGAACCTGTTGTGCCCAAGATCCGTCATATTGCGCAGATGATCCGCGAACGCGGACTTCCCGTGGAAATCGAGGTCGACGGCGGTATCGACACCCGGACTGCGCCGGTGGTGGTTTCTGCGGGCGCAAACATCCTGGTGGCGGGATCGGCAGTCTTCGGGCATCACGACCGGACAGCGGCAATGGAGTCGATCCGCGCCGCTGTTACTACATTGAAGGTGTAAATCAATTGAAACGAACTGGAATGATCCTAATGGCAGCGATGGCGCTTTCGCTCGCGGCCTGCAAACACGGCGCTTCGCGTCCGATCCGGTCGTCCGTCGATCCCGAGATGACGAAGCTGACCAAAGAGCAGCTCTTCGACCGCGGAGAAGAGCAGTTCGCAAAGAAGCGCTATCCGAAGGCGCGGACGTACTACAGCTACATCTACGAAAACAATCCGAACGACCCGCTTGGACGTCGCGCGCTTCTGCGCGTCGGTGACACGTATTACGCGCAGGGCGATGCGATAAACCTGGTGGAGGCGCAATACAAGTACCGCGACTTCATCAATCGCTATCCGGGAAGTGACCGCGCCGACTACGCCATGCTGCAGATCGCGATGGTCGCGTACAAGCAGATGGAGAAACCGGACCGCGATCAGCAGAAGACGCGGGAAGCGGTGGAAAAGTTCAACGACATGATCCACACCTTCCCGAACAGCGCACTGCGTCCGGAAGCCGACAAACGGCTGCAGGACGCGCTCGATCGGCTCGCGAAGCACGAGCACATCGTGGCGCGCTTCTACATCAAGCGCGGCAGCTACATCTCCGCGGTTCAGCGCCTCAACTACATCGTCGACACCTACCCGAATTACCGTGAGCGCGACGCCGTCTTCTTCGACCTCGGCACCGCGCTCGCCGGAATGGGCAGAAAAGCTGAGGCGCGGCTGTACTTCGAGCGCGTGATTTCGGAGTTTCCGAAGAGCGAATACGCCGACAAGGCCAAGCGCCGGCTCGATCAGATGAAGACCGCATGAAGCGTCTCCTCGGCCTCGCTCTGCTGCTTGCGTCGTGTGCGTCGTCGCAGCCGAAGGTCGAAGAGCCGAGCTTCGTCCCACCAGCGCAACCGTCCACGTCCCCATCCGTCGACGCACAACTATCCAATCTTCAGACGTCGATGACCGAGCTGCTCGATCGCCTCGACGTCCTCAACGCGCGCATCGCGAAACTCGAAAGTGGAGCGCCGGCAATCGTGCCAGCGCCATCCTCATCGTCAGCCCGCCCGGCAGCGATCCGCACCGCCGACGTTGCGGAAACCTATCGCCGCGCGCTGACTCTCTATGCGCAAAACAAGTATTCCGACGCGCGCGCGTTGTTTCAGCAGGTCTTCGATGGCGATCCAACCGGTCAACTCGCCGACAACGCGCTGTTCTGGATCGGCGAGACGTATTTCGCGGCGCACGATTATCCGAACGCGATGCGATTCTACGAGCGCGTGACGAAGGATTTCGCGACGGAGAACAAGGCGCCTGACGCGATGTTCAAGCTCGGTGTCACCTTCGAGAAAACCGGCGACCTCGGCATGGCGCGCAAGACCTTCGAGGAGTGCATCCAGAAGTATCCATACTCCACGCCCGCAAGCTCCGCGAAGCAGGAACTGCAGCGGATTCGTTATTAGTTCTTGGTTCCTGGTTCCTGGTTCTTGGTAGCCGCCCTTGTGAACCAGGAACCAAGAACCAAGAACCAAGAACTAAGAACCGAGCAAGTACAATAACGACGCATGGCTGAAGAGACCAGCGGAGCAAACCTCCTCGCGCGGAAGGAGTACGCGAAGGCGATCCCTCTTCTCAAGGAAGACGTCGACAGATATCCGAGCAATCCGCGAGCCCGTTTGCAGTACGCCGATGCGCTCGCCGGCAACGGCAATTACGAAGAGGCGCTCGCGCAGTACGAGCACACCGCCAAGTACTACGACGACAACGGACTGACCGTGCAGGCGATCGCCGTCCGCAAGAAGGCGGAGAAGGCGCGCGAATCCTCTGGCGCCGCCGCCCCCGCGGCTGGAACTGCCGGTAAAGGCGAGCCGATGTTCAGCCGGCCGCTTCCATCGAGCCCTCTCTTCGAAGTGCTGAATGCTGAAGAGCGTGCCGCGCTCGTCAAAGAGATGGACCTCGAGCAGCATCGCGAGGGAGACATCATCATCACGGAAGGGGAGTCCGGCTCGTCGATGTACGTCATCTCGACCGGCGAGGTAAAGGTCTACACGCGCGGTCAGAAGGGCAGCGTCTATCTCGCGAAGCTCGGCGAAGGCGATTTCTTCGGCGAAGTGAGCGTGCTGACTGGAAAACCGCGCACCGCGACAATCACCGCGTCACAGCCGACCGAGCTGCTGCGGCTCGACAAGGAAAAGCTCGACAACGCGCTCGGAAAATATCCCGGCATCCGCAAGGTCCTCGACGAGTTCTACAAAAAGCGCGCGAAGCACACCGTCGAAGCGATGATCGAGAGCCTCAAAAAACGGGGCAGCTGATTGGCCATCCTGCCGATCCGCAAATACGGCGACGAAGTCCTGCGCCGCCGTACCGAGCCAATCACCACATTCGACGAATCGCTGCAGAAGCTGATCGACGATATGGTCGACACGATGTACGCGGCGCCAGGAATCGGTCTGGCCGCCAATCAGGTCGGCGTCAGCAAGCGGGTTGCGGTCATCGATCTATCGGTCGGCAAGCGTAAAGGCGAGCTGCACGTCCTCGTCAATCCCGAGATCGACGAAGAGCAGGGAAAACTCACCGAAGACGAGGGCTGCCTCTCGATCCCCGACATGACCGAGATTGTCATCCGGCCGGAGCGCGTGCACGCGCGATTTCTCGATCGCAACGGTGAGCCGCGCGATTTGTGGGGCGAAGGGCTGATGGCGCGCGCGTTGTCGCATGAGATCGATCATCTCGACGGCAAGCTCTTCGTCGACCGCCTGCGCGGATTCAAACGCGATCGGATCGTGAGGAAGATTCAGAAACTCGCCAGGGCCGGGATGTGGTAAACGTTCCGCAGCATGCCGGAACACGCCGCGACCGTCACTGAAATCGAAGAGCTTGCGCCGTCGGTGGTGCAACTGACGGTTGCGTTCAACGATCAGGACTTCCGTTTCGAGCCGGGCCAATGGGTCAACTTCGGTTTTCCGGAAGGCGTTTCGCGCGCATATACGATCGCATCAGCACCGCAGCGTCCGGAGGCTGTGCAGCTCTGCGTGCGCGTCGGCGCGGGGAAGGGCGGCGAGGCGCTCAAGCGACTCCAGCCCGGGGCGAGCGTCTCGGTCGACGGTCCCTTCGGCGATTTCGTGCTTCCCGAGGGGGACCCGCGGCCGGTGACGTTTCTCGCGGGCGATACCGGGATCGCACCTGTGCGCAGCATCGTGTTGCACATGCTGGCGGTCGGCGATAAACGCAGGATTACAGTTCTCTACGAGCCCGATCAGCGCCACATTCTGTACGCCGGCGATTTCGATCCGCTGGCGCGCGATGGCGCAATCATTCATGAGAGCGGCAAGATCGAGACGCTGATTGCGCGCAATCGCAAAGTGCTGGAGAGCTCCGTGAAGATGGCCGCCGGCTTCGATGGTTTCCTCGCGCGCGTGCAATCGGCGCTGCGCGCGAATGGCGTCGACACATCGAACCTGATCGTGGAGACGTTCGGAGCGGAACCCTAACGCAGCCAGCCGGGCGCCACGCCCTGCTTGCGCGCATCATCGCGGAACCGATCGTAGACGCGCTGCGAGCGCTGCACTTCGAGCTCGGCGCGCGGAATCTGTTCGAGGGTGTATGCCAGCTGCGTCGAGTCGTACGTGAACTGGCTCGGCTTGTAACCGAGGGAAAGGAGGCCGGCGATGTGGGATTTGAGGGATTCGGCCTTGTCCTGCAACAGATTCAAATCTTCCTGCGCGCGGAGAATCTGCTCTTCATACGCACGCACACGGTTTCTCCACGACCATTCTTCCTCACTCATCTGCGCGCGCTCGGCGGGAGTGGGTGTGGGCAGCGTGTTCACGGCCGTCATCGGCGTGGCGGTGCCGGAATGGTTCTCCTCCAGCTCGCGCAGCAACCGATCACGTTCCTCGGCGCTCACGCGCAGCCTGGGGCCGCGCGTCTCGGCCTGAATGCGTATCGGGTTTCCCTCGGCACGACTCTCCTCGAGGTCGACTTCGATGGTTGGAATCGTGTACAGCGCACCAGCCGATCGGAAAACGACCTGTGCGCCATCGACGCGAAAGGGCGCGTCGATCGCGATCTTTTCGCCTGTCCGCAGAACGAGAGTGTTGGTCGGTCTCGATAACGCCGTGATCAGAAGCAGTGCGTGAAGTGCGCTCATTACCTGTTAGCCTTCAGTATGCCAAACTGGTCGTACCTCACGATCAATTTCCTGTATCAAATCGGCCTCGCCCTCTGGATCGGCGGCAGCGTCGTTCTGGGGGCCCTGGTAGCACCGGCGCTCTTCAAGGCGCTGCCGCGCGCTGAAGCAGGTGCGATTTTCGGACCGACGCTGCGGCGATTCTCACGCCTCAGAGTCCTCGCGATCGCGCTGATCATCACCGGCGCGTCGGCCAAATACATCGGCTGGGAACGCAATGCGACGAGCCCCTGGATCGCGATTCGATGGGCCGCCATCGCCCTTTTGGCGATGACTGTTCTCTACGAAATCGCCTACCTCGAACCCGCCATGCAACGAAAACGAGCGGACGCGGCCGCGTTCGGAAAGCTGCATCATCAGTCGGAAGTCCTGATGAAATCAGCACTTGTTGTTTCCGTACTTGCGCTCTTCCTCAGTTGATAGAATTCCGCCCCACGCCCAATGGGAAGTAGCCTCTCGCACGCAGAATGGATTGCCGCGACCGTCGTATGCGGCGTCTTTTACCTCCTCTTCGACGCTATCCGTCACTTCGCGCAGCAGGTCAGCCCCGTGACACTGCGGCGTTGGAGCGGCGATCCGGACGTCGAACGGGCAAGCCGCTGGTTCTCTTACGATCCGCGAAACCTGCAACTCATGAGCGGTGCGCTTCTACAGATCGCGCTGGTACTGGCTTTCGGTTGTTCGGTGATGGTTCTGCAACCGGGCGACGTCGGACGCGCGGTCGCAACGGCAGCCGCTACCTGGCTGGTTGTCGCCGTGCTCTGGAAGTTTGCCCTCGCGCTCGTGCCCGACGACATCAGCGAGCTCGCGCTCAAGCACATGATCCCGTTCTCGCATTTTTTCTACTATCTCTTCTGGCCCGTCCTCTTTCCGATGCGACGCATGTTCGCGCGACTCGACAGGCAGGAAGAAGAGGAGGCCGACACCGAGACCGCCGTCACGGATGAAGAGGTCCAGGCGTTCATCGATGTCGGCGAAGAGGAGGGCATCCTCGAGCCGAGCGAAGGAAAGATGATTGCGTCGGTCGTCGAGTTTGGCGATCGGATGGCGCGCGAGCTCATGACGCCGCGAATCGACATGCTGGCGTTCGAGGCACACAAGTCGATCGACGAGCTGGCGAGACTGTTCAGTGAATCGAAGTATTCGCGCATCCCGATCTTTCAGGAAACGATCGACGCGATCAGCGGAGTCGTGCACATGAAAGATGTCTTCGAAGCGATCGTGAAGAAGGAGACCAAGACGGTTGTTGAGCTCGCACGGCCGCCGTATTTCGTGCCCGAATCGAAAAAGGTCTCCGAGCTGTTGCGCGAGTTTCAGAGTGAACACATGCAGCTCGCGATCGTCGTCGACGAATTCGGTGGAACTGCCGGATTGATCACCATCGAAGACATCGTGGAGGACATCGTCGGCGAGATCGCGGACGAGCACGAAGAAGTGGAAGCGACGGTGGTCGACCTCGGAAATGATGAGTACCTGGTGAGCGGCTTGCTTCCGGTCGACACTTTGGAAGAAATGCTCGACGCCGATTTTGCTGGCGAGGACTACGAGACCGTTGCCGGAATGATCTTCACGACCCTCGGCCGCGTTCCGAAAACCGGGGTGATGATCTCGAAGAACGGCTACCGCTTCGTGGTCGACCGCGCCGATCGCCGCCGCATCTATCGCGTGAAGGTCACGCGGGACCCCGAATGGCAGGAAATCGAAGAAGAACAGCGGGCATAAGGGGCAGAAGGCAGGGGGCAGAAAGCAGAAGGAGACCGGGGTCGCGGAACTTCTGCCCTCTGCCTTCTGCCGTCTGCCTTGTTCTGCCCGGAGCGAGAGGCACTACCGATGCCGGATAAACTAAAAAAAATGGGCGTCGTGGCCCTCGTCGGCCGCCCCAACGCCGGCAAGTCGACGCTGCTCAACCGCATCCTCGGCCAGAAAGTCTCCATCGTCTCCTCCAAGCCGCAGACGACGCGCAATCGCATCGTCGGAATCCTGAACGAGCCGCGCGGTCAGATCGCGTTTCTCGACACGCCCGGAATTCACAAGCCGTTGCACAAACTCAATGTCCGGATGATGGATCACGTGCGAACGAGTCTCGCGGACGCCGACGTGGTCGCGCTGATCGTCGATGCGACCGAGCCGTTTGGAAAAGGCGACCAGTTCGTCGTCGAGCTCCTGCGCGATGTTGCGAAAGGCAAGCGAATCGCGATCCTCAACAAGATCGATCAGCTGAAAAAAAACAAACTGCTGCCGATCATCCAGCAATATTCGGAGACGAAGCTGTTCGACGAGATCGTCCCGATCTCCGCAACCAAAGGTGACGGCGTTCCGGAGTTGATCGACCTTCTCTTCAAGATCGTCGCACCGGGCGAGCCGATGTATCCATCCGAGGAGTACACGACGCAGCCGGAAAGGTTTTTTGCGGCGGAGATCGTGCGCGAGAAAGTCCTGCAGCACACCGCCGATGAATTGCCGTACACAACGGCGGTCTCCGTCGATCGTTGGGAAGAGGATGAAGAGAAGAATCTGATCAAGATCTACGCGACCATCGTCGTCGAGCGCGAATCGCAGAAACCGATCGTGATCGGCAAGGGCGCGGACATGGTCAAGCGCATTGGCACCGAGGCGCGCATCGAGCTGGAGTCCATCCTGGGCGCGAAAGTCTTTCTCGACCTTCATGTAGCAGTTCATGAAAGATGGCGCGAAGACGAGCGCTTCCTAGGCGAGTTGGAATGGCCGCTCTCCTGACTGGGTGTAAAATCCGCGCCAATTCGCGGTTCACAGCAGAAGGAGAGATCAATGCGGCTCCGTTCCTCACTTTGGGTTTTGGTGTTTGCGTTGTTGTGCTGTTCAACAATTTTCGCTCAGCAGACCGGCTCGATTAGCGGCCGGGTGACGGCCACCGATGGATCGGCGCTGCCCGGCGTGACCGTCGAAGGGCGTTCGAATGTCCTGCCCCAGCCCCGCGTCACCGTGACGGACGGGGCCGGCGACTATCGTCTGCCCGCTCTCATCCCCGGCGACTACACCGTCACCTTCAGTCTTGCCGGGATGCAGACAGTCAATCGAAAGGCGACTGTCATTCTTTCGCAGAACACCGTCGCCGACGTGAAGCTCGGACTCCAGGGGGTGGCGGAGACCATCACCGTGACGGCCGCCGCCACGCTGGTCGACAAAGAGTCGACGGCGCTGCAGAGCGGCTTGACGAGCGATCAGATCCGGCAGCTGCCCATCACGCAGAACTACAGCGACCTTCAGAAACTCATCCCCGGCGTCATGTACAACCCCGACACGGTCCGCGGCCCGAGCGCCGGTGCGAGCGGTCAGGACAACGTCTACCTGTTCGACGGCGTGAACATCACGATGCCGCTGTTCGGCGTTCTGAATGCCGGGTCTTCCGATCCGAACAATCACGACATCGCGCAGGTCACTGTCCTTCGCGGCGGCGCGAAGGCGACGGACTTCGATCGCGCTGGCGGCTTCCAGATCGACACCGTCACGAAGTCGGGAACGAACAAGTGGTCCGGCGAGGCCGGCTACGAGGTCCTGAACAAGAACTTCGTCGCGAACCAGACCGGATCGCAGATCCTGACTTATCAACAGAACCGCTCATGGGCGAACGTAAACGCCGGCGGCCCGATCCTGCGCGACCGCCTGTATTTCTACGGCTCCTATTACCGTCCGCAGTTCAAGAAAGACAACCAGGCAAACGTCTACGGCGATCTGCCGCAGTACAAGCTCGACCGGACCGACTGGTTCGGCAAGGCGACGTTCACGCCGCTGGGCTCGTTGCTCCTCAACGGCAGTTATCGAACCTCAAAGTCGGATGAGACACCGTCGTCGTTCGGATCGACGCAGGCCGCCACGACCGGCACTGAATTTAAAGGCAAGCTGAAAATCGCGACGCTCGAGGGGTCG
>DATBSF010000215.1:0-11497 GCA_036559905.1 Thermoanaerobaculia bacterium | reverse complement strand
CAGCATCTTTCTGATCCTGGTCGTACTTGTCCAGCAGGGGAAGGGCGCCGACCTCGCCGGCGCGTTCGGTGGAGGCGGCTCGCAGACGGCGTTCGGCGCACGCGGCGCGACGACGCTTTTGCACAAATTAACGACCACATTTTTCATACTATTTGTCATCACCTCGATGGCGCTGGCGGTGCTGATGGGCCGTCCGCGATCGTCAGTGATGAGCAACCGGCCGGCTCCGACCGCGCCGGCGAAGCGATAGTTCATTGCCCAAGTGGCGGAATTGGTAGACGCGCACGTTTGAGGGGCGTGTGGCGAAAGCCGTGCCGGTTCGAGTCCGGCCTTGGGCACCACCTCCCGCACGGCCGGTTAGGAAGTTGGGATGATGGGATGTTAGGCGAGTCCAGCGGACCAGCATCGGCATAACCAACATCCCAACGTCCTAACATCCCGACCGGGCGGGCGGCCGGGCGCTGGCGCGGTGACGCGTCGTCCCGCTCCAAATCAATCCCACAATCGCACACGGCAACGCGACCGAGAACATCTGCATCTCGAGGTCGGAGATCCGCATGTTCTGGGTGTGGATCTTGTAGAACGGCACTGAGCTGAGCCATCCGATCAGGATGACGCACGCCGGCTCGATCGTGCTCCAGACAAACTGCCATCGAAATGCCGCGGGCTTGACGACCGCGATCAGGAAAAGAGCACTCGCGATCGCAAGCGTCGTCTGCACCGCGTTGCCGTTGTAGTAGAGGAAATCCGTAAACGTGTGGCAGAACCACCACGCCTGCGCCGCGCCTGCGATGACCGTCGCTGGCCTGACTCCGGCGATCGGCCGAACGAAGAAAAACGCCGCCGCCGGCAAACAGATGACGACTGGCGCCCACAGGTCGATTCGGTTCTGAAACGCGAGCCAGAACATCAGATGACTCGCGACGAGACGCAGGCACAGGGCGCATCCGAGGGCGAGCAGGCTGGCGGCCCCGAGCGTCGTGTTGCGATGTCGAATCGCGATCAACGCGACCACGATCGCCGGAGCACACAGCACCAGCGTCAAGCCGACCGACAGAACGTACGACTCGATGCGAAGCGGAAAGGAGATCGCGAATCCGACCGCGATCGCGACGAGCGCGATGCGAAGGCGCTGCTTCACCGATCGCCGATGCGGCGCTCGTAGTCGGCGGCGCGATCCAGAAACGATTCGATGTTGCGGCCGAGGGACAGGCGTTCGGTGAGGTCGGTGGTTTTTTCGAATTCGCCGCGCAGCCGATCGGCCTCCGCGAGGTAGTAGTCGCGAAGCCCGACTTCGATCTTGAACTCGGGATACTTCTCGGCCAGCGTGCGCATCCACTCTTCGACCTGACGCCGCCGGTCGCGATCGCCATTTCCCTGCCTGAGGTCGCGCAGGAGCGTGTCGACAACTCCCGACAGAATCTGATGCCTCTGATCCTTGACCGGCTCGGTCGCCATGGGGCGCATCATACAATGGCGCGCCGTGAAGGTTTTGATTGCCAATCGCGGCGAGATCGCGGTCCGCGTGATTCGCGCGTGCCGCGAGCTCGGTTACTCGACGGTGGCGGTTTACTCCGATGCCGACCGCGCCGCGCTGCACGTCATCTACGCCGATCAGGCGATGCCGATCGGCCCTCCACCGTCGCGCGAGAGCTATCTCCGCATCGATCGCATCCTCGACGCCGCGAAGAAAACCGGCGCCGATGCCATTCATCCCGGCTACGGTTTCCTTGCCGAGAACGCCGCGTTCGCGCGCGCCTGTCGCGATGAAAAGATCACGTTCATCGGACCGTCGCCGGAATCGATCGACGCGATGGGTTCGAAGACCGAATCGCGGCAGCGCATGAAAGCGGCCGGCGTCCCGGTGGTTCCCGGGCTGACCGAAGCAGTCCGCTCGTTCGATGAGATCGCCGCCTTCGCGCGCGAGACCGGATTCCCGATCATGGTGAAAGCCAGCGCGGGCGGGGGAGGCAAAGGCCTGCGCTTCGTCGAACGCGAACAGGATTTGTTGCCCGCGTTCGAGCGCGTGACCAGCGAAGCGCAATCATTTTTCGGCGACGGCGCCGTGTACGCGGAAAAATTCGTCGCCTCGCCGCGCCACATCGAAGTCCAGATCCTCGGCGACCAGCACGGAACGATCATCGACGTCGGCGAGCGCGAGTGCACGCTGCAGCGCCGGCATCAGAAGGTACTCGAGGAATGTCCGTCGCCGATGGTCGACGAAGAGCTGCGAAGAAAGCTGGGTGAGACAGCCGTTCGCGCAGCGAAAGCCGTCAACTACTACTCGGCCGGAACGATCGAGATGCTCATGGGACCGAATCGCGAGTTCTACTTTCTCGAGATGAACACGCGTCTGCAGGTGGAGCATCCCGTCACCGAAATGGTCTGGGGCATCGACCTCGTGAAGGAACAGCTCCGCGTGGCGCGCGGAGAAAGAATCTCGCTCAGTCGCGAGCAGATGAAACCCGCCGGCCACGCGATCGAATGCCGCATCTACGCCGAGGATCCGATCCGGCGCTTTGCGCCATCACCGGGGTTGATTCGCTATCTCAATCTGCCGCAGGGTCCCGGAGTTCGCAACGACAACGGTGTCTACGCCGGCTATCGCGTCCCCGTCTTTTACGATCCGATGCTGTCGAAGCTGATCTGTCATGCCGCGACGCGCACGGAAGCGATCGCGCGCATGAAGCGGGCGCTGATCGAATATCGCGTCGAGGGCATCGACACGACGATCCCGTTTTTCACGGCGCTGATGGATCATCCCGACTTTCTCGAGGCGCAGTTCGACACCGGCTTCATCGATCGCAATCTCGCGGAGCTGACCCACGAGCGCGGCGAGGAAGGTGACGTCGATGCCGCGATCGCAGCGGCGGCAATCTTCGCATTCGAGGAATCGCAGCACATTCAATTGCCCGATCAGGAGAATTCCGCCTGGCGGCAGGCCGCCCGACTGGATGCGCTGAAGGACCGGACGTGAGATTCATCGCGCGTCACGGCGGTGAGGAGATTCCGATCGAAGTGGAGCACCAGGGCAACGCCTATCGCGTCCGCCTCGGCGACCGCTGGCTGGTCGCGGACCTCGTCAACGCCGGCCCTTACGTGCGATCGCTGCGGCTCGAAGATGGAACGCAGTTTTCGATCGTCCACGATCGCGAAGGAAACATGCATCAGATCAGCCTTCCCGATTCGACGATTCATGTCGAGATCACCGATCCGCTGTCACTCAAGCGGAAGGGCCGCGAGGACGAGGTCGGCGGAGGCGGCATCATCCGAGCGATGATGCCCGGCCGGATCGTGCGGGTGTCGGTCAAGAAAGGCGATTCTGTCCAAAAAGGCACGTCGCTGCTCGTCCTGGAGGCCATGAAGATGGAGAACGACATCCAGGCTCCCGCCGACGGCGTTGTCGAGGCGCTCTATGTCGAAGCGGGTCAAACGGTCGAAAGCGGAACCGAACTCGTGCATCTCGCGCCGAACGAGCAGTGACTCAAATATAATCGTTGCATGGCCGCGCCCGATCCATTCGCCCCGGGCAGCACTCTGCTCACTTACAAACTCGGCGAGCGCGTGAGCACCGCGGTCTGGCGGTCGCAGGACACCAGGAACGGCAAAAAGGTCGCGATCAAGGTCCTCTCGAAACAGCTTCCGAAGGACCCGGGACGGCGCGAGTCGCTGGTGCGCGACGTGCGGCTGGCGGCGGCGATTTATCACAGCGCGCTCGTCAATATCCTCGAGGTGGCCGCGGCGGGCGAGGCGCTCATCCTGGTGATGGATTGGGTGGAGGGATACGCCATCTCGGCGGTCGTGAAGAATCGGCCGCTCGATCGCAAGAACTTTTTCCGGATCGCGTATCAGGCCATCGATGCCGTGAAGCTGCTGCACGCGAAGAACCTCGTGCACGGCAACATCGGAGGCGATTCGATCCTCGTGACCGAGGTCGGCCAGGTGCGAGTCGCGGGATTGAATCTCAGCAATCTTCTGGTTCGCGCCGGTCAGCCGTCCGCATATCAGCAGCGAGGCCAGGACGCCAAAGCGGTTGCGTACATGGCGCCGGAGCAGATTTCGAATCAGCCCGCGACGGCGCAGACCGACATCTTTTCGCTCGGTCTCGTTTTCTACGAAGCCGCCACAGGCCGCGCCGCCTACCAGGGGCAGAACGCCGCCGACATCGCGCGCAAAATCGTCGAAGAGCAGCCGCCATCGCCTAAGGCGGCGAACCCGAACATCGACAACGCGGTTCTTGGGCTGATCGGTCGCGCGTTGTACAAAGATCCATACAAGCGACACAAAGACACGCGTGCGATGATCGATGAGATCATCCGCGCGGATCCTGAGGCGGCGAAGTTTGCGTCGGAAGTGTCGAAGTCCGGCGTCCCGACGACGACCGCGTCGCAACAGGCGAATGCGCGCAGCTCGATTCTCTTCATCGCCGACGTCGCGAAGGATCCTTCCGTCGGCGATCACGCCAAAGCGACCGCGCGCATGCAGCAGATTCTCGGCGAGTCGGTCTATCTGTTCGACGGAAACGTGCTCGATGCATTCGGTCCGCGCATGATCGCGGAGTTGAAGACCGTCGAGAGCGCTCTGGAAGCCGGACGCAAGGGCGAATTCGATTTCTCGCCCGATCAACAGGAGGGGAAGCCGATTCCGGTCCGCCTGCTGCTGCACGCTGGTGATGTCGAGGTCCGCGACGGCAATGTCATTGGCCCTTCAATCACGAAGGCGATCGAAGTCCTGCAAACGCTTCCGCCTAACAAGCTTTTCATTTCCGAGGATTTCACGAAGCGCGGGCGAGGCAAATTGCGGCTCCGCGACAGCGGCGCGAAGGCCGGAGTCAAGCTGTACACGATCGTCGAACCGGAACCGAAGCCAGTGCAGGTCGTTGAGGAGGAGCCCGAAGAAGTAGGAGCGGAGGAAGAAGCGGCCGCCGAAGCCGTTGCTGCCGCCGCTGCCGCAAAGAAGAAGCGTCAGATGATGATGCTGGCCGCCGTGGCCGCATTCGTCGTTGTGATCGGCGTCATCGCGGTCTTTCTGCTTTCCAAGCCCAAACAGGCGCCTGCTGTCGCAGCTGCCGTTGTTCCGAAGCCCGTGACTTCGACCGTGCCAGCGGCGGTGACGGCCGATAATCCTCGAAAAATCATGTTGCAGCAGTTCACAATCGAAGGAACAGATCCGACTCTGGCCGATCGCGCGAACGTCGTGCGCCTGGCATCGATGGAAGTGCTGCGGGCCTTTCCCGAGCTTCGCATTGCCGATGAGGCGGCGCCCGACGTGACGCCCTTCTCCGCAACTGTGCGCGGCGGAGCGGGCGGTCCCGAAATCGTCACCGGCATGACGGCGGTCCCCATGATCGATGTCGCGAGCGGTGTGCAGGCGGTCGTGCAGTACGTTTCGAGCCAGCTCAATCTGCCGCAGCATTCGCCGGCAGCGTCGGCCGCTGCGTACAACTCTTTCGCGGACGCCATCCTCGCCAATGCCGCCAGCGACCCGAAGAAGACCGATGCCGCGCTGAAAGCTGCGATCAAAGCCGATCCGAATTTCCCGCCCATCGCGCTTTTCGGAATGCATTACTTTTCCGCGCAGGGGAAGGAAGCGGAGGCAAACGCGGCGGCGAAACAGGTCGTCGCCGGTGATCCGACGAACCTCGAAGCGGCGCGAATGGTCGCGCGATATGGCCTGAAGACCGGCGATCTCGCGACCGCGATCAATACCTATGCAGCCATTCTCAAACGCAACACCGCGGACATCGAAGCGCTGAATGTCATCGGACGCTACGCGTACTCCGTGAACGATAAAGACAAATTCGCAGCCGCGCTGCAGCGGCTCTCCGTCGACCCGGCAGGCGCGATCATCCACGAGCCCGACCTGCTTCTCGCGTCCGGAAAGATCGACAACGCGGTGGAGGCGTACTACACGGTCGAAGAGAAGGTGCAGAACAACCCGTCACTGGCGCTGAAGATCGGAAAATGCGCGGTCCTGCGTCATTCGACGCCGATGGCCGAGCTCGAGCTGAAAAAGCTACAAGATAACGATCCTAATTATGGTCTACATATATTGAAGGCATATATTGCGGCATCAGCAGGGCAGAAGGCCGATGCCGACGCGGAGCTGAATGCCGCGCTTCCGGCCTCGAAACCCGGCGATGACTACTGGACCACCGTCGCGGAAGTGGCGGTGATCAGCGGCGACTCTCCGCGTGTCCTCGAAGCGCTCAAGAAAGCTGTCGAACGGAAAGAGCCGACTGCGCAATACATCCTCTCGAACCCGCTTTTCGCCTACCTGCAGAGCGAGGCCGATTTTCAGGGTCTGCGTCAGCAACTGGTTGCGCAGCAGAACGAGGTGCGCACCGCACTTGCAGGCGTGACTCTGTAACCATGATTGTCACGGCCAGACTGACATTTTCCGCGGCCCACCGTCTCAATAATCCGAAATACGATGCGGAGTGGAATCGCCGCACGTACGACAAGTGCGACAACGCGGCCGGCCACGGTCACAACTACGCGATCCAGGTCAGCGTTCGCGGCAAGATCGATCCCGAGACCGGGATGGTGATCGACCTCAAGAAGCTGAAAGACATCGTTCGCAACCGGGTTGTCGATCGTGTCGATCACACCAACCTCAATACCGACGTCGATTTTCTGCGCGGGGTCATCCCGACCGCCGAGAATCTCGCGCGCGCATTCTGGAAAGAGATCGCGCCGGCGATTCCGCAGGGATCGCTCTACGAAGTCGCGCTTCAGGAAACGGAGAAGAATTCTGTGATTTATCGCGGCGAGGACGAGCCATGAACTACGACCTGGCGATCATGGCGCTGGAAGGCATGGCGCGCGCGCCGCTCACGATTCGATTGGAAGACAAGGCCGTCAGAATCGAAGGGCCGGCCGCGTCATTCAAAGAGCTGGCACGCCTTTGCCTGCTGATCGGGGGCGGAGCGGTCGATGATGCGTTCGAACTCCAGCCGAATGTTCACGTGACCGGCGACTCGCTAGCTCTCGTAATCCGGGCTGTAAGTGACTAGCTCGTTGAGGAAGCTGACGCGCTTGCGTTGCGTGTCGTCGTCGATCTCCAGCAGGTCGCGCAGCGAGACCATTCCGACGAGATTCCCCGAATCGATGATGGGCAGATGACGGCATCCGACTGAGTGCATCTTCTGCAGCGCGGCGTTGATGTCTTCCTCCGGTTTGCCGACGACGATGTCCTTCGTCATCACGTTCGCGATCATGGTCTTCTCGGGATTGAGACCTGCGGCGACCACGCGCTTCATCAGATCGCGCTCGGAAAAGATCCCAACCAGCCGGCCGGAGTCGACGATCGCCACCGCGCCGACATTCTTGTCGCTCATCATTTTTGCAACGTCGCGAACGTTGTCGGACGAGTTGGCGTGAAAGATCTTCTGACCGGCGATGATCTCGGCGAGTTGCTTCATGTCCTGATCTCCTGTTTGGCTCCGGCGTTGCGTCTCCGGGCGACGTTGCCGAGGCCATCATACGCCGCGTACTTGTAGGCGTCGCTGAGAGTCGGAAAGTTGAAGACGCTATCGATGAATGCGTTGATCGTGCCGTCGAACTGCATCACCATCATGCCGATGTGCAGCAGCTCCGACGCGTTTTCGCCGACGATATGCACGCCGAGGAGCTTGAGACTTTCCGGATCAAAAACGAGCTTGATCAGCCCCTTTGTGTCGCCGATGATCTGACCGCGGGGATTGTTGCGAAACGACGCGCGCCCGACTTCGTACGCCAGCGACTTCGTCTTGCAGTCCTCTTCGGTCAGGCCGGCGGTCGAGAGTTCAGGGATCGTGTAGATGCCGTAGGGGAGGAGGGTCGCCACTTTTGTTTTGTACTTCAAATCGAAGGCGTGGACGATCGCGACGCGGGCCTGTTCCATCGATGTCGATGCCAGCGCCGGGAAACCGATGACGTCGCCTGCCGCGTAAATGTTAGGCACGCTGGTCTGATAATTCTCATTCACGAGGATGACGCCGCGGTTGCCGGTCTTGACGCCGATAGCTTGGAGATTCAGATCGGCGACGTTGCTGTTTCTGCCAGCAGCGTAGAGAACGTTGTCCACCATGATGCAGGTGCCGTTGCGCAGCGTCAGCGCGACTTTGTCGTCGGCCTTTTCGATCGTCTGCACTTCACAGGCGAGATGCAGCGTCACGCCGAGGCGGTTCTGCAACTCGCCGAGGAGCACGCGGACGATCTCGCGGTCCATGTGCGGGAGCAGCGTGGATCGCGCATCGATGAGATGCACCTCGACGCCGAGGGCCGCGAAGATCGAGGCGTATTCGCAGCCGATGACGCCCGCGCCGACGACCGCAAGGCTCGCCGGAATCTTGCCGATCCGCAGAATCGTGTCGCTGTCGCAGACGGATTCGTCATCAAACGGCACGGTTGACGGGCGATACGGCGACGAACCGGTCGCGATCAGAACGACGCTTCCTTCGAGAGTCTGCTGGCCAAGGGAGTTCGTGACGACAACTCGCGTCGGCGATTCAAAGCGCGCGACACCCTGCAGGTGATCGACGTTGTGGCGCCGCAGGTTTTCATCGATGCGCGTCCATTCCTTTTCAAGGACGTGTTGCTTGCGGTACATGAAGTCGTCAATTGTCACGCTCTTCATCTTGAGATCGACCGCCTCGGTAAATCCGCGCTGCCGAAATCCCGAGAGATGCAGCGCCGATTCGCGAAGCGTCTTGGATGGAATCGTGCCCGTGTTCACACACGCGCCGCCGAGGACCGCTTCGCGTTCGATGAGCGCGACGCGTTTGCCGAAATAGGCGGCTTGCGCAGCACCTTTTTCGCCGGCCGGACCGGAGCCGATGACGATGAGGTCGTACATGGTGGACGGTTGCCGGTTGCCGGTGCCCTCTTTCGTCGGCCACCGGCCACCGTCAACCGGCCACTAGTACGTGATCAAAGAATGCACAGAAACTCCGTTCAACTTACTGCGACCATTCAGGAAGGACAATTCGATCACCATTGCGACGCCGACGAGCTCCGCGCCGAGATCGCGAATGAGGCACGATGCAGCGGCCGCCGTGCCGCCGGTCGCCAGGACATCATCGATCAGCACGACGCGATCCTCAGCGGTCAGCGCGTCGTCGTGGATTTCGAGAGCATCGGTTCCGTACTCGAGCACGTACTCGTTGCGGCGCTTGGTCCACGGAAGTTTTCCCGGCTTGCGAATCGGAACGAATCCGGCGTTGAGCAGGCGCGCAACGCAGCTTCCGAAGATGAAGCCGCGCGATTCGATCGCGGCGACCTTCGTCACCCTCTGGCGCCGGAACGGCTCGGCCAGCGCGTCGACACAAAACTCGAGCGCTTCGGGAGCGCGCAAAAGCGGTGTGATGTCCTTGAACAGGATGCCCTTCTTCGGAAAGTCGGGGACGTCGCGGATGTAGGTCTTGAGGTCCATCAGAATTTGACGTCGAAGTCGGGGAGCTTTCCCGAGAAGTCCTTCGATTCCTGATCGATCTTCGTCACCTCGGCGTAGCGCGGACCTTCTCTGAGCTCCTCGATCCACTCGTCGATCGCGGTCTTTTCCCCTTCGACAGTAGCTTCGACCGACCCGTCGCGATTGTTCTGAATCCAGCCTTTGAGGCCGAGCCGCCGCGCCACGCGCGTCGCAAAAAAGCGATATCCGACACCCTGGACCTTTCCATGGATGTGGATGTGCCGCTGCTCCTTTGCCATTGCGGCGCAGATTCTAACGCGTGCGCTTTTTCTTTGTGGTCTTTTTTACCGGCGCCTTCTTCACCGGCGCCTTCTTCACCGGTGCTTTCTTCACCGGCGCGACCTCGTGAATGATCACCGGTTGAGGTACCGGCCGTGCCGCGATCTCATCGATCCGCTGCTGCAGCGACACGATCTGCTTCTGTTGCGCCGTCGATGCGTTGCGCTGGCTGGCCAGATCGGCCGCCAGCTTCTTGCGCTCGTTGTCTTCGAGCGACAAAAGCGCGACGGTTGCCGCGGCGGCAGCATCGGTGCGCGGGTATTGCTGCACGATTTTCGATAACGATTGCCGCGCGTTCTCGTTTTCGCCGGCCGCGATCTGTTTGCGAGCCGTTCGCATCAGTGCGCCGGCCTGCAGATCGTTCGGCACGGTCAGGACGAGATACGCGACGACGGCGCCGAGGATCGAGGAGAGGAGCGCCGTCACGATGATGACCGTTCGAACGCGCATCCGCTATTCCTTCCAGCCGAATTTTCCAACCAGCGGGACGAATTCCGCCGCACCGCAATCCTCGATCTGCACACCCGTTCCGATTCGGCGCACGCGCGCGAGGCGCTGATTCTTTTCCGCACCGATCGGCAGGATCATGATTCCGGTCCGCGCCAGCTGCTGCACGAGCGGCTGCGGCACTTCGGGAGCGGCGGCCGCGATGATGATGCGATCAAACGGCGCCTGATCGGACCAGCCGTAGGTCCCGTCGAAGACCTTCACGCTCACGTTGTTGATCTTGAGGTCTCGAATCAACTCCATCGCGCGGCTGGCCAGATCGGCAATGCGCTCGATCGAGAACACCTTGCTCGCGAGTTTGGACAGCACGGCCGCTTGGTATCCCGTTCCCGTGCCAACCTCGAGCACTTTTTCGCCGCCGCGCAATTCGAGCAGCTCGATCATGTGCGCGACGATGGCAGGTTGCGAAATCGTCTGGTTTGCGCCGATGGGCAGAGCGCCCGGGCCGTACGCCTTGCTCGCCACGACCGGCGAAACGAACAGATGTCGCGGCACTTCCCGCATCGCCTGCAGGATTCGAGGATCGGTGATTCCGCGGGCCGCGACGTGCCGATCGACCATCAGCGCGCGCTGATGCGCGAAGTCAGCTTCGTTTGGAGACCTGGCCAAGAAGCTCCTCGAGAGGTTTGAGACGCGGAATCGAATCGTGGTGCGTCAGATCGAGATGCAGCGGCGTGATCGAGACGTAGCCGTTCTGGATGGCTTCGAAATCGGTGCCTTCGCCGGGATGCCACGTTGGCGGATCGCCGCCGATCCAGTAGTACTTCCGCCCCCGCGGATCGAGCCGTTCGATGACGCCCTCGGAATAGACGCGCTTTCCGAGACGCGTCACCTTGACTCCTTGGAAGTCAGCGACGGGAAAATTCACATTGAGAATGATCTGCGGATCGCGCGGGCCGTCGAGTACGTGGCGCGTCAGGCGTGCCGCGAATTCTGCGCAGCGCGCGAACGAAAAATTCTTACCGACCAGCGCCGACAACGCAATCGACGGAATGTTGAGCAATGCTCCCTCGAATGCCGCCGAGATCGTGCCGGAGTACGTCACGTCATCGCCGAGGTTGGGACCAAAGTTGATGCCGGAGACGACGATATCCGGACGACTCTCTTTCATCAGCTTGAGTACCGCGAGGTTCACGCAGTCGGTCGGCGTTCCGTCGACGATCCATTCGTTTTCCTGGAGCTGCAGGAGGCGCAGTGGCCGGTTGAGTGTCAGCGCGTGTGACGCGGCGCTCTGCTCGCGATCGGGCGCCACGATCGT
>DATBSF010000214.1:0-3620 GCA_036559905.1 Thermoanaerobaculia bacterium | reverse complement strand
GCGTCTCATGGTGCCGATCGGGAACATCGACCGCGTTGGTCTCCGCCGTCTCTATCAGCAGAAGGAGATCAAAGGTCTACTCAGCTTGCTGGAGCAGCGGGTTGCCAAGAGCCACACGGATTGGAAAGGCCGATACCGCGAGAACCTGGAGAAGATGAAGACCGGCCGTCTCGAGGACGTCGCCGAGGTTTTGAAGAACCTCAACGAAGTCTCCAAGAAGAAGAGCCTGTCGTTCCGCGAGAAGAAGATGTATGACCGGGCCAAGTACCTGATCGTCTCGGAAGTGGCGATCGTGAAGGGAATCCCGGAGCCGGAAGCGGAGAATGTGATCGAGAAGGCGCTCGACAAATCACTGAGTGGCCTCGAGAAGGCGCTCGCGGGACATTGATCAGGAGCACATTTCCTTGCAGACGCCGCCTTCGGGCGGCGTTTTTTGTGGTTGGTAGTTGGTAACTACCGCATGTGCTAACTTGCTTTCGTGACCCAGCCGCGTCTCCCCGAGTGGATCCGCGAGAAAAAGATCAACCTCGAGAGTCTGCGCGAGATCAAGACGCTGCTGCGAGAAAAGTCGCTGCACTCGGTATGCGAATCGCTGGCGTGCCCGAATCGCTCTGAGTGCTTCACACGAGGCACCGCGACTTTCATGATCCTCGGCGACATCTGCACGCGTGCCTGCGGATTCTGCAATGTCACGACGGGCCGTCCTTACGCGCCCCCTTCGCCTCACGAGCCGCGCGCGGTCGCCGAAGCGGCGCGCCGCATGGGTTTGCGGCACGTCGTTGTCACATGCGTGACGCGCGACGATTTACTCGATGGTGGCGCGTCGCAATTCGCGGCTACGATTCGCGAGTTGCGCATTGCACTTCCACAGGCGGCGGTCGAAGTGCTGACTTCCGATTTCCACGGCAACATGCAATCGGTGCGAACGGTGGTCGCGGCAAAGCCCGATTACTTCAATCACAACGTCGAGACCGTGCCGCGCCTGTACGATTATGTTCGCCCCGGCTCGCGCTTCACGCGCTCGCTCGCGGTACTGCGCGAAGCGAAGCGGCTCGAACCCGCGATCATCACGAAATCGGGTCTGATGCTCGGCCTCGGCGAACGGCGTGATGAAGTCGTCGACGTTCTCCGCCGCCTTCGCGATGAAGGCGTCGAGATCGTCACGATCGGTCAATACCTGCAGCCGAAGAAGGAGAAGCTCGACGTCGTCGAGTACATCCATCCAAGGGTATTCGATGAGTACCGTCGCATGGGCGAGGAGATCGGTTTTGCGGCGGTCTTTTCGGGACCCTTCGTCCGTAGCTCGTACATGGCGGATGAGGTTGCGCAAGCGGCAACGTCATGACCGACGGTTTCAAGACGTACCTTGCGCTCTTTCTCGATTACCTCACGATCGAGAAGGGGCTGGCGAAGAATTCGCTCGCTGCATACGGCACGGACCTCCGTCGCTTCGGCTCTCATCTCGCGAAGAAAGGCATCGATATCGAGAACGTCCAGCGCGTCGACATCGTTCGTCACTTTCAGTCGCTGCGCACCGCGGGCATCTCAGCGCGATCCGTTGCTCGGGCGCTCGCGGCGATCCGCGGCATGTTCCGCTTCCTCGTCGCGGAGCGACATCTGAAGCACGATCCGAGCGAAAACGTCGAGAATCCAAAGCTATGGACAACACTTCCAAAGAGTCTGCAACCGAGCGAAGTTGAGTCATTGCTACGAGCGCCGGATCGAACCACTCCAGAAGGACTTCGTGACGCGGCGATGCTCGAGTTGTTGTACGCGACCGGCCTGCGCGTCTCCGAGCTGATTCATGTCAAGGTCGAAGATCTGGTCATGGACGCGGGATTCCTGCGCACAATCGGCAAGGGATCGAAGGAGCGTGTCGTTCCGTTCGGCGACGTGGCGCGCGACACGATCGTTATGTACCTGGAGCAGGGGCGGCCCGAGCTCGTCAAGCGCGCCGATCCGCACCTGTTTCTCTCGAGCCGCGGCCGAGCGATGTCGCGGCAGTCGTTCTGGATGAAGATCGTGCGCTACGCGCGGCAGGCGGGTATCAAGCCGCACATCTCGCCGCATGTCCTGCGTCACTCATTCGCCACGCATCTGCTGGAGAACGGAGCGGACCTCAGATCCGTCCAAATGATGCTTGGTCACTCCGACATCTCGACTACGCAGATTTACACGCACGTTTCGCGGGCGCGGCTGCAGAAGATGTACGAGCGATATCACCCGCGGGCATAATTTGTTGTCGGTTGTCCGTTGTCTGTTTGTCGGTCCTATGATCAAACGAGCTCTGCTCATCTTCGCGCTCATCGCGGCGGCTCGAGCTGCCAGCGCGAGCATCGCTGTCTTCACTGACGGGCGGGCGATGAAGATCGCCGCGTATCGGGTCGAGGAGGACACGATTCATCTGCAGCTCAAGAGCGGTGGCGCGATGTCGATGCCGCTGCAGCGCATCGATCGCATCGTCG
Organism: Thermoanaerobaculia bacterium; assembly: GCA_036559905.1. Classification (GTDB taxonomy): domain Bacteria; phylum Acidobacteriota; class Thermoanaerobaculia; order Gp7-AA8; family Gp7-AA8; genus Gp7-AA10. Next base: position 1,155 of record DATBSF010000214.1, on the reverse strand, counting down.
ACGACGAGATCATCACGCCGGAAGTCGTCGCCGAAGTGAAGAAGATCGCCGAGGAGGGTGTGTTTCCGAGACGGTCGTGGCGTTATGACGATTCGAGCAAGCCGCTGTTCAAGACCAGGTTCGACAAGCTGATCGACGAAGCGGCCCGTCACTTCGACGTCGATGCCGCTCTCGTCTCCGCCGTGATCAAAGCCGAATCGGATTACAACCCGCGCGAGATCTCGATCAAGGGCGCGCGCGGCCTGATGCAGCTCATGCCGTCGACCGCGGCGCGATTCGGTGTGACGAATTCGTTCGATCCGGTGGCGAACGTTTACGCCGGAACACGCTATTTGCGCTGGCTCCTGCAGACCTTCGACAGCAACGCCGATCTTGCGGTCGCCGCGTACAACGCCGGCGAGGGAAACATCTGGAAGTACAACGGTGTGCCACCGTTCCGCGAGACGCTGACGTACATCCGAAGGATTGCGAAGCATCTCGGTGGACGACAGGCGCCATCGCCTGTCGTGCGTGCGACAGCCGAGGCGGCTGTCCTCCACTAAGCCACCGCCGCTTCTTCCTCCGCCATCTCGACGGGGACGATCGCCGTCCGGAACTGCTCGAACCGCAAGACCATCACCGTTCGATCGTCGTCGGCCGGGCGCGCGCCCGAGTGTCGCGCGACTGCGTCGAGGATCTTGTCGCGAATCGCCGAGGGCGAGCGATCGGTCTGCTGCGCCAGTAGCATCTCGAGCTGATCGAATCCAAACGGATCGCCATTCTCGTTCTGCGCTTCGATGATTCCGTCGGAGAGATAGACGACCGCATCGCCTTCGCGCAGGTCGAGCTCGACGGTCCTCGTGACGATCTCTTCCCGCACGCCGAGGGGGAGCGATGGTGACTCGATCGACAACGGCGTCGCTTCCCCTTCGCGTAGCAGGTAGGGATAGAGATGTCCGGCGTTCGTATGGCGAATCGTGCTGGCCCGCAGATCGAAGATCGTGAAAGCGAGCGTCATGAACGCGCGCCGTTCGGTGGAACGGTAAACGAGTTGGTTGAGCCGTTCGAAGAGCGACTCCTCATCCGCTCCCTCTTCAACCAGCGTCGTGATCGCAGCTTTGACCATCGCCATGACCAGGCCGGTCGACAGACCGTGACCGGACACGTCGCCGATGG
>DATBSF010000213.1:0-3622 GCA_036559905.1 Thermoanaerobaculia bacterium | reverse complement strand
ACCCGTCGAAAACAGACCGCGTCCCGCTGCGGGCGATGAGCTGCAGTTGCCTTTGCCGGCGGCCGCGCGGAAGGGAGGGACTCGGCACTCGGCACTCGGCACTCGGCACTCCTTTCAGCATCCGCGAGGGCCTCAGGATCTTGCCAAACGTATCGCTGCCCGCGAGCGAAAAGGTGATCGTGCCGGCGCCATCGAGCAGCAGCTGAAAGAGCAGCCGCTCTTCATCACGTCCGTCGCCGATCTCGCGGATTCCAAGCTGGCGCCGGTCGCTGTCGGGCAGCAGGGGATCGTCAACGCGGCGCTGCGGAAAGGTCGCCTCCTGCGTGCGGATGACGAACAGATGATCGAAGCTGCGTCCGCGGAACTGCATCACGTCGCCCAACCAGATCAGTGGCCGGTTGCCGGCGGCCGGTTCTCGGGGCAGTTGCGCTTGTTCCAACAGCTCGATCAGAGTCTCTACGTCGACGTGCCGATTCCAGCGCGTCAGGAGTGCGGCAATCTCGTCGATCTTTGCCGCGGCGACGAGATCGAGCTCGGTCTCGAGGCGAAACCGCTCGGCGATGTGCCGCAGCGACGTCGCCGCTTCGAGCTCGGCGACCACCGCGCGATAGTCTTCGATCGCCGGCTCGTTCGCCGCGTTGCGGATGTCGGCCGAGCGGCCGCCCGAGACGCGCGCCTTTCGCGTCGCCATGTCGAGACGATCGACGTCGATACGAGTGCGCGGCTGATATCCATCGCGAAGAACGTCGATGACATCGCTGCGCGGAAAGTTTCTCTCGCGCAGACGAAGAATCGTCTCGATGCCGCGTCCGATGCGATGGCCCAAGAGCGACGTCTCGACCCGCTCCGTCACGCCAAACTCTGACTCCTCGGCAAACCGCTCCAGAAGTCGGACATCATCCGGATCGAGCGCGCGAGTCGTGATTCCGATGCGATCGGCGGCAACGCCCGCGTCGAGCAGCACGCGAATGGAGTTGCAGACCGCGCGCAGCTCGAGCTCTTTGTTGTCGTAGAGCGAGACGCGCGTCTCCGGTTTCTTGATCCTGAGAACCGAGAACTGAGAACTGAGAACCGGTTCGAACTGTCCAACAAAATGTGTCGCAAATGTGTACACAATTTCTTCGCCCGCCGGTACGTAAATCGCGCTGATTTTTCCAGTTTTCTCCAGGGCGTGGACCAGGCGAAGCTGCGCGCCGGTCATGTCGTAGAAGCCGGCGATGATCTGAGGCGGAACTTCGACGTGTCCGCTTTCGATCAGCGTCGCGGCGCGCGCCAGGACATCCGCCGAATCTACAGCTTGTAGATGCGCGATCAGCTTCTCGTAGCCCTTCCAGACGCGGACGATCGTCTCGGTCCGACGCGTGTTGCGCAGCGATTGGACGCCGCGGCTGCGCCGCTCAAACTCGGCGAGCGCAAGTCCGCTGTCGCGGATGTCGCGGTACGAGCGCTCCATCATGGCCGCGATGCCGCGCGTCTCCATCATCGGATCGTCGATGCCGGCCACGGCCGCGCGCATCGCCAGCCGCCGTTCTGCATCCGTAGCGATCCGTGGGTATTCGCCGGCCTCGTTGACGATGCGACGCGCGAAGTTGTCGAGCATCGCGAGACGCGCGCTGACGACGCCGCCCGGCGTCAGCCGGATGAGCTCGGCTGTCGCGCTCGCCGCCAGACCGCCGGAGGAAACGATGACTTCCTGCTCGCTCGATTTGGCGAGGAGGGCGGCGATCTCTTGAGCAATTTCGCGATAGCGCGCGAAGTGGAGGGTGGGCGGCACGAGTGTGCCTTAATTTTACGTTAGGACGTTGGGATGATGGGATGTTGGGAGGCGGATTACTCGCCCTCATTCGGATCGACAACCGCCGCCGCCGTCAACTCTTCGGACGCCGCCGCGTACTCCGGCATCACGCCCGTTGAGAACGGAACGAACTTCGCGACGACATCGCGTGTGCCGAACACGCCGAGTTTTTCCATCAGGAATTCGAACTTCGATTCGAGCTCGTCGATGATCGGCTGCTTCGCTTCGGCGGGCATGTCCCACATCTTCCGCTTGAAGGGGCCCAGCGCTTTCTTGCGAGTCTTGTACACGAATTGCTCGTCACTCTCGTCGCTCTTGCGCTCATCCGACGCCTTTGCGAAGCAGAACTCGCGGATGTCTTCCTTCATCTGCGCCGGAAATGTCGCTGCGTCGAGAATCATGTTCTGGAATCCCGTCGCAAGATGGATCTCGACCGCTTCGCTTTCCGGAAACTTGTTGAACACCGATTCCGGCAGCGTCGATGCGCCGTGCTGCACCGAGCCCGCGATTCCGTATTCCTTGCGGCACAGCCGCGTCGTCTGGCGCAGCACTTCGAAATCGATCTTCGCCTGCGCGATGCTGCCGTCGGCCATCGGCACGCCGCCGTGCGATGTGCCGGTCTGCACGGAAATCTTGCTGATGCCGGTGGAGCCGCCTAGCAGCCGCTGCAGTCCGCTCATGTAGGCGCGCACTTCATCGGGCTGCGTGTTGTACTTTCCGACTTCACCGATCTCGCCGCCGACAGAGACCGTGATCCCCTTCGGCTCGTGCGCGCGGATGTACTTCGTGAAATGCGCCGTCCCTTCGAAGTTTGCGCGCTGCTGTTCCTCGCGCGTCTGGAAGCTGAGGTCGACCAGCGTGGAAGTGTCGATGTCGATGTTGTAGAACTCGGCCGCCAGCGCCTCGTCGATCAGCGACTCCAGCGCCTTCGTCTCCGCAATCTTTCCCTCTTCGGTCGCCCACTTTTTGGCGGAGGCCTGGAAGTGATCGCCCTGGATGAACACCGGCCCGCGGAAATTCTCGCGCATCGCGGCGGCCAGAACGCAGGCGGCGTATTCCGCAGGGCGCTGATCCGTGTATCCGATTTCCGAGCGCGCGATTTCGAAGATGAACGCGCCGACTTCATTGCGCATCGCGGCGCGAAAGAGCGCGCAGGCGGAGTCGTACGTCAGCGCGCGGATGTTGAATGCCGGAACGGTGAAGCGGCGCGTGACTTCGCCGCGCCCGATTGCGCTGTAGAGCGGGAAAATGGAGGACGACACCGCGCCGCGCTTGCGTGCTTCGAGATGGATCTCTTTTCGCGCCTTCGATTTTGCGTCGCCGTCGCCAAAGACGGCTTCCCGAACAAGCTGATCGATTTTCTGAGCCATTGAGGGGCGATTATAAGTGTCCGTCGCCGCCCACGTACTGCCGGATCTGCTCGACCAGGAGCAGGACGTCGAACGGCTTCTGCACCGCTCCGTCGGCCCCCAGCAGAGCCAGGTCTTCGCGTGAAAGCCGCTCGCCGCTGAGGATGAGAATCGGCAGCTTGTCGAAGCCCGGTTCCCCGCGCAGTTTCCGGATCACCTGATCGCCGGTCATGCCGGGCATGTTCTTGTCGAGGAGCACCAGCGCCGGGCGATGTTGGCGCGCGACCTCGATCGCCTGCGAGCCGGACTCGGCCGTCACCGGTTGGAAGCCGAACTCCCTGAGAAGATTGCGCATCAAGGCGAGAATCGGACCGTCGTCGTCCACGACGAGAATGATCGGTTTTTCATCCATTGCAGGACCGATGTTTGGCGTTTGCAGTCTACGACAATTAAGCTGAGCGATGCCATGACAGTTCGA
>DATBSF010000212.1:0-8476 GCA_036559905.1 Thermoanaerobaculia bacterium | reverse complement strand
TCTCGCTTTCGATCCGCGCCGCAACGGCCAGTTCTTCGTTCACTACACGAACACCAGCGGCAACATCGTCATCGCGCGTTATCAGGTCTCTTCCGATCCCGATCGCGCCGATCCGAACAGCGGCACGATCGTGCTGACGATTCCGCATCCGAATTTCTCGAATCACAACGGCGGACAACTGCAATTCGGACCCGACGGTTTTCTCTACGCCGGCATTGGCGACGGCGGATCGGGCGGCGATCCGCCCAACAACGCGCAGAATCGCTCCGTTCTCCTCGGAAAAATCCTGCGCATCGACGTCAGCTCGCTACCGTATCGCATTCCGTCTTCGAATCCGTTCGGCAACGAGATCTGGGCGTACGGACTTCGCAATCCGTGGCGATTCAGTTTCGATCGCATCACCGGCGACCTGATCATCGGCGACGTCGGCCAGGGCTCGTTCGAGGAAGTCGACTTCCAGCCCGCCGCCAGCATCGGCGGCGAGAATTACGGCTGGCGCATCATGGAAGGACTCCACTGCTTCAACGCCACGACCTGCAGTCAGACCGGCCTGGTGCTTCCGGTTCTCGAGTATTCACACACCGGCGGTGCGTGCTCGATCACCGGCGGGTATCGATATCGCGGCGCGCGTTTTCCGCGGATGAGCGGAATCTATTTCTACGGCGACTATTGCACCGGAACAATTTTTGGCGGGACACAACAAAGCAATGGATCGTGGACGTCGCGGACGCTGTTGACGACGCAGCTTTCGATCAGCACCTTCGGCGAAGATCAGAACGGAGAAATCTACGTGGCGGATCTGGGCGGAACGGTCTACCAGATCACCGACACGCTCGCATCGCAACCACGACGACGCGCGGTGAAGAGATAGTTGGCGCGTTTCGATCGCTTCATCCATGCGCTCGCGCGCGTGAAAGTTTCCGAACGCGCGTGCAATCAGTACCGCAATGCGATCCGCCGCGAGAACCTGCACCTCTACCTCGAGGAAATTGGCGAGCCGCGAATGCTCCTTGTCGGTGAGGCGCCGAGCCATCGCGGCGGCCGCCTGACAGGCATCGCATTCACGAGCGAGCAGATCATGCTCTCCGGCGTCGACGGCCGCTTCCTCGGCGAGAATCGCGGCTATCGAAAAGCGACGCGCGGGCCGAAGCGATCGACGGAAGCCAGCGCCACGATGGTGTGGGCGACGATCAAAAACATCGGGCCGCTCCCGCTTCTCTGGAATGCATTTCCGTTTCACCCGTTCGTCAGCGAAAACCCGCATTCCAATCGAATCCCGACTGCCGACGAGCTTCTCATCGGTGCACCATTTTTGGAAACTCTCATGACGATGTTCCCGATCGAGATCGTGGTCGCGATCGGGAACCTCGCCGAGCGATCACTCACGCGACTCGGTATCGCGCACACGAAGGTGCGACATCCGTCGCAGGGCGGGAAACGAAAATTCGTGGAGGGACTCGCCCACTTGTCATCCCGAGCGTAGCGAGGGACCGGTGTGGGCGGGCGGCGCGGAAAAGCCGGCTTCTCGCACCGCCCAACCGCCCAGGTCCCGCTAGCCCCCGATGCGTGACATCTCGACCTTCTGCAGGCCGGCCGTCTCCCCCGATCGGATTTCGGAGTACCGATCATCGCGCACGCGCCAGACCGACCGAATCTCGTCCGTGATCTCCTCATCGGTCGCGCGCCTTCGCAGCAACCGCAGGAGATCGTGTCCCTCGGTTGCAAAGAGACAGAGATAGAGTTTGCCGTCGGCGGTCAGCCGCGCGCGCGTGCAGCTTCCGCAAAACGGCTGCGTCACTGAGCTGATGATGCCGAATTCACCCGCGCCGTCGCGATAGCGATAACGCTCCGCGACTTCGCCGAAGTAATTCGCGCCGAGCGGCTCGACGGGCCACTCGCGCGCGATGCGCTCGACAACCTCGCGGCTCGGAACGACATCCTCCATGCGCCAGCCGTTCGTGTGCCCGACATCCATATATTCGATGAAGCGGACGATGTGGCGCGTGCCGCGAAAATGTCCGGCCATGTCGACGATGCTCTGTTCGTTGACTCCGCGCTTCACGACCATGTCGATCTTGATCGGCCAGAGTCCCGCTTCATCGGCGGCGTCGATCGCATCGAGGACTTTGCCGACCGGAAAATTCACGTCGTTCATCGCGCGAAATACTGCGTCGTCGAGCGAATCGAGGCTGATGCTGATGCGGTCCAGGCCCGCAGACTTGAGCGCGAGGGCTTTCTCGCGAGTAAGCAGCGAGCCATTGGTCGTCATCGTCAGATCGCGAATCCCCTTCACGTGCGCGAGCATCTCGACGAGCGATTCGATGTCGCGGCGCAACAATGGCTCACCGCCGGTCAATCGAATCTTTTCAGTCCCGAGCTGCGCGAAGATTTGCGCGAGATGCGCAATCTCTTCGAATGACATCAACTCATCGCGCCGGAGAAACTCGAAATCGCGGCCGTAAATCTCGCGCGGCATGCAGTACGTGCAGCGGAAGTTGCAGCGGTCCGTGACCGAGATCCGGAGGTCGCGCAGCGGTCGTCCGAGCGAGTCGAGGGACATTTGACCGACCAAACTAAACCGGCGGGTACAAAAACTCCAGCGCCTTGCGAATTCGCCGCGACCACGCGCGCTCGCTGTGATCGCCGCGCGGATCTTCGAGGTACGCGAAATCCTGCCGCGTCCAGCCTTTCTCATTCAGCCGATCGCGAAGAGTGCGCGCATCGCGCAGAGTGTCCTTCCCCTCCCGCCCGCCGACATCGACCCACATCCGCGGACGCCGTCCCTGGAAGCGGTCGAACTCCTGAAGAATCGCGCGGTTGTTCCACCATACCGAAGGCGACATCACGGCCACTCTCGAGAAGACATCTGGACGCGTGAGGCCGAGATGTAGTGCGATCAGGCCACCTAGGGACGAGCCGCCGACGCCGGTGTCGCTGGAAATCGTTCGATAACCGGAGTCGATCACCGGCTTCAGCTCTTCGATCAGCATTCGCGCGTAATCCGCCGCGTGGCCGCCGACCTTTCGCGTCGGATCGAACGTCGGCGTGAACTCCTCGATGCGTTCCGGCCCGCCATGATCGATGCCGACGATGATCATCGGACTCGCCTTCCGCTCGCTGATGGCGCGGTCCGCGGCTTCGTCGAGTCGCCAATGCTGTCCCGGAATGAACGCGCGTTGCGGTTCGAAGAGGTTCTGTCCGTCCTGCATGTACAACACGGGATAGGCGGTGTCGCCGCTCTCGTATCCCGGCGGCAGGTAGATCGTGATGTGACGATCGTTCTCGAGGACCTTCGAATGAAAGGTGTCCATGTGCTCGAGCCGTCCCGCGCGCGGCGCGCGGCGGCGATTCTCCAGCCCGAGGACGCGGCCGAAGGTCGCGCGAAGGGTGTCCCGCATGTCCCGCATCAGCGCTGCATCTCGCGATAGCCGCTGCGGAAGTAGAGAAGCGGAATGCCTTCGCGTGTGACCGCTTTGACGACTTCGCCAACGAAAATCGTGTGATCGCCGCCCGGAAGCTGATCGCGGAGCTCGCATTCGAGCGTGGTGAGCGCATCGGCGATCAACGGGACGCCCAGATCGCCGCGGTCGGTCTTGATCCCGGAGAATTTGTCCTCGGATCGCGACGCGAACCGCGAGGAGATGCCGGCCTGTGCGGCGCTGAGCATGCTCACGCCGAATTTTCCGGCAGCGACGATGGCCTCATGCGTTTTCACACTTTTTTCGATACAGATGAGCACGAGTGGAGGTCGAAGTGAAAGCGATGCGAATGAGGCAACCGTCATGCCGTACTGGCGGCCGGCGTGCTCGGTGGTCACCACCGTCACACCGCTCGCGAAATGCGACATCGCCAGCTTGAAGGCCGCTTCATCGATGGGCATCGCGGGCGGGAGTCTAACCTTTTCCACGGGTGTGCGTACTAGCCTCACGGAGGAGACATCCATGTTTCGCACCCGGATCGCGCTCTCACTTTTCCTGATTTCGTCAGCGGCTTTCGCACAAGCACCCATCCATCGCTCTTTCAACGTCGCTCCGGGAGGGACGCTGACGATTGACGCCGATGTCGGCGACATCCGAGTCGATCCGGGCAGCAGCGGAGTGACAGTCGACATCACCCAACGCACGAATATTTCCAAGCGACATCTCGAGGTCACATTCGATCAGCAGCAGAACGACGTCAACGTTCGCGCCAGACTGGAGCCGACGTCGCGTTGGTTCAACTGGAGCGACGACGAAGCGAAGTTCGTCGTCACCGTGCCGTCGCGTTACAACGTTCGCCTCCGAACTTCCGGCGGCGATATCAAAGTCGGCAACCTCCAGGGCGACGCGCGCGTCAAGACATCCGGCGGCGGCATCACGCTCGGCCGCATCGAAGGGCCGGTCAACGCCGACACTTCCGGCGGCGACGTTTCGCTCGAAGGCAGCACCGGCAATATCGACCTGCACACGTCGGGCGGCGGAATTCGCATCGGTGATGCGAGCGGCTCGGTCATCGCAAAGACTTCCGGCGGCTCGATCGAAATCCGTCACGCGGCCGGCGATCTGATCGCGCGCACTTCCGGCGGCGGCATCACGATCGGCGAAGCGAACGGCACGGTCGACGCCCAGACTTCCGGCGGCTCGATCAAGGCGCAACTCGCGCAGCAGCCGCACGCCGACTCGAAGCTGTCGACTTCGGGCGGCGGCATCACGATCTCGATCGCGTCTAACGTCTCGGTGGATGTCGACGCACACACGAGCGGCGGCGACGTCGACACCGACGTCCCGGTCACGCTTCTCGGCAAACAGGACGATTCGTCGCTGCAGGGAAAGATCAACGGCGGCGGCCCAAAGCTCGTGCTGCGATCCTCGGGCGGGAACATTCGGCTGCGCAAGTTATAGAAGGCAGAAGGCAGCTCAAAAGGCAGAAGGCAGAGGGCAGAAGGCAGAAGGGCGCCTTCATCCTTCTGCCTTCAAGATAGCCCTCGCCGCACTCCGCGCCGAGGCCAGCGCGGCATCCGAGAGCAGGCCCGTGTCCCCCACCCAATCCCCCGCCAGATACAGCCCCCGCACGGGCGTGGCGGGGGCAGGGCGGGTGGCGGGGGCGGGCGGGATCAGGGCATGCGAGACGACCATCGACGGCAGGAAACGGCAGTGCACGACTGAATCGCGCCACATGGGCTGCATCTCATCGAGCAGGCTTTCCAGCTCGGCCTGATCACCTCCGCCGTAACGCGAAACGTGAATGAGCGCACCGCCTTTCGGAGTCAATTGCGCCCATCGCGAATGCACGGAGTAATAGAGTGGGCGATCAATCCCGACCGCGAACGTCTTTTTCGGATTCGGCAGTTTTGATAACGCGACGTCGAGCGTCGACAGATACACCGGCGTCATTGGTGGCCAGGAGACCTCGCCGATCATGTCGCGCGCCGTCGAGGGCTCAACGGCGAGAAGAACAGTCTCCGCCGCGAGACGCGTGCCTTTCGTATCGCCGGGCTGCGGCTGCAGATACGACTGCGTTTCGCTCTGCTGTTCGAATTCGAGTCCGCCGATCTCGATTCCGCGGACAGCGCCGTCGTGATTCACGCGGATCACGCGCGAGCTCGTCACGAAATTGACGCCCGCGGTGACTGCGGAGCTATGCAGCGAATCGACGAGCTTCTGCCATCCTTCATCGATGTAGATGACGCCGCGCATCGCGAGCCGGACTTGATTGAGCGCCGCCCCGGCCTGCAGTTTCTCGAGCTCGTCGCAGTAAGTCGCGAGGCGAATCACTGCCGCGAGCGTCTCGCGTACGCGCGCGCGGGTGATATTCGCATCGAGCCATTCGCGCGCGGAGATCTCGGCGAACTGCTCATTTTTCTTGAGGCGCCGGATGCGCCAGAAGAGCTTCGACGCTTCCCATTTGTCGCCCGCTTTCAGCAATCCGGTGGTCAGAAGCGACAGGAAAGTGCGCGGAAAGGTGTGGCGCTCCTGCCCATACAGTGCGATTCCAGTGCCGCGCGCGACGCCGCCGCGCACTGGAACCCCGAGCTCGCCCAGAACTTTCGATCCCTCGCCGCCGCGATAGAACGCGTGCGGTCCGAGGTTGAATCGATAGCCGTGGCGCAGGTGTGTGACGGCGCGGCCGCCGAGATAGCGGCGCTTTTCGAAGAGGGTGACGGTCCGTCCGCCGCGCGCAAGATAGATCGACGCGGCCAGGCCGGCGATCCCTCCTCCGACGATCACCACGTTTTTCGCCAAAGTAAGTCGCGATCGTATCGCGCGCATGACACAATTGCACGCCGAGCTTTTTTGGTAGAATCGCGGCAAATTTTCGCGGATCAGCATTTTCCGAAAGGGTGGTCATGAGAAAAATCGTCGTCGGAATTGCCCTGCTCTTGTGCGCGATGGCGGGATTTGCCGCCGATGCGACCACACCGGAGATCAATGCCCCGTCTAACGGCAGCGACTGGACGAAGCTGAGCAGCACCGAAAAGCTGTTCTGGTCAATCGGTTACTCGCAGGGTTACGCCGAGGCGCTCGGCAAGATCGATGTCGCGTCCGGGCCGACCTCACCGTGCGCCAGCCTGGCGGCGCGCACCGAGCGTCAGACCTCGACGGCCGGAAAAGTGACGGGATTCGAGCTGGTGTCAGGACTCGAGAAGTTCTACGCCGACCCGGCGAACGCGCAGATTCCGATCGGGAACGCGATTCGAATCTACCTGCTGCAGGCCAGCGGAAAAGATCAGACGACCATTCAGGAGCTGATCGAGACTGCTCGCGTCCTCGGCTCCCGTCCGGCGACCAAGCAGTAGGGCTTGCGCGCAGCCGCCGCGGTGGCGTTGGTGCTGTTCGCCGCTGCTGCTGCGCGTCCGTCTGACGACATCACAATCCGGAAAGAGCTCCTCCAAGCGGCAGCGGTGAACGATCTTCGCGGCTTCGACGCCGCGATCGATCGCGCGGAAACGTTCATCGACACGATGCGTGTCGGTCCGCGACGCAACGCCTTTCGCCGCATCATCCTGACGGCCGCCGACATCTCGCGCGTCTGGCATTTCGCGGAGATCGACGCGCACGGCATGTACTATGACGATGAACGGCTGCCGTTCTATTACGAGCACGTCGTCTCCGAGCATCCCGGCTACGTGAAATTCATCGCCGACTACCGCGTCGTCGACAGTACAGGCCTGCCGCAATACCCGACGCGTGAGACGCGTTCCTTCCTTCTGAAGCAGCTGGAAAACACCGGCCGCAAATCTCCGTAAGCACAACCGTGGCACAACTCCGGGACTGGCTCGACCTCGGTCGCAACACGATCGATTCGCTGAAGATCAGCGACGCGGCGCGTTTCTACGAAACCGAGTGGCCCGAGACCAAGAAGATGTTGATCGCCGAGCATCGCGAGGCGATCGATGGGGATACGACCGCCGTCCGCCGCGCGGCGCGCACGAGCAGCGCCGTGCTGTACGGCCTGACCAAACGCCTCGCGCCGCATCGCCGCGTACTTTTCTTTCTGTCGTGGATCTCGTTCTTCGTCTGCATCGGCTCGATCTTCGCGCAGATGAACCATCCGCCGTTCGTGACGTTCGTCGAGATCGTCGCGACATTTCTAGTGCTGACGCTGCTGCTCGCGATGGAGCTGATCGACAAGATCAAATATCGCGATGAGCTGGAGCTCGCGCGCGAGCTGCAGTCGGGACTGATTCCGAAGGTGCCGGCGCAGACGCCGGAATTCGAAGTTGCGGCCTTCAACGAGATCGCGAATACCGTCGGCGGCGACATCTACGACTTCGTTCCGCTGCCCGACGGGCGGCTGGCCGTGCTTTTTGGCGATGCTTCAGGACACGGAATGTCGGCCGGACTCGTGATGGCGGTTGCGCATGCGGCGTTTCGCACGCAGCTGGATATCGACCCATCGCCGAACGCCATCATCAATTCTCTGAATCGGATTCTCTGCCGCACGGGCGGGCCGCGATCGTTCTTCGCGTGCTGCTACGTATTGCTCTCGCTGGACGGCTCGTTCACGGTAACGGTCGCCGGCCATCCGCAAGTGCTCAAAGTCGACCAGCACGGAAAAATCGTCGAGCGCCTCGGCACCGGTTCGTATCCGCTCGGGATCAAGACCGGACTCGAATGGGCGTCGCTGCGCGGCTGCATGGAACCCGGAGAGCGCCTGCTTCTCCATTCCGACGGCCTGACAGAAGCGCGCAATCGCAACGGCCGCGAGTTCGGGGACGCGTTCGTGGAGGCGATTGTCGGATGGAATCCAAGCGCGCCACCACAGTCGCTCATCAACACGTTCGTGGACGAGATGAAGGCGTTCGCGGCAGGAATGGCGCCCGAGGACGATATTTCGATCGCGGTGATACAGCGGCGCTAACCTGCCCCTCTCCCGATGGGAGAGGGGCAGAGCACAGTTACGCCGTAACCCGCTTCTCCACGAGCCCCTCGAACACCTGCAGTGCCAGATCGACGCGGCCTAGCGGCGCGGAGACCTGCACGCCGGCGACCTGACC
>DATBSF010000211.1:0-4332 GCA_036559905.1 Thermoanaerobaculia bacterium | reverse complement strand
GAGATCATCGAGGCCGAGGAGATGCTGCTTCGATGGCGCTTCGAGACGGCGCGATGTGTCCTGAACGTCTGGATCGAACGGCGAGAGCAGCGGCGCCGCGATTGCGATCAGCAGCAGCGCGATCGTGAGGATCAAACCGCTCGTGAAGGCGAAGTTGCGGAGCAGGCGTTTGAAGGTCTTCATGACAATTTGATCCGCGGATCCACCACGCCGTACAAAAGATCACTGATGAAGTTCACGAGAATGTATGTCAATGCGATGACGAGGATCGACGCCTGCACCTGCGGATAGTCGCGATTCGAGATCGATTGCAGCAGCAGACGCCCGAGCCCCGGCCACGAGAAAATCTGCTCCGTGATGATCGCGCCCGTCAGCAGCGATCCGAACTGCAGCGCCAGCACCGTGATCACCGGAATCAGCGCGTTCTTCAGCGCGTGCCGAAAGATCGCCCTTCCGCGCGTCACGCCCTTCGCAATCGCCGTCGTCACGTAGAGCTGCGTCAACTCCTCGGCCAGGCTGACGCGAATCATGCGCGTGAGAATCGCCGCCAGCGCGAGTCCCATTGTCAGCGACGGCAAAACGAGCGAACGCAGCCCCTGATCGCGTCCGGAAACGGGAAACCATTCGTGGTTGATCGCGAACGCGATGATCAGCAGCGGTCCGAACCAGAAGCTCGGCATCGAGACGCCGATGAGCGCGAAGAATCGCGCGAGGTTGTCGATCCACGAGTTGCGATAGATCGCCGAAATGATGCCGAGGGGAAAGGCCACCAGCAGCGCGACGAACATCGCGCCGAACGCGAGCTGAATCGTGGCCGGATATCGCTCGCGAATCTGCTTGCTGACCAACTCATTCGTTTGAAACGAGCGGCCGAAGTCGCCGCGCACGACGTGGCTGAGATAGCTGACGTATTGCGTCCAGAGCGGCTGATCGAGTCCCAGCGCTTTGCGCACCGACTGGACGTCCTGCTCCTGCGCGTCGGGCCCCGCGATCTGCCGCGCCGGATCGCCGGGAATGAGATGAATCAGCGAGAAGACCAGCGTCAGGATTCCGAAGGTAATCGGAATCATCTGTAAGAACCTACGAATGATGTATTGCAACATCTCTGTTTAGTGCCGAGTGCCGAGTGCCGGGTTGTGCAACTTTCTGGCCGTCTACTCGGCACTCGGCACTCGGCACTAGGCACTAAAGTTCCATCCCTCAATCTTCATGGTCGGCGCGATCGTACCGCCGAATGGATTCGACCACGTGCCGGTGCGTCGCCGCTCCCGTGTCAGGCCTTCGACGCGGGAAAAAGCCTCCAACATCGACTGCGTCCATCGCAGATTCGGCAGCCGCGCGACGACTTCTCCGTCGCGAATGAGAAACGTTCCGTCGCGCGTCGTGCCGGTCATCATCGCAGTTTTCGGCTCCAGCAACCCATTGACGTAGTTGAATCGCGTGACCCACACGCCCCTTTTTGTGGAGCGGATCAGTTGCTCGCGCGTCGCATCGCCGGCATCGACCGAAAGATGCAGCGCCGAGCCGTGTTCCGATGATCCGAGGCCCCAGCCGTTGGCGGTCGGCGGGATGTGGAGGCGATCGGAGTAGGCCTTGTCGACGACGGGAGTGCGCGCGATGCCGCTCTCGATCAGCGCCACGCGTCGCTTCGGAAGACCCTCGAGATCGAACGGAAAGGGAAGGAAGTCGGGATCGATCGCATCGTCAGCCACCGTGAAGTTTTTCGCGCCGACCGGTTTGCCGATGTTGCCGACGAGAAATGACGAGCCATCCTCGAACGACTGGCCGGAAAACGTGATCATGTTCATCCAGTCCATCACCTCGGCGATCGCCGCCGGCTCGATGATCGCGTCGCATTTTCCCGTTTCGATTTTCGCATTGACGCCGCCGAGCATCGTCGCCTTCTCGATCGCCTCGGCGCCGAGCGCGAGGATGTCGATGCCGCCGCGAGCGATGTCGGTTGCGTATCCCGAATCCTCGCCGCGGATTGCGATCGCCGTCGCCTCGCTGACGGTCATCGTGCAGTAGCGGCGGACGCCGTGCGTGTTGGCGCAGGCGACCGACGATGCATCCGTTCCATACGAGCCAGCGAAATGCGCGCCCGCTTCGCGTCCGCGATCGAACAACGTTCGGAGCGCGCGCGCTTTTTCGGCGGGTGTGATGTCGGCTCGCTGAAAAGTCGGAAGGTTCGGAACATCTTCGCCGCCGCGATAGAGCCCGCGGAAGTCGCGCAGAGGCAGCGAGTGACGCGCAGCCTCGCGCGCGACCGCCGCCATTTCCGCGATGTCGTCGCGATCAAAGGACGTCGTGGACGCGACGCCCATCGCGTTCCCGATCACCACGCGCAACGTCAGATCGGAGCTGACTTCCGACATGTTCTGATGAATGTTCGAATTCGCGAAGCGGCTGATGTTCGTGTCGCTCGACATGAATACAGCATCTGCTTCGTCGGCTTTTGCCGCGTCGAGTGCGCGCTCGAGAATCTCGAACTCCCTCTTCATCTTTGTGCCCTCTGTGCCTCTGTGGTGAATGGTTTTCACCACAGAGGCACAGAGCACACAGAGGACATCACGTCATTTGCACATTTCGGAACCGCGCCGCCGGAGAACCATGCGCGACGCGCATCGTCTGCATCGGGTCGCCCTTGCCGCAATTTGGCAGCCCCCAGATCTGCCAGCTGGCGCGATCCCCGACCGCATCGCACGAGCGCCAGAATTCGGGCGTTGTTCCGCCGTAGACCGGATTTCGCAGCAGGCGGCCGAGCCGGCCGTTCTCGATTTCCCACGCGACTTCGCAGCCGAATTGAAAATTCAGGCGCACGTCGTCGATCGACCACGACTTGTTCGTGTCGACGAAGATTCCGCGCTTCGTGTCGGCGATCATCTCGGCGAGCGATGTCGTTCCGGGCTCGAGATTGATGTTGGTCATCCGGATGATCGGAATGCGCGCTGCGCTTTCGGCGCGCACTGTGCCGTTCGATTTGCGTCCGATCGCCGGCGCGGTGTCGCGGCCGGTTAGGTAATCGACGAAGACGCCGCGGTCGACGAGTGGAAAGCGTTGCGCGGGAACTCCGTCGTCGTCGAACGCGAACGAGCCAATCGATTTCGGGATGGTCGCGTCGGCGACGATGTTGACGAGGTCCGATCCGTATCGAAATGTCCCGAGCATCGGCGGCTGCAGGAACGACCCGCCGGCGAGCGAGATCTCGAGTCCCATCGCGCGATCGAGCTCGGTCGGATGTCCGCACGACTCGTGGACCTGCAGCGCGAGCTGCGACGATCCGACGATCAGATCGAATCGTCCGGCGGGCGATTTCGGCGCGGCCAGCAGCGCCAGCGCTTCGTCGCGAATCTGCAGGCCCTTGCGCGCGAGATCGAGCTGCTCGATGAATTCCCATCCGGCCGCCTGAAAATCTCCGCCGAAAGGATTGGGATACGTCCGCCGCTGGAACTCGTCGCCCTCGATCGCGACCGCCTCGATGCCGCCGCCCATCTCGGTGGTCGTCTGCTCGATGTAGCTTCCGACCGTCGACGCGAAGATTTTCTCCTGCCGATACGACGAGATGTCGCCCGACGCCTGGTGGATTCGCGGATCGCCGCGCATCGGCTCGGTCGCAGTCAGCAGATGATCGATTTTGCGATCGAGCGGAATCGACCACGGATCTTTCTCGAATCGCGATTGCCACGTGGCCACGTACGGCTCGATGTCGCTCAGCTCGATCTTTTGCGTCGACGCGATGTTCGACGCCGCCGCGACTTCCAGCGCGCGGCGCGCTGTGCGGAGAAGCGACTGTTCATCGGCGTCGCTGCTGGCTGCGAATCCCCAACCGTTTCCGACAAGAACCCGCACGCCGACGGCGCGATCGACGTTGGAGATCAGCGTGTCGACCTCGCCGTTGCGGACGCGGACGTGCTGATTGTGAGTCGCCGTGAAGCGGACGTCGGCATAGCGAAGTGCCGGATCGCGCAACGATTTGAGGGCATCCTCGAGCTGCTGGCGCGAAGGGGCCATAGGCGCGGGGACATTACACTGTTTTAACTCTGTTACGGCATCACGCCGTCGACGAGCTCCGGATTGATTGCGGCGCGAAAGCGAATCGTCAAGCGCTCGTTGCGGTTGGCGATCTCCAGATGATCGATCGCCGTCTCGTCTGCGTCGGCCGCTGCGACGGTGATGGACTCCGCGTTCGGGATGCGACGCTTGACTGATCCCGCTCGAATCTCGATGTCGTGGCCGCTCACGCGCACTTCTTCGAGAGGCTGCGGGTCCGAGTCATCGATGTTCACGAGCCAGCCGTGATGCTGCCGCACGAAAGAATCGAGGAAGGACTTC
>DATBSF010000210.1:0-1749 GCA_036559905.1 Thermoanaerobaculia bacterium | reverse complement strand
GGCCTTCGGCCACCCTCTCCCCGCTCGCGCGGGGCGAGGGGTCTCAAACGACGAGGGCCGCGATGAAATACCGCGACCGCATCCAGGACATCAACGTCGACGCCGCCGCGCTCGCCTCTGCTCTCCAGCACGAAGTCAAAGGCGAAGTGCGATTCGACGACGGATCGCGTGCGATGTACTCCACTGATGCCTCGAACTATCGGCAGGTTCCGATCGGCGTCGTGCTGCCACGCACTGCGGACGATGTCATCACCACGGTCTCGCTCGCGCGAAAGTTCGGCGCGCCGATCCTGGCGCGCGGCGGTGGCACGTCGCTCGCCGGGCAGTGCTGCAACGTCGCGGTGGTCATGGACTTCTCGAAGTACATGCACAAAATCGTGGAGCTCGATCCGAAGCAGAAATTCGCGCGCGTCGAACCCGGCATCGTGCTCGACGATCTTCGCGATGCGGCTGAGAAACACAATCTGACGTTCGGTCCCGATCCGGCGACGCACAGCCGCTGCACGCTCGGCGGCATGATCGGCAACAACTCCTGCGGCGTCCACGCGCTCATGGCCGGCAAGACCGTCGACAACATCGACGAGCTCGAGATCCTCACCTACGACGGCGTTCGCATGCGCGTCGGCGCGACGAGCGAAGACGAATTGACGAAGATCATCGCGGGCGGCGGAAGGCGCGGCGACATCTATCGCCGCCTGCGCGCCATCCGCGACAAATACGGCGATGAGATCCGCAAGCGCTATCCGAAAATCCCGCGCCGCGTCTCCGGATACAACCTCGATTCGCTGCTGCCCGAAGACGGATTCAACGTCGCGAAAGCGCTGGTCGGCAGCGAGTGCACGTGCGTCATCGTGCTCGAAGCGAAATGCCGTCTCGTCTACAGCCCCCCTTCGCGCACGCTCGTCGTCCTCGGATACGAAGACATCTACACCGCCGCCGACGATGTTCCGCGGCTGCTGCAATTCAATCCGATCGGCCTCGAAGGCATCGACGATCGCCTCATCGAGGACATGAAGCGCAAGAAACTCAACCTCGACAAGATTCCGCTCCTCCCCCAGGGAAAAGGATGGCTGCTGGTGGAGTTCGGCGGCGAGACGAAACCGGAGTCGGACGCCAACGCGCAAAAAATGATGGACGCGCTCAAAGCGTCGAGTCTGTGCCCTTCGATGAAGCGCTACGACGACAAGAAGGACGAGAAACGCATCTGGAAGATCCGCGAATCCGGTCTCGGGGCGACGGCGTACGTTCCTGGACAGCCGCACGCCTGGGAAGGTTGGGAAGACTCGGCCGTCGATCCGAAGCACCTCGGCAAATACCTTCGCGATCTTCGCAAGCTGATGGACAAGTACAACTACATCGGCGATCTATACGGCCACTTCGGACAGGCGTGCGTGCACACGCGCAACAACTTCGATCTCGAATCCGAAGCGGGCATCGCCAAGTTCCGCAGCTACATCGACGAGGCAGCGGACCTGTGCATCAAATACAACGGCTCGCTGTCTGGCGAGCACGGAGACGGTCAGGCCCGCGCCGAGCTGCTGCCGAAAATGTTCGGCGAGTCGCTGATCGAAGCGTTCCGTGAATTCAAATCGATCTGGGATCCCGACTGGAAGATGAATCCCGGCAAAGTCGTGACGCCATACCACCCGACCGAGAACCTCCGGTTAGGCGCGGATTTCAATCAGTGGTCGCCCAAAACCCATTTTCGGTTTCCGGAGGATGAGGGAAAAATCGATCGCGCGATGTTGC
>DATBSF010000209.1:0-4167 GCA_036559905.1 Thermoanaerobaculia bacterium | reverse complement strand
CAGCAATCACCGGCCACACGGTCAGCATCGGCTCGCGAATCAACGGAAATACTTCCATGACTCGATCGTGGTGGTGGTCGTCCTTCGACAGGAACGCCACCAGAGGGCCGGCGTCGACGAGAATCATTGCTTCTGACGGCGGCGATGCTTTTCCATCACGATTTCGTAGAACTTTTCACCGGTGCGATGAGAGAGGTTCCGCGGCAAGCCGTGGATGCTGCCGGCGAGGTGCTTGATCCGTTCGTAGACGTTAGATTCTTCGGTCGCGGGATGTTCTTTCGCCATCTCCTGGATGGCGCGGCGCACAAGCTCCGAGCGCGAAACGCGATGCGCGCGAGTAAGCTTGTCCAGCTTCCGGCGTGTGTCGGGATCGAGGCGCACCGTGATGACCATGGGAGGATTGTAATACAGATGTCATACAAACGTATTACGATGTATTACAGATGACCATTCGCGTCCGTTTCGCGCCTTCGCCCACCGGACATCTCCACGTCGGCGGCGCGCGCACCGCGATCTTCAACTGGCTCTTCGCGAAGCGCCACAAGGGAATCTTCGTCCTGCGCGTCGAGGACACTGATGTCGCGCGCTCCACGCGCGAATCGGAAGAGATGGTCCTCGACGACCTCCGATGGCTGGGGCTGCAGTGGGATGAAGGTCCGTTTCGCCAGTCGGAGCGCAACGCGCTCTATCACGACGTCGCGCGCGAGCTCTTGTCGCGCGGCGTCGCGTATCGCTGCTATTGCACCGAAGAGGAGCTGGAGGCGAAGCGCAAACAGGCGGAGAAGGAGAATCGTCCGCCGCATTACGATTTGAAGTGCTGGACCAACCGGCGCGATGACGACGCGCCGCACGCGATCCGATTTCATGTTCCCGACGACGGCGACGTCACGATCAACGATCTGATCCGCGGCGAAGTGACGTGGAAGCGCGAGTCGCTCGGCGATTTCATCCTCGTCCGAACCGACCAGCAGCCGACCTACAACTTTTCGGTCGTGGTCGACGATCACGACATGGGAATTACGCACGTGATCCGTGCGGAAGAACACCTCACGAATACGCACCGCCAGGTGCTGATCTATCGCGCGATGCACTGGCCTGTCCCCGACTTCGCCCACGTCTCCCTAATCCTCGGCCAGGACCGCACAAAGCTTTCGAAGCGCCACGGCGCGACGTCGGTCTCCGCCTACGCCGACGAAGGCTTCCTGCCCGGAGCGATGTTCAATTATCTGACGTTGTTAGGCTGGGCTGCGCCCGATGGCCGCGATGTCTTCTCGCGCGATTACGCCATCGAGAACTTCTCGCTCGATCGCGTGAATCCCGCGCCGGCGGTCTTCGATCCGCAGAAATTCGAATGGATGAACGGGCAGTACATTCATGCGATGAGCGCCGGGGAGCTGCGTCCGCTGGTGGCGAAGTTTTTTGATGCGCCGTGGCTGACCGAAGGAATCGATGTCGTCAAGACGAGCGTCCATCGCCTGACGCAATTTCGCGAGGCCCTCGGCTTCGTGAGTCAGTACGCGCCGCCGCAGGTCGATCGCGCGTTCGCGGAAAAAGTACGCGACGAGCTGAAAACGCACGGCACCCCGCGGAGTGCCGAGGAGTATCAGGCGATGGTCGAGCACTTGAAGGCGTCGACCGGCCTGAAGGGAAAGGCGCTCTTCCAGCCGCTGCGGCTGATGGTGACCGGACTCGATCACGGGCCGGAGCTCGTGCGCGCGATTCCGCTTCTGCAGCACGCCAGCGAAGTCGATTCGAACGTCCTCTCGCCGCTCGAGCGCGTCCAGCGATGTATCGGCTGATTCGCGAGCTGCTCTTCCTGCTCGATGCGGAGTCGGCGCACGAGTTCACCGTCGCGCAGATGCTGCGCGTGCAGCAGATTCCGATCGCGCTCTCGATGATCGAGCGCCTGTGCCGCGCGCCGCAAAAGCCGCGTCAACTGTGGGGACTGACATTTCGGAATCCGATCGGCATCGCGGCGGGCTTCGACAAAAACGCGGTGCTGATGCCGTTCCTGGCCGCGCTCGGATTCGGATTCCTCGAAGTCGGAACGGTGACGCTACACGCCCAACCGGGAAATCCGAAACCGCGGCTCTTCCGCGACCCCGCCCACCGCGCCCTCCTCAATCGCCTCGGATTCAATAACGACGGAGCGGATGCCGTCGCGGAGCGCCTGCAACGATTCGACGCGCCAGTTCCAGTGTTCGTCAACATCGGGAAGAATCGCGATGTCCCGATCGAAGCGTCGCCTGATGCATACGCGCAGTGCTATCTGCGAGTCGGACGCTGGGCCGACGGCGCGGTGCTCAATCTCTCCTCGCCTAACACGCCTGGATTGCGCGAGCTGCAGCGGCCCGAGCATCTGATGAAAGTGCTCGAGCTCGTGCGGGCGGTGCGCGAGGCGATGCCGATCACGCGGCCGATTCTCGTGAAGATCGCGCCCGATCTCGATTCCGGACAGGTCGGGGAGATCTGCGACGTGTGCGTGCGGCTCGCCGACGGCATGATCTGCACAAACACGACCGCAACTCCGAACGGCGGATTGTCAGGCAAGCCGCTTTTCGAACCGTCGACCGAGATCCTCGCGCGCGTGCGAGAGCGGGTCGGTCCGATTTTCCCGCTGGTAGGCGTCGGCGGAATCTTCACGCCCGACGACGTGCGCGCGAAAATTGCTGCCGGGGCGGATCTCGTGCAGGTTTACACGAGCTTTGTGTACGAGGGACCGTCGCTGCCCTCCAGGCTTGCACGCGCATCATGATCATCTACGGCATGAACCCCGTTCTCGAGGCGATCCGGTCGCATCCGGAGCGCATCCATTACGTAGCGGTCGCGAAAGGGGCCAGCACGAGCCGCGTCTTCGACGCCGCGAAAAAGGCGGGCGTGGCCGTGCGCATCCTGCCGCCGGAGCAGATCGATCGGCTTGCGAATCGCGGCGTGCACAACGGCGTGGTCGCGGATGTCTCCGAGGCTGGATATGCGGATTTTGACGAAATCGCCGATCGCGACGGAACGAATTTCATTGTCATCCTCGACGGCATCACTGATCCGCAGAATTTCGGCGCGATTCTGCGCGTCGCGGAAGGCTTCGGCGTGAATCTCGTGGTGATTCCGCAGCACGACAGCGTCGGCCTGACGCCGGTAGCCGTGAAGGCCTCGGCCGGCGCGTCGGAGTGGGTGCCGGTCGCGCAGGTGACGAACCTCGCGCGCACGATCGAGTCTTTGAAGAAACGCGAGTACTGGATCTACGCGGCGGCGGCCAACGGCGACGCGCCATCGTCAATCGATTTCCGCGGCAAAGTCGCGCTGGTCCTGGGGAGCGAAGGCAAAGGCGTTCGCCGGAATGTCCTCGAGCATTGCGACCGCACCGTGACGATTCCGATGTCAGGCCACGTCGAGTCGTTCAATGTGGCGACGGCGGCGGCAGTGCTCTGCTACGAGGTACGCAGGCAACAATCAGCAGCGCCACAAAAGTGACGAGCGACACGACGCCGAAGATCATCACCAGCGGATTGCGATAGCGCAGCGCGATGTGATGTTTTCCGGGCGGCACGACGAAGCATTGAAACGCGGCGTTCGCCGGATGTGGCGGCGACGGCATCCCATCCATGATGCCCTTCCAGTATTTGTGTCGCGTGACTGAGATGACGAGCAGGGCCTGACCGTTCGTCTCGACGTCGATGTCGATCGCGTTCGGTTGCTCGATCGTCCTCACGATTCTGCCGGGCGCCGGCACGAACGGCGCGACGTCGGTGAATGCGACGTGCGGCGAGAATCGCGCGGTGAAGAGCTGGCTGAGCGGACCGTTCGCGATCTGGTCCGCGAAGTAGAACCGTCGATTCGAAAGCGGAACGATGCGGATCGGTCGATCGGCCGATGTCGGATCGCGCAGCTCGGCGACATGTGTCGTTCCGGCCATCGCCAGCAGAACCGGAACGATGTCGCTGCGATGCGTGAATTGCGCGGTCCAAAACAGCCGGCTGAACTCGACAGAGGGCAGCAGGTTCGTGAGCGTGATGTCGTTCTCGAGGATCGCGTCGATTCCCCAGATCGCCTGAATTTCGGGAAAGAGTCCGTTGCGCAGCCGCCACTGACGCTGTTCCACGGGAACGCCGCCGGCCCCCAGCAGCGTTAGTCGCCAGTCAGCATCGTTATAGACTCGCGCGCCTCGAA
>DATBSF010000208.1:0-11692 GCA_036559905.1 Thermoanaerobaculia bacterium | reverse complement strand
GATGACATCGAGACGCGTGGGAGGCACGACGGCTTTTGAAAGAACGAACGGCGCGCTCGTCGCGTCCGCATCAATCCACTGCCGGATCGGCGTTTCACCTTCATTCGCGAATGCGATCGAGTACGTCGCGTACGCCTTCGCGTTCCGCCAGGTGAATGTCTTCGCGTGCGGCGGGATGTCGCCCGACACGCGCACGAAAGGTCCGATCTCGATCAGCGGAGTGACTCTCACACGGTCGAATCGAATGTCGAGATCCAGATACTTGGACCCGATGACTTCGGCTGTCCATGTGTGATCGCGATGGAAAACGACGTCCACGCGCGTCGTCCCGATCTCGTGCGCGAGTGCCGGCGCTGCGAAGAGCAGCGAAAGAATCAGCGATCGAAGCACGCCGAATACTACGATGGAAATCCGCTTCCGGATTGCCTTTGGAGTGCGGTGCCTTGGCACCGCTTTCACAGCCGAAGCTTGCTTCGGCCGCCGACAGCAAGCTGCCGGCGTTAGAGCGGCGGCAAGCCGCCGCAGTCCAGATATGATTGCCCTCGCTTGTCCAAGCATCCGCTCCGCGACGCGGCCCTGGCTGGGAACACCACCGACTTCGGCGTTGCTTACGATCAATATGCGCCGGTGCTGTACGGTCTTCTCCTCCGCGTGCTGCGCGATCCGGGCGATGCGCAGGAGATCCTGCAGGAGACATTTCTGACGGCTTGGAAAGATGCCCGTAAATTCGACCCGCAGCGCGGGAGCGAGCTGGCCTGGCTCATCGCGATGGCGCGCAGCCGCGGAATCGACAGACTCCGATCGAGGCAGCGGCGCGGCCAGCGCGAAGAAGAGGCCGGACGACAAATCTCAATCGTCCGCTCGAACGTAGATGCAATGGGGAATGATCCGGCCGCGTTCAGAGAGATCCGCATGGCGGTCCGCAGCGCTTTGCAGGAGCTCCCTGACGCGCAACGGACCGCTCTGGAGTTGGCGTACTTCGAGGGCCTCTCGCAATCCGAGATCGCCACGCGTCTCGGCGAGCCCCTCGGCACCGTCAAGACGCGGACGAATCTGGCAATGAAGAAACTCAGGGAGCGCCTGGGCGCTTTCAGATCACGATGACACACGAAGAAATTCAGCAGCTCGCCGCGCTCGATGCGATCGGTTCCGCCTCTGCCGAGGAGCTGGCGGAGCTCCGAAGGCATCTGGAGACGTGCGACGAGTGCCGTCGCGTGGCGGACGAGATGAACGAAGCCGCCGCGCTGCTGGCATTGAGCGCGGATCCTGTCGCACCGCCTGCCGACGCACGCGCGAAGATGCTCGCATCCTTGCCGCCGCGCGTCACGTCATCGGCGAACTTCCAGTGGTGGATGGCCGCCGCGGCGGCGGTCGCAATCGCGTTGCTCGCGTGGACGTCGTTCCAGCTCCGCGATGCCCGCGAAGAAATCGAAATGCTGAAAGCGGATAACGCGAAGCTTGCCAGCGTTGTCGCATCCCTCACCGGGTCGCAGACGCGCACGATCCAGCTCGCCGGTCAGGAAATCGCGCCGAAAGCATCGGCCAGCGTGTTCCTCGATCCGGCTCAGCGCCGCGCGTTCCTCTTCTTCCACGGTCTGCCGGCGAATCCGAACGACAAGAGCTATCAGCTGTGGATCATTCGCGCCGATCAGGTGAAGCCAGTGAACGCCGGAGTCTTCAACGTCGACGCATCCGGAAACGCGTCGCTGATCGTCCAGAACCTTCCGGTCGACACTCTGATCAAAGCGCTCGCGGTGACGCTCGAGCCGCGCGGCGGCGCACAGGCGCCGACGGGGCAAAAATATCTCGTCGGCAGCAGTTAAGGCTTCCTGCTGTCGAAACGCGTCTCCCAGCGTTCGTCGCTGACCTTCCAACCCTCGCTCATGCGATCGAGCTGCAGCGTCCATGTCGAATAGACGCCGTCCGAACGTTTGCCGCGAAGCGCCACCGTCGCCGCTTTCTCGTTTGCAAATCCGCTGACGAGAACCGGATCGATCGGCCGCGATCCCTTCAGCGCTTTCCAATCGACATCGTTATCGAACTTGCGCGTGTAGAAGCTGTTGATCGTTGCGATGTCCTGATGCTGAATCGCGTCGAGATACTTCAGCGCCGTTCGCACCGGTTCCGAGTTCTTCCCGATCGCGCTGCCGTTCTTTTCCGTCACGGTTACGTCATGCGCTCCGGCGTTGCGCAGCAACTGAGCGCTGTCGAGTTTTTCCGCGTCGAGTGCCTGCTGCAGCGCGGTCGTCTTCCACTTTGTGCTGACGGTATCGATGTCTGCTTTCCTTTCGATGAGAGCCTTGACGACTTCGGTGTCGCCCCTGCGAGCCGCTTCCATCAGCGCGGTATTGCCTTCGCCATCGACGGCGTTCACATTCGCGCCGTGCGCAATGAGCCACTCGGCGGTCTTGCCATCACCGGCGCGCATGAGCGGCGTCGCCATCTCCGCGTCGCGCGCGTCAACGTCCATGCCTTTTGCGACGAGGTCGGCGATCACCGGAATCTCCGCGTCGCGCGCCGCGGCGTGCATCTGGTCGACGTCGCGACCTCTCTGAAGATCGCTCTTCGGCATTGCGATCGGTTTGGGATGCAGGTTGAGGAAACCGAACAGCGCGCCGTTGACGACTGCTGCGAAGATGATCGCGCCAATGAATCGGCCGGTCGCCTGTTTCCACAGGGCGCTCGATGACATCTGCGCGTCGCCGCGAATCAGCCGGAGCGGGCTACCGCCGCTGAGAGTCGGGACGAGACCCTGTTTTTCGGCGGAGTAGCGCCCGATGGCTGTGACCTGCTCGCCCGGCGCCACCACCTGTTCAGAAATATCGTGATCCTCGGTGACCTCGCCGCTCGACATACGCCAGTCTTTACGGAGCTGGCCGTCATCGTCCGTCATCAGATCCTTGATCTCGCGGTACAGCGCCAGAGGATTGAATCCCGACATGTCCTGAAACGAAGTGGCGGCGATGTACTCGTTGACGCGTGCGACGTCCGGGTCGGCGACCTCCTCTTTCGGGAAGCCCTCGAGGTTCGGAAAACCGAGAAGACGAATCGGTCCGATGCGCGAATCAATCACAGAAGGTGCGAGTGCGAAACCAGCGAAGTCTTTCGCGGCGTGGAAACCTCCGTCCGAGTTGCGGCTCTGGTGGCTGATGTCGTAGCCGTAGAGGACTGCCGGTCGTTTGGTGATCGGCGCCTCGAGCGTCGAACCGCCGGTCGCCCGGATGTGGCCAACGACGGTGAGTACCTGACCATCCTTCGGTCGCTCACCCATCGCTCCGGAAAACGTCGCTTGCTGCGACGCGCGAACAGCGGCGATCGCGGAATCGACTGCCGCGCGGAGATTGCCGATGACAATCGCCATCATCAGGCCTGCAACTACCGGCACGATCCAGTCGAGCGGCGGAACGAATCGCGTATGGATGTAGTACCAGTACGCGCCGGCGGCGGCCGCCCAGGTCACCAGGGCGACGAAACAACCCTTCTTCATTTCTTTGCGCGCATCGCAGCGGCGTCGAGTGCCCCGCGCATTCCTTCGAGAGTGTAGACCTCATCGCCGCCCTTGACGCCGTTGATGAAGAACACCGGCGTTCCCTTGACGCCGGCCCGTGCGCCGAGGTGCTTGTCGGATGCGACGTCGCCGGCGAAGCGGCCGCTGTCGAGATCATGCTCGAACCGCGCCGTGTCGAGTCCTGCCTCGCCGGCGTACTTCTTCAGCGAAGCGACATCGAGCTGATCCTGATGTGAAAACAGGATGTGCGCGTAAGGAAAAAACTTTCCCTGCGCATGCGCTGCAAGCGCCGCCTCGGCCGCTTTCCACGCGTGCGTGTGCATGCTCAGCGGATTTTGCCGAAAGATGTAGCGCACGCGATCTCCGTGACTCCGAAGGACGTCTTCGATCACGCCCGCCATCCTGCCGCACGGCGGACATTGAAAATCGCCCCATTCGACGAGCGTGACGGGCGCGTTATTCGGACCGGTCGCCGGCGCGCGTGCATCAATGACATTGACCGCCGGGCGCTCGGGAACCGCGAACAACAAATGGATCGTGTGTCCCTCGGTCGAACCCCCGGCAAGGCGCTGCTGGACCACGCGATCGACGGCGTCTTTCTCATCGGTCAGGGCGTCGATGCGCGCGTCGGCTTCGGCGACTGCGACGTGCGCACCGGGACTGTGTTTAATGTGGAAGCGTTTCTCGAGCGTCGCGATGAGCTCCCGCTCGCGCAACGCCAAGCGGCGATCGAAGAGAGTGCCGGCCGCCCACTCCGAGTCTTCGGCGCCGGATTGGTATTTTGTGGGATTGCCGGCGATCTCGCGAGCGACGTCCGCTTCCGTGGGACGCGCCGTTTTCACCATGATCTCGTCGTAAATCAGGCGGCCGGTTGTGATTCCGCGCCGTGCCGCCTCACGCGCGAGGAGGATGTCGTCGATCTCCTCACGCAGCGCGCGCGAGCGCGCGGCTGCCACTGCGGAGTCGAGACCCTCGATTTTTTTTCGCGTGGCCTCGTCGAGATCAGCGAGACGAATCGGCGCGTCATCGAGAGTCGCGACGACATCCGCGGGAACATCCGATGACGGCTGCGCGCAGGGCGTGATCTTCGCAGCGAGCGTCATTGCGCACGGAGCAACATCTTTCGTCTGCGCGCGCTGTGATGCTGGAGCGCGCAGCGGAGACTCGATCCGTTGGAACGCCGCACCGTTCGAATCTTTCCCGCGAATGGCTGCGCGAAACGGAACATCTGGAACCGTGCACTGCCCGACGTAGTCGCTCTCAGCCGACTGTTTGATCGGAGTTGCTCTGATGAGCGATCCATCGCGGGCGACAAACAGCAACTCCATTTCTTTGATCGGTCCCGAGACCGACACTTCGCACGCCAGCGATTCCGACGCGATGAGAGTCCGCTTCACCGGAAACATCCCTTCGTGTCCCGGCCGCCCGCCCGGCTCGACGAAGGCGAACCTGATGAGGTCCGGTCCGTTATTCGCACTCTTGACGTGCGCCGTCACCGCGTACGTTCCCGCGCCGTGAAGCTCGAGGTGCCAGATGCCGGTGGCAGGCGCTTTCACGGTCGCGATCAACATGTGCTGAAACGACTGAACGTCGCGCATGACCGTGCCGTCAGGTCGAAGGAGAACGGCGAGATCTTTGCGCTCAATACCGGCGAACACCGTCAACTCCTTCACGCCCGATTCGACCGGGATGTCGAAAGACTTCTCCCTTTCGATGCTGCCGTAGGAGAGGAGAACATCCTCGTGATGCAGGGGAACCTGAAGACGCGATGCCGCGAATTCGCCGGGTGCCCAGAAATAAAAATCGCCCCCGGTGTTCGCCGCCAGGTCGAAATACACAGGATCGACTTTCAGCACAGAACGCGGAGTCGGATCCTGTTGCGCGAACAGCAGAAGAACGGCGAGAAGAAAAAACATCACCGCGGCTCTTTCTCGAGCTTCGCGATCCACGCCGCGGCGTTAGTGTTTGTCGGATCCATCTTCAACGCCTTGCGGTAATTCGCAAGCGCCGCGCTCCGATCGCCCTTGGCTGCGTATGCCTCGGCCAGGCTGTCGTAAACGTTCGCATCATCCGGAAACGTCTCGACGTTGAGTGAGAAAAAGCGGAGAGCATCATCGATGCGCTTCTCGCGAATCTGCATGTAGCCGAGCGTGTTAAGAATCCGCGGGCTGATTTCACCCTTCGGATATCGAGCCTGCTGCTGCCGAAAGAGTGCGACCGCGGCGTCGGCGCCTTTTTCATGAAGCGTGCGTTCAAGGGCGCCGAGGGCGTTGGGATAGAGCATCGAACGGATGGCGCCGATGACGAGCTCCGGTTGATCGCGTTGAATGTAGTGCGAGCTGTTCGCGGTCACGATCATCGAGCTGTCTTCGCGATCTCGGATCCATGGGCCGTATTGCTGCATGACTGCTTTCGCCCACCCGTCAGGTCGATTGATGCGCGCGACCAGCAGCGCCATGGGTACGTCCGGTTTTCGAACCGTTCTCAGAATCGGAGAGTTGTTGAGAGCTTCGCCCTTCAGAAAATCCCATTCCGCACGAATGCCTGCCGGCGCGCTGCCCATCATCGCTTCCTGTTGCGCGACGGATTCTTTGGCGTTGTTCTGGAACAACGTCTCCGTCATCGGATCCACGAACACGATCCCGCTCACCTCGGACGGATACAGCGCGTAGAAGGCGCGGACGAGCGCGCCGCCGTACGAATGGCCGACCAGGATGTAAGGCGGTGCGATCTTCTGGTTCTGCAGGATTGCGTGCAGTTCCGACACGATCGCGTTGTACGTTCGCGGCGTGGCAATCGCATCGGACTTGCCGATGCCGGCGCGATCGTAGGCAAACGCGCGCGTCATCTTCGCGATCTCCGGAAAGATCGGCGTCCATGAATTCACGCCGTCGCCGCCGAGGCCTGACTCGAAGATGACGGCCGGCGAGCCGGTGCCTTCGACGCGAATTCGGACGTTGCGTCCGTCGACATTGACGATCTCCTGCGCGCTCGCGACGGAGGCGAACAGGAGAAAAGCGCAGAAGGTTTTCATGCGCCGGCGTCGTCCGCCGAGGGTCCGTAGATCGCCGGCACTTTGCCGCCCATTGGTCGCAGGTATGCGCTGAGCTGACCGCGGTGGTGGACCATGTCGAAGAGATAGCCCCAGCAGAGGTTCTGCACGGTGTCCGACCACACGACTTTGCCTTTCGAGAGAAAGTCTCCCTTGCCCGACCACTTCTCTTCGCTGGCAGCCTTCAACTTTCCGCGCAGATCATTGGTGGCTTTCTCATACGCGGTCGCGATGTCGCTGACTTTTTCTGGATGGAGTTTCACTTCGAAGTTGATCTTCCCGGTATCCAGGAGCTCGCAGAGCTGTTTCTGCTCCTCGGCGAGCTGCCAGGCGAGCGGGCCGGCGGCCGACGAACGCTCGTGCGGCTTGTAAGCGAGCTGCCCTTCAGGAATCGCTCGCAGGACCTTGATGAATGCCGGCTGTTCAGCCTCCCAACGTGTGATGAAAAACTCGCGGTTGGTCATGGCTTCCTCCGTTTTGTGTGAGGGGGAAGCGTATCAAATCGCAAGCCTGCCGATCACAGATCGCGTCGCCTTTCAGCGGTGTGATTTCGTACGCATCGCCGGGTTTCAAGAGAGGCAAGACGCTCCGGATTTGCGAAGTGAGGAGTCGAAGCTCCTCGATCTTGTGATGAACGCCCGTGAGAACGAGCACTGAGATTCCAATCGCAGCCAGGTTCTGTTGGTACGGCAGCGAACGATCGCCGGTGAGGAGAACGTCGAAACCTGCCTCGGCAGCGGCACGAAGCAGGACGCCATTCCGTAGCCCATTCCACCGTTGTTCGCGGACGGTGGAAACTTCATAGTCCACGAATTCGCCCGCTAGAGAACGCGGAAGCGACTCATCGATAAGAATACGCAATGGCTGTCACCGCTTGTCTCCCGATCTCGAGCGCGGCAATAGCCTGCTCTCTGGTTACGGACGGAAACTCGTCGAGAAATCTCTCCAGAGTGTCGCCAGCCTCCAGATAGTCGAAGAGGTTGCGCACCGGCACGCGCGTCCCAACGAAAACGGGCTCTCCGCTCATGATCTCTGGATCGCTGTGAACGACTTTGTTCGTCACGGCCCGAGGATACCTCGGATCGTGAAAAGACCGCCGAGCGTCTCCGTGGCGTAGAATCCGCCGCATCATGGGCAGCTCCCTCCGCATGATGCGTGTGGTCGATTCCCACACGGCTGGCCAGCCGACGCGCGTTGTCGTCGACGGCGGTCCGCATCTCGGCGAGGGATCTCTCAAGGAACGGCTCAACAGGTTTCGGACGAGTCACGATCGATTCCGCTCGATCGTCGTCGGGGAGCCGCGCGGCTCGGACGCTTTGGTCGGCGCTCTCCTGTGCCCGCCGACCGATCCATCCTGCACGACCGGCGTGATCTTCTTCGACAGCACCGGCTACCTCGGCATGTGCGGTCACGGAATCATCGGCCTCATCGCGACACTCGAATACCTCGGCCTCATCAAGGGCGTCGGATCGCACCGCATCGAAACGCCGGTTGGCGTCGTCACCGCCGAGCTGCATGCATCAGGAGATGTCTCGATCCAGAATGTCGCCAGCTTCCGGCACCGCGCAAATGTAGCCATCAACGTCAATGCATCAACGCAGTTCACCGGCGACGTCGCGTGGGGCGGCAATTGGTTTTTCCTGGTGAATGATCACAGCGAGGATCTCAGTTTCGGGCGCGTTGAACGGCTCACGGAGGTGACTCGATCGATTCGTGACGCGCTGACGCGCGACGGAATCACGGGCGCGAATGGCGAGAAGATCGACTCCGTAGCGCTTTTCGGACCACCGCTGCGGCGCGACGCGCGCAGCCGCAATTTCGTTCTCCGCTTCGGGAAGGCGTATGGCCGGTCGCCGTGCGGCACCGGCATGAGCGCGAAGCTGGCCTGCCTGTTCGAGGACGGCGTGCTGGCGGAGAAAGAGAACTGGCGGCAGGAGAGCATCGTGGGCACGGTGTTCGACGGTTCAGTCGATGTTATCGATGGAGTGATCCGCCCGACCGTTCGCGGAAGCGCGTACGTCACCGCGGAGGCGACGCTGATCATCGACGAGCGCGATCCGCTGTCGTGGGGCATCAACTAGCAACATCGGACGCGCCAGGCCGTACCCAACATCGTGAGACGGTTTCTGGCGCTTAGTGTCTTCGCGGCGACAACGGCCGGTCTGACTCTGCTCGAGATCCGATCCGCTCGCGTCTCACAAAACAGTATATGGGCCGACGACGTGATAAGAGTCGCCGTGCTTGGCGATTCAGTCGCGCACGGCGCCGGGGATGAATCGAATCACGGCATCGCCGGATTTCTCGATCGCGAACTGGCCTCGCGCGGTGTTCACTTCGCCCCCACCGCGAACCTCGGAATCAATGGCGCAAGAACGCGAGACGTCCTTCGCCTCCTGAAAACGTCCTACGCACAGAAGCTCGTTCGTATTGCTGACACGGTGGTCGTTTCGATCGGAGGCAACGATCTGTACGGCGACACGCTCTCCCGCGCGATGGTGCTGTTTTGCGCCGACTGTGCAATGCAGGCCGTGCTGGCGCGAACGGAATTGGTCGTCCACAGAATCGAAAGGATCAATCCTTCAGCGCGAATCATTCTCCTCGGCCTCTACGATCCGTATCGACAGAGATCTCTCGATCGCCTGGTGAATCGATGGGATTCGCGTTTGATCATGCGATTCGCCGAGGATTCCGCGGTGGATGTCGTTCGCATCGCGGATATTTTTTCTTCACGCGACTCGCTGAGTCCTCGCGATCACTTTCATCCATCGACGGCGGGCTACGCGCTCATTGCGGCGCGAATCGCGCCTGTTTTATGAACGCGTAAACAAAAGTTTTCTTGACAGCGTCTAATGCGGACTGCTAAGGTGCGCCACCCTATGACGTGTCTACTGACCAGAATCTCGCAGAAAAACCGACCCGAATTGCTTTGCGCGTTCGGTGGAGAGGTGTCCGCGATTTAAGGTTCGTCACAAGAACAGGCTCTGATCAGAGCCCCTTCGGCGACGAGCCGAAGGGGCTTTTTGTTTTTGGCGATAAACACCGTCCGGGCCGGCGGCGCGCAGAGCGCGCGTTCCGTGAACGGGTTCTAACGAAGGAGGGCTCTATCGCACACGGTGAAGAACAGGTTCGAATCCTGTCGCCCATAGAGGGCCTACGGAAAGTTTCGACGACTGATCGCCGTAAGTGATCACCGACCGCGGAAAGCAACCGCGAATTGCCCGCCATGTCTGCACGAATGGCAAGCGCGCGACGAAGCCTTGCAGCGCGCGGACCGCGGGGAGCATCGCAAGTGTGAAGTGCGATTGAGCGCTTTGCGAGCTCCCCGGCGACACGCGCTCCGCTTCGAAGGCGTGGCAATCGCCGAAGCGATTCGCGGCCGGTTTCTCAACAAAGGTCTGATGGCCGCGGCTACACAAACGACATCGTTCGGCGGCCGGAAGGGAAAGGAGGTACCAGAATGATTCATCGAATCAAAATCAAGACTCACGATCGAGGACTCCTGTGGCGCGAAGGTCAGCTCATCGCCGTGCTGCGGCCTGGCGTTCACTGGTACCTCGATCCGCTCCTGAAGCTGCGGCTTCAGATCGTCTCGGCGCGGGATCCGTGGCTGGTCCACAAGGATCTCGACGTCATCGTGAAGTCGGGCAAGCTCGGCGACGAAGCGATCGTCATCGACCTGCACGACTACGAGCGGGCGCTGGTCTGGATCGACAGCCGGTTCGCGAAGATTCTCGAGCCGGGTCTGTACGCACTCTGGACCGTCGAGCGGAAGGTGCGCGTCGAGGTGATCGACGCGCGTCCGATGCAGCTCGTACACGCGGAGCTTCCGGCGATCGTGCGGTCGCCGGGCGCGAGCGCGATGCTCGAGACGATGCAGGTCGAGCCGGGCCACGTTGCGGTTTACTTCCGCGACGGCGCCTATCAGTCGACCCTCGGCGCCGGAACGTACGCGTTCTGGAAGGGCGTCGGCCGGCTGAAGCTCGTCGACGTCGAGCTGAAGGAGCTGGTGCTCGACATCAGCGGTCAGGAAATCATGACCGCCGACAAGGTCACGCTGCGTCTGAATGCGCTGGTCGCCTATCGCGTCATCGATCCGCTGCGGTCGGTGATGGAAGTCGACGGAGCGCCGCAGGCGCTGTACCGGAGCGCGCAGCTTGCGCTGCGGGAGGCAGTCGGCGCGAAGGATCTCGACACGCTGCTGGTCAGCAAGGACGCTCTCGGCAGCGAGCTGTCCGAGCGGATCCGGCCGCGGGCCGCGGAGCTGGGTATCACCGTCGTGAACTCGGGCGTCAGGGACATCATCCTGCCGGGCGAGATGAAGGAGCTGATGAACAAGGTCACGGAAGCGAAGAAGGCCGCCGAAGCGTCGCTGATCACGCGGCGTGAAGAGACGGCGTCGATGCGGATGCAGGCCAACACGGCCAAGATTCTCGAGTCGAACCCGACGCTGATGAAGCTGAAGGAGCTCGAGGTCCTGGAGAAGGTTGCCGACAAGGCGAACCTGACCGTGCTGCTCGGCGACGAGGGCCTGGCCAGCAAGGTCGTGAAACTGCTGTAGCAAAGAGGGTGGGCGCCACCGGAAGCGGGTGGCGCCCACGAGTTCACGATGTACTCTCGTTAGAGCCAATGAGATGGCGCCCCGTCGTCACGCTGACATTGACCTGCCTTACGACTGCGGCGGGTGCCGCTTCCGAAACGGCTCGACCTCTGATCAACGCGTCGGACTCTAATCTCGTTGATCGCGTCCGTACTCTGGGCGACGGTCAAGCTTTATTGGAACTCTTGATGCGCAAGCCGCCGGCAGCAATCTCCGCCGACTTGCAAGCACTGCAGCCTGCGGAGCACGTCCCTCTCCGGCGCGCTCTGACTGTTCCGACACCGCCGATGATTGGCGATAGCCGATTCGTGAGGAACATGAGCGTGTTTGTCGGTGGTGATGGTGTCATCCATGTCCTATATGCGACGAGCGACCGCATTCACGAGGTAGATAATCCCGCAAATTTCACATGGCGAACTGCGCTCGTATCCATTTCTCGTACGGGTCAGACTTGGAGTGAACCTCAGATTTTGCCGCTCGGAGATCATTTCGCGATTCATGACATCCGGACACCGACCGCAGATGCATCCGGCGA
>DATBSF010000207.1:0-17416 GCA_036559905.1 Thermoanaerobaculia bacterium | reverse complement strand
CAGCACTCAGCACTGAGCACTCAGCACGGCGGGAGCGGGTTGGTGGTGTGGGGTGGCCGGTAACTTGCTTTGGCGGAATGACGTAGTGCTATTCTGAACCCTCAGGCGATG
The DNA here is from genome assembly GCA_036559905.1 of Thermoanaerobaculia bacterium. Classification (GTDB taxonomy): domain Bacteria; phylum Acidobacteriota; class Thermoanaerobaculia; order Gp7-AA8; family Gp7-AA8; genus Gp7-AA10. The sequence continues at coordinate 17,305 of DATBSF010000207.1, read as the reverse complement.
CGTAAATCCCTCATTTTTCTCGGCGTTCTTCTCATGGCGGTTCCGGTTTCGGCGCAATGGCGGCGCGCCGGACTCTTCGGTGCTGACGTTCGCGCCCTCGTTGCAGATTCTGTCGATCCGGATGTGCTCTATCTCGGCACAACGGGCGGCGAAGTCTATGTCTCCGATGACGGCGCGAAGAGCTGGAGAAGCGCCCGCAACGGCGTTCCATTTCCCGGCTACGTCGTCGACAACCTCGTGATCGATCGCAACGGACGCCTCTGGGCCGCGTGCTGGGGGCTGTGGGGCGGAAGCGTCATCGCCGTTTCCGACGATCGTGGGAAAAACTGGACGCGGCGCGATGCCGGTCTCGAAGACGCTTCGATTCGCGCGATCGCCATCGATCCGAACGACGCCGATTTCGTCATCGTCGGTGGACTGAGTGGCGTCTATCGCAGCACCGATGGCGGCGGTACGTGGGAAAAGATCTCCGATCAGGAAAATGTCGAATCGGTGGCCATCGATCCGCGCACGCACGAGCGCCTGTTCGTCGGCACGTGGCGCCAGGGTTATCGCAGTGACGATGGCGGAAGTTCGTGGACGCTGATCAACAACGGCATGGTGCTCGACACCGACATGTTCGAGATCACCATCGACTCCAACAATCCCGAGAACATGTGGGTCGCGACGTGCGGCTGGGTTTATAACACGAAAAATAGTGGCGATAATTGGACACGATATAAAGATGGATTCAACAATCGCCGGGTGCACGACGTCGAGCTCGATCCTTGCGATCGCGATGCTTTGTACGCCGGCACGGTCGCCGGTCTCTATCGATCCAACGACGCCGGAAAGACGTGGTACGTCGTGTCGGATGAAGACCTGGTCGTCAACACGATCGCCCTCCATCCGCAGCGCCCCGGCCGCATCATCCTCGCCATCGAAAGCGACGGCGTGTACGTATCGAACGATAGCGGCAAGACATTCGAGCGATCGTGTCAGGGACTGCGCAATCTGACCGTGACTTCGGTGGCCGTCGAGCCATCGGAACCGAAACACGTTTACGCGGCGGTCGCATTCGGTGGAATCTCGAGTGGCATTTACGAATCGAGCGACGCCGGCGAAAACTGGAAAAAACTCAGCACCACCAAACTCCCGTCCGTTCTGTCGCTGGCAGTCAGCGACGATGCAGAGATGAAGTTTGTCGCGGGAACCGAAAAGGGATTCTTCTGGAGCACCGACGGAGCGGAATGGACGCAGGCGCAGCCGGCCAACGCGCCGATCCGCGTCGATCGCATCGTGCGATTCAATCGCGCGCGATTCTTCGCGGCGACATCCGACGGCGTCTTCACGAGCCGCGACGGCGGCAAGAGCTGGTATCGCCTCGCCGATTCCGCCGACCGCTCGGTCGACATCGCCGTTGGAACGCTCGGCGACAAGAAAGCGCTCTTCGCGCTCACCGCAAACGGCCTGATGGTCTTCGATGGAGAGCTGTGGCAGCCGATCGCCGACGCTCCCGCGAAGGGACGCACGATCGCCATCCGCAGCTTGAACGATTCGCAATACGTCTTCGTCGCCGGATCCCAGGGCGTGAAGGCCGGACGCGTCGACATCGATCGCATCTGGCACGAGGCGGAAGCGCCTGACGCGCTGTTCGCGTCCGTGTTTGGAACGACCGACGCCATCTTCCTCACGTCGCGACAGCAGCGCGAAATTCTCATCACTTCCGCGCGCGAGACGTCATGGAGCGCGCTGCAGCTTCCATCGCGGACAGCCGAGGTGACGTCGGTCGCGATCGATCCGTTCGATGCGAATCGCATGTACTTCGGCACGCTGCGCGAGGGACTCTTCGTGCACGAGGGTGTCGCGCATCGGTACGAAGCGAAGAAGCCTGTCGAGACGATCGCCGGCGCGGGAGCCGGCGGCGGCAACGATCAGCGCTGACGCGGGTCGTAGTACCGCACGACCAGAACCCCGACTCCCCTTCTGCCGTTTTCGGTTTTTGGATCGGCGTTCAGCACGACCATCACGTTCGGCAGCATCGAGTCGTAGAGCAGCACGGACTTCGACTTCAGCTTCTTCGGCGCGCCGAGCGATTGACGGAGGTACGTTCGCTCTTCCTCGAAGGCGACCTTTGCCTCCGGAAGGAAGAGGAAAAGCTCGAAACGAATCGATCGCAGTCGATTCCGTTGAAACTGCAGCGTGACCGCCTTGTCGTCGCCGTAGTCGATTACGAGCTGATCGTCCTGATCGGTTTCCTTGGCGTCCCAGCCGCGATCGGCGAGCGTCTTGATCGTCGCATCGCGATCCATTCCGATCGTGAGATGGAATGACTCCGGCCGCATCCACGACGTCTTGCTCGACGACGGGAATGTGATCGCCAGAAGCAGCGTGGCGAGCGCGATCATGCCGCTCCCTGCGTCGTGGCGGCGGCTTTCATTTGCGGATCCCATCCGACGACCGCGTTTCCGGTTCCGATGACGGTCCAGTAGCCGTAGACCTCGCCGGGATAGTCGGGGAAATTCAGCGCCGAGAGCATCCACGCGAGACCGCCGGCCTTCACTTCACTGAGGGCCATGTCCATGAACTCGGGAAGAATCGCGACCAGCTCTCGCGTGCGGCCCGTGCGCATCAGATCGAGCACTTTCATGTCCCACAGATAGCCGCTGTGCTCATAGACGTGCTCGCGCGACATGTCCTCGGGGATCTCCGGCTCGGTCGTGAAGTGGCGGTGCGACAGCGTGTTCGACGCCAGCAGCACCGCGCGCCGTCCGCTCTTCTCGATCGCGCGCCGCGTCGCCTGGCCGAGCTTGATCATCTGCTGCTGCCCCATCTCGTTCGAAAAATAGTACGGAGAATTGTTACTGGAAATGCCTACGATCGGAATGTCCCACTCCGGATTCATCATGTGACACGACACGATGGTTCCGTAGTCCACGCGAAAATTCGGATTGCGCATCATCTTCGTGATCAACCCGTCCTTCCGCCCCTCCTCGGCGATCATCTCCGCCAGCTCGACGTCGACTTTAATGTCGTACTTGAAGCGAAAGAGGTTCGGAAAAATGGGATCGACCGACAGCCCGTGAAATTCGGGGATGCCGAGGAAGTGGTGGCCGATGACGGTTTGCCAGTGCGGAGAGTGGACCAGGAGGACATCGGGCTTCTTCGCGAGGAAGTGTTTGCGCGCTCGCTCGTAGCCCCATCGCAGCACTTCCCATCCGCACTCCGACCTCGGCTCGTTGCGCCAGTGATTCTCGCCGTAGACGATGTGGGGTGGGTGGGGTGCGAGGAGGCCGCCGATGATCTCGCCTTTTTTCACGGAAATAGTTTAGCGGTTAAACGGGAATTCGTTGATCCAGTGAAAGCCTCGGCTGGTGAGAAGAAAGCTCCGCGTCTCCGCGCGGTGCAACTCCGCGTGAACCGCGTGGCCGTCGATGCGCCCGTCGAGGATCATCGAGTTGCGGTCGGGGCCACTGTAAGCGACATTCGCCTTCCAATTCGGATCGTCCGGCTTCGACAGCGCCATCTGTTTTGTTTTCGCATTCAGATCGAGAAGGTAGCGCAGTCGGCGGTCATCGGCGAACTGGATCGCGAAGATCCGGCGGCTATCGAAGATGATGCGGCGCCATCGCGCTCCGTCGCTGGCTGCCGGCGCACCGTCGACTTTGAAGTCATCGACGTTCCAGATCCCGTAGAACGGCGATTTCGGCGTGCCATCGCCCCATTGTCGGTAGCTGTTCTGCGCATTGACGAATATGAACGCTACGACGATTAGGACAAGGACGGTTCGCAACACCAGGATGAATCGTCGTGCGCGGCTGGGAGGGCGATCGAAGAAAAAGAAATTTGCGAGCCGGCGCGCATCCGGGGCCGCGATGAACAAAGCCATGAAGAGCAGATGGAGCGAATAGAGCTTCACCGGTACGTCGTAGCTGAAGTTCAGCATCGCGATGTTGCTCAACACAGCCGCCGAGACGAGCGCGCCCAGCAGCGCAGTGCGACGAGTCGTGAGAAGTAGTCCGCCGATCACCTCTCCCGCGCCGGTGAAAACATTGTAGGACCTCGAGGCGCCCATGAACGTCCACAGAAGTCCCATCGGCGAAGCATCGCCGAAGCGCTCCATCAGGCGGTCGAGTGTGGCATTCGGGAACTGCGATTTGATGACCTTGGCGGCGCCGTACGAAATCATCGCAACCGCAAGCGCGAAGCGGATGTACGCGGTGAGCCACCGGTGCAGCGTTGGATATGCGAGTCGCTTGCGATCGAAGATGGACCAGATCACAGCCGCCACAAGGCTTGCCACAGCGAAGCAGAAGACCTGAATGTAATTCCAGGTGGTGTCGCCGCTCCCATTGGGGAGCACATCAGCTTTCACACCGAACAAATGATGGCCAACTGGAACGACGATGGTATTTGTCGCGCTCTGGTAACCCTCCGAAAGGAAGTTCCCCACTGGAAGGAGGGCGAGCGGGAAGGGAAAGTTGTAAAGGAGCAGGTAGACGAAGAAGAAGCGAAATGCGAATCGCGTCGCTGGATTCCAGCGCGGTTCGTCATCATCGGTCATAGCTTCACGCAGACGTTTTTCGCTTCAGTGAAAAATTCCAGCGAATCGGTGCCGCCTTCGCGACCGATTCCGCTTTCCTTCATGCCACCAAAGGGTACTCGAAGGTCGCGCAAGAGCCAGCAGTTGATCCAGACCGTGCCGCTGTCGATCGCGGCCGCCACGCGATGCGCGCGCTGCAGATCGCGCGTCCAGACACTCGATGCCAAACCGTACTTTGTCGAATTGGCAAACGCGATCGCCTGCTCTTCACCATCGAATGGAGTGATGGTCACGACCGGCCCGAAAATCTCCTCCTGGAGCACGCGGCAATTGCAATCGAGACCGGTGATGACTGTCGGTTCGACGAAGTAGCCTTTGCGATCGACACGATTTCCGCCGGCGACAATCGTCCCGCCCTCTTTTTTTGCGAGCTCGATGTAACCCATCACTTTTTCGAGATGCGCGGCGCTGATGAGCGCACCGATGTCCTCACCGATGCGGAGCTCTTTTGCAAGCCGCACGAAGCCTTCAACGAACTTGTCGTAAACCGGCCGTTCGACGAAAACGCGCGACCCGCACAGGCAGATTTCGCCCTGATTCCAGAACGCCGCCTGGGTTGACGTCTTCCACGCGTCATTCAGGTTGGCGTCGGCGAACACGATCGTCGGGTTTTTGCCGCCTAACTCGAGCGACAGCTTCTTGAATCGCGGCGCGGCGTTGGCCGCGACGGCGGCGCCAGTCACTGTTCCGCCTGTGAATGAAATGGCCGCGACGCCGTCGTGCGTCGTGAGCGCGCGGCCCGCCTTGTTGCCGAGTCCGTGCACGATGTTGATGACGCCGGCGGGAATTCCGGCGCCTAGCGACAACTCCGCGAGACGGTTCGCCGTCAGCGGCGTCATCTCGGACGGCTTCGCGACGCACGTGTTCCCGACGGCGATTGCCGGCGCGATCTTCCACGAGAGCAGATACAGCGGCAGATTCCACGGCGAGATCAGACCGACGACGCCGAGAGGCTGCCGAAGCGTGTAGTTGATCGCGCTCGAGTCAGTGAAGTGCGCCTCACTCGATGTGTGCAGGATCGCGGTCGCGAAGAAGCGAAAATTCGCGATCGCCCGCGGGATGTCGAGCAGGCGCGCGAGGCTCAACGGCTTTCCGCTGTCGGTTGCCTCGGTTTCTGCGAGCTCGTCGAAGTTTCGTTCGATCAGATCCGCGAGCCGCAGCAGCAGCTTCGAGCGCTCCGCCGCCGGAGTGCGCGACCACGCCGGAAAGGCCGAGCGCGCCGCGGCAACCGCGCGATCGATGTCGGCCGAATCGCTGTCTGGGACCTCGGCAATCCATTCCTCAGTCGCGGGATTGATGTCCTCGAAGTATTTTCCGGCGGCCGGCGCCACGAACTCGCCGCCGATGAAGTTAGCGAGGCGCCGCAACGAATTCCTCCGGATCAAACTCCCACGGAAGTTCACTCCGAGCGCAGCGAGGAGTCAACGTCGGCGTGGCGACACATTGCTTTTGGGATCTGCTCATCGCGTACGACCTCGCGGCGCCGCCGTTGATCCCTCGCTCCCTCCGCCCGGCACGGCCTCGCTCGGGATGAACTCTGAGGGATCAAACTCCCAGCGATCGATGTCCGGGTCCCACGAATCCCACGGCTGAATGGCGGCCATGCGATCGCGAAGATTCGGCGGAATCACTTCCGGAACGATGAACGGCTTCTGTCGCCGCAGCTTGTAGGGATTTCGAAATTCAAATCCGAGGACGCCGAGGATGTAGCGGGCGATGTACCAGGTGGCTTGCGGATTCCATCCGTGCGCGATTTTCACGACCACGCCGAGTCCTTCGGGATATTCGGAATGCTCGATCGAGAGGCCGAGGAGACCGTCGGCACCTTCCTTCGCGATTACGTGGCCGTCGCATGCTTTGAGGATCGTCGAGTCGAGCCGGTTGAATCCGCCGATCAGATCGGGATGCGCGACCATCGCGTTCCAGATCCAGTCCTTTTCTTTTTCGGTGACGAGATTTGCGAACTCGCGCGCGAGATCTGTCACCGTCATGCTGATGGTCGGGAGTCCGCAACCGTCTTTCGCGATCGTTCCGACTTTCCAATCGGGACCGAGGACGTGCCGCGTATATGCGAGATAGGCCTGAAAGAATTCGTGATGCGGCCAGACATAACCGACGCGCGACCAGCCCTTCAGCTTGCAACCGCGAAGGATCGCGGCGTGCTCACCTGAACAGCAGTGGTACCAGCGGCGCGGGCGGCGCACCTGACGTCCGAATTGGACGAGCGGGACGTCGAGCGGCGTCTGCATCATTCCCCACTCGCTCTGCAGAAGGAGCGAGCGCGCGACGCGGACGTGCTCGGTGTCGCCGTTGTGCGATGCCACCGCGATCGCTTGTTGCTCGGAGGTGAGCGCCGTTCGGAACTCGTCGGCGAAGACCTTCATCATGATGGGCTTCGACATCGAACGGCCGTAGACCTCGACGTTTCCGCCGAACGAGTAGATGACATTTCTGCCCGAGACCCACGAGACCGCGCCGTGAATCGTGTTCTCCGCGACGCCGTTGCGCCGGTACTCGACCAGCGGCTGCCAGTTGGGCATCGCGCGGGCGAAGTTGACGGCTTGGGATTCGTCGAACATCTCGGTCATTGTAGGCGCGCCACTTTCTCGACGAAATCACTCATATTTTTCATGACTCTTCTTGAGTCATGATTGTTGAAGTCGAACCACAGCATCAGCCGATCCTCGGGATGGAAGCGCTCGCGCACCTGCTTCGCGATCGCGTCGGCGTCGCCCACTAGAGCGTTGTTCGTCGCACGTCGTACTTTCTCCTCGTCGAGCGTGCCCTCGAGCGCGCGCCAGTAGTTCGTCAGCGCATCTCGCGCCTCCTCGGCGGCCTGCGCGGGATTGTCGTTGATGAAGACCAGCACGGTTCGCGGCATCAGTCGTCGATGCCATGTGCCTTGATACTTCGTGGCCATCCGCTCGTTCGTTTTCTCGATCTCGTCGCCGGGCGTGATCGACAGATTGAAGACGCCGCACGGAAGGATCGTGTTCGCGAAAATCTGCATTTGCGGATCGTGTGATCCGATCGAGAGCTGAAGCAGATCCATGCGGACGTCCTGCGGGATGATCTTGAGATTGGGGAAGACCCAACGCGGCTCGACCGGCGTGTCGCCGATGTTGCGCGTTGCGATCATCGACGAGTTGAGCGTCTCGCCCTTCAGCAATCGCAGAAAGATCTCGGTCGCTTCTTCGAAGATTTTGTTTTTGATCGCTGACCAGTTCGCCTGTTCGAAGTCGTTGCGCGGCACGATGCCGTATGGAATGTTGATGTAGGGAAAACGGCCGGATGCGAAACCGACAGTCAGGATGCGCTGCTCGTAGGGATCAAGCCCGTGCAGCGCGAGAAACGTCTTGATGCGCTCGGCGGCTGCGATCGGACCGCCGTTGCAGAGGATATTCATGATCGCCGAGCCGGCGCCGATGCGTTTCGTGCGCGCGAAGATGCGATGTGCGAGCTGGAGGATGTCGGTGTTGAGCCCGATCTCGCCGACAAAGTTCGGGATGACCGCGCCAGGATTCGTCTTCTGCACCTCAGTCGAGAGGTGGCTCTCCGCGACCCAGGCCGTGCCGAATCCGAGGCGATCGGCGAGCTCGATCTGCTCGAAGAAGTTGTCGAACATCACCTTCTCCGAGGGCAGATAGCCATGCACTTCCGTCTGGCAGATGGAGAAGAAGATGTCGTATTCCAACTCGCGGAGTTTATCGCGAGGGAACGGATCACCACAGAGACACAGAGGACACAGAGATGTCTCTGTGATCTCTGTGCCTCTGTGGTGAAAGGTTTTTTAGAAGCGGCGAATCACCGAAATGGAGCCAACGCGATACCGCGATGAACGGTCGTAGGCAGCATCCACCTGAAACTTCGGCCACGCGAGGCCGGCACCGATGGAGAAGTGCGTCTGGTCCGTTCCTTTCGGATAGAGGATCGCTGCCGCGACCGCATCCGGCACATTCAGCGGGCCGCGATATTCGATCGCGTGCGACGGATCTTTCCAGACGCCGCCACGCACAGCGACCGGCAGTTTCGATAGAAAGAAGAAATACTCGGCGCCGAGGTGAAGCTCGGTGACGTCGTTCGCTTTGTAGGCCTTGTCGATCGCGCGGATGTCTTCATTGATCGAGACGAATTGGTCGACGAGGTTCGAGTAGGTGATGTGCACCGCGTCGGCGTTGACTTTCAGGACCGGGATTGGACTCCACGAGATTCCCACGCCATAAATGTCGGGCACGTGAAAAGTAGTGTTCGACACTTTGACGAACTCGAACTTGGTCTCGGAGTTGGCCGCGAACGTGGGCGCTACGAACTTCGCGCCCTGCTTGTACACCGCGCCGGCGCTGAATTTGTCGCTGGGCTCCCACTTCACGCCGGCCGCCACGGTCCAGTCGGTCTTATCTTTCACTTTTGAATTCGTGTCGGTGACATCGCTCGTCGCTTGCACCGAGATGCTGGAGAAATCAAAGGTTGGCGTTACGCGAAACGTGAAAGCCGCTTCGTTGAAACGGTGATAGCGGAGAGTTCCTCCGACCGAGACCTTGCCGAACTTGTAGGCGCCGGCAACTCCAAACGTCCGCTCCTGAATTGTGAGCGCGCTGAGGAACGGCAGGATCTGGTACTCGAGACACGAGAAGAAGTCGCCGGTGTTTCGCCGCATTGCTTCGCAATCCGCCTTGCTCACCGGCGCCGGTCCGTTTTTCGGGAGATAAAAATTGGGAACGTTGGTCTTGATCGCGCCGGTGAACGTGTTGCGCTCCGGAACGACCTGTCCCGAACCTTCATTGCGCAGCGGCTCGTGATAGTACAGACCGAGTGTCCAGCTCTTGACCGGATACACGAAGCTGAAGAATGTGGGCTCGACGCGCTGGCTGTAGTGCTTAAACGCGGTGCGCGTAAGGTCGGGGAATGTTCCGCTAGTCGTGAAGAGCTGCTTTTCCTGATAGTTGCGAACTTCGAGCGAGACTTCCGGCCTCCGCAGAATCGTCAAGCCGGCCGGATTGGCCTCGGCTGCCGACGCGTCGTCGGCCAGGCCGAGAAACGCGCCGCCCATGCCGAGGGATCGCGCGCCCGGGTTTCCGAAGTTGAATTGCAGGCCGGAAAGCGACTCAATGTCGGTGTTTTGCGCCGAAAGCGGAAGCGCAAGTGCAGCAATCGCGAGGGCGAGGATGAGTCTACGCATTGATTCCTCCAACCGTGGACGACTGGAAGAATAACTTAGAAACGCGTCACTGCCGATATTGAGCCTACGCGGAAGCGCTCCGAGCGATCGTACGCGGCATCGATTTGAAACCGCGGCCACGCCAGTCCCGCTCCGATCGAGATGTGATTTCGAGTCTCGCCCGCCGGGAATAGAATGGCGGCTGCGACCGCCTCGGCTCGCGCCTGAACGTCGCCGACATTCAGCGGGCCGTGAAACTCCATGGAGTGGGCAGGGTCGCGCCATGCTCCTGCGCGAACGGCTACCGGTACCTTCGTAGAGAAAAAATACTCAGCGCCGATGTGGACCTCGGTGGCGTCACGCGTTCGGTACGGGCTTCCGAGATCGCGAAGGGGCTGATTCATCGAGACAAAATCGTCGGTCAGGTTCGAATAGGTCACCCTTACAACATCGGCGTTCACGGTCAGAACCGGGATGGGGCGTACCGACAAACCGACTCCATACACATCAGGAATATGAAATTTCGAGTCGGCTCCCTTCACGAACTCGAAATTCGTGTCGGCGTTCGCAGCAAACCAGGGCGCGGGAAACTCGGCCCCCTGCTTATAGACCGCTCCCAGGCTGATGCTGTTTGTCGGCGTCCACTTGATGCCGGCACCGAAGGTGAGATCGCTCACGTACTCTGCTCGCTGGTTCCGTTCACGAATGTCGCTCGTCGCCTGCACGATGACGCTCTGCAACCGAGTGAAGCTGTTGTCGAGCCGAAACGTGAACGCCGTTTCCCGAAACCTCTGGTAGCGGGCGGTCGCACCGACCGAGAAGTTGCCGAACTGGTAAGCGCCGGCAAGTCCGAACGTCCGCTCCTGCACTTCGACCGCGCTGACGAACGGGAACAGCGGACCGCGCAGGCACGCGAATGGGTCCTTCGCGGTATTCCGAATGGCCTCGCACTCCTGCTTGCTGACTGGGCCGCCACCATCTCGCGGCAAGTAGAAGTCGGGAACCGACAGCGTCGGGGAGCCAACCAAAAAGCTCTCTTCGATTTCCACGTCGCGACCGGCGCCCTCGTTGCGAAGTGGCTCGTGAAAATAAGCTCCCAGCGTGAATTTCCTGAACGGGACGACAACACTGGCAAAGGCCAGCTCGACGGCGTTGCTGTGATGGTTGAATGCCGTGCGATTCAAATCGGGAAAGGTGCCGCTGGTGGTAAAGACCTGCTGTTCGGCAAAGTTGCGGCCTTCGAGGGAAATCTCCATCTTGCGCAGGATGGTTAGTCCGGCAGGATTGGCCTCGACGGCCGAGGCGTCGTCGGCGAGACCGAGGAACGCGCCTCCCATGCCGAGCGAACGCGCGCCGGGATTTCCGAAGTTGAATTGAAGGCCAGCCAGCGACTCGATGTCGATGTTTTGCGCGGCCGCACGATGCGCAGCGAGCGCACAGAGAACGAACACGAAGATTCGTCTGCGCACAATCCCTCCGCTGAGATTTCTTGACGGAAGAATATTACGCGTCTTTCGTCGCTCGTGCTCTCCGCACTTCTTCGATGATGTGGCTGACGACGGCCTCGGGCGCGCCCAGTTGTTTCGCGCGATCCTTCCGCCAGCTCCACTCGATCTGGCCGTTCGCCAGACTCTTCGCGCCAACTGCAATCCGCAGCGGAAAGCCGATGAGGTCCGCGTCCTTGAATTTCACGCCCGGGCGCTCGTCGCGATCGTCGAGGAATGCGTCCACGCCGCCGTCGAGAAGCTTGCGGTAAACGTCTTCCGACATCGCGCGGACGTTGTCTTCGCGCCCGATCTGCGTCACGACGACCTCGAACGGCGCGATCGGAATCGGCCAGATGATTCCGGCGTCATCGTGACTCTGCTCGATCGCAGCGGCGACGGTGCGGCCAATGCCGAGCCCGTAGCAGCCCATGATCATGAGTTGGCGCTGCCCGCTTTCGTCGAGATAGGTGCAATTCATCGACTTCGAATACTTCGTTCCGAGCTTGAAGACGTGGCCGACTTCGATGCCGCGGTAGATTTCGAGCGCGGTGCCGCAGCGCGGGCACGGATCGCCGGCGAAGACCGTTGTGAAATCGCCGTACTCCGGTACCGGAAAATCGCGGCCGGGATTCGCGCCGCCGATGTGCGTGTCGACTTTGTTGCCGCCGACGATCCAGTTCTTCCGGCCCTTGAGCGAGACATCGGCGAGAACGCGCCTGGCTTTCGTTCCGACCGGACCGCAATAGCCGACCGGTCCGCCGGTTTCTTCCTGGAATCGCGAATCGGGGAGCATCTCGAGCCACTCCGCGCCGAGATAGTTCTTGATCTTGATGAGGTTTCCCTCGCGATCGCCGCGGACGAGCACCATGACGCAACCGAGATCGCTGTCGAAGACCAGCGTTTTCACAAGATCGGAAGTTTTCTTCTTCAGAAAGCGGCCGACGTCGTCGATCGATTGCGTCCCCGGCGTGTGCAGCGGCGCGAGCTCGATCATCGGCGCGGGTTCGGGTTCATCCAGGAAAAACTTCGACGTCGCTTTCTCGAGATTCGCGCCGTATTTGCAGTTCGGGCAACTCACGACGGCGTCTTCGCCCGATTGCGCGAGCACCATGAACTCGTGCGATGAGGACCCGCCGATGCTTCCGGTGTCCGCCTCGACGGGAACGTGGTCGAGCGCGCATCGCGTGAAGATGCGGCTGTACGCGTCGCGCATCTTCTCGTAAGTCTCGCCCAGCGATTCCATCGACGTGTGGAACGAATAGGAGTCCTTCATCGTGAATTCGCGTCCGCGCATCAATCCGAAGCGCGGACGGAGCTCATCGCGGAATTTTGTCTGGATCTGATAGAGGTTGATCGGGAGCTGGCGGTACGAGTTCACCGAATCGCGCACGATGTCGGTGATCACCTCCTCGGCCGTCGGCGCGTAGACGAAGTCGCGATCGCTGCGATCCTTGATGCGCAGCAGCTCGCGTCCGTACAGTTTCCAGCGGCCGGACTCCATCCACAGCTCGCCCGGCTGGATCGTTGGCATCAACAGCTCGACCGCGCCAGCGCGATTCATTTCCTCGCGCACGATCTTTTCCATCTTCTGCGTCGATCGCAGACCGAGGGGGAGATAGGAGTAGATGCCGGCGGCGACTTTGCGGAGCATCCCCGCGCGCATCATCAACTTCTGACTGATGACGTCGGCATCGGCCGGATCTTCGCGAAGGGTGTAGAGGAAGTACTGAGACCAGCGCATAAAAGAGGCGAATTATACTGGCGGGGATGCCTGGTGGCCGGATTCTCAAATTCAATCGAACGCCGGTCGCGCAACTGATCTCGTGCGCCGCGGTCTTCGCATCGGCCGGGCTCGTGTTCAGGTATTTGTCGGAAGGCGTGGACGAGATCGAGATCCTGCCGCTGGCCGGGCTGATTCTCCTTTTTCTCGCAACGCTTGCCGCCGCGATCATGCAGTACGGCGATCACATCTACGTCAGCGACGACGGTGTGCTGTATGAAAATCGCGTCCTGTCGTGGTTCGGCAAGCGCTCGCGCTGGCTGCGATGGGAAGACGTCGTCGAAGTGCGCGAGATCAAACGCAAGGTCCTCATCCTTCTGTCGCACGATGGCCGGCGCGTCCTGGTGGATGCGATCCTTGGCTACGCGATTGCTAGGAACGAGATTCTCAAGCGAGCGCCACACGCCATCGTGTCGGGCACTCTCGCTCGAGATGAGGCTTGAGACGACGTCGTGTCATTCTCGCCGCAGTCGCGGCGCTGATCGTAATCGTGGGCATCCTCGCTGTCGTTTTCTCACGACAGCGCCTTCGCCGCCATCGTTACTTTCGCGCCGCTCCTGCTGAACAGGCGAAGCCGGCCGGCAAACTCGGAATACCGGATCACTGGACGGATCAGTTTCGGGCGCTCGAGACGCTGGGGAGATGGGGTGATCTCGCGAAGATTCTCGACGACCTCTCGAAGTCAAGTCCCGATCTGTACAACCGGTATCAACTCGGATATCTGCACGCACGCGCTCTGATCGAGAATGACGAATCGCGCGAGGCGATGCGCAGGCTCGCACCGTTTCTCGCCAACGGAAATCGTTTTCGGGATCTCGCGCTCTTTCATCAGGCGGAAATCGACGAGACACGCAACGAACATGGGGCCGCGAGCCGCGAGCGTCAGACACTGATCTTCGAATTTCCGAAGGCGATGTATCGCGATCAGGCGATCGACGACGAGACCGAATATCTCAGCGGCCTCGGCGATCCGCAGGCATTGTCGGTTTTTGCAGCGCGCATCTATCCGTCCGCATCGACCGCGCGGCGGCGTGATCTCGATGCGCATCTGATCGAGTTGCTGGTGCGTCGTGGAGATGCCGCAGGCGCGCTGCAGAAGGGGATCGCGTTGCTGCGCGCCGGCACGATGGACGATCCAGCGGACCGCGCGAGCCGGGCACTCGATCGTCCCGAGCTGATTCGCCGCATGCTGCCCGATCAGCAGGCGATGCTGGGCGACGCCTTTCAGAATCATCGCCACTTCGATCGCGCGATTGCGCTTCTATCGCTTGCGATTCGCGCACTGCCGCAGAAGCACGACGAGCTGCAATTCGCACTCGGTCGATGCCACTTCGGCAATGAGAAGTATCCACAGGCGCAGCAGACCTACATGGCCGGTGCGAACGCAACGCGGGATATGAGGTGGAAGGCGACGTTCTTGTTTCACGCGTCGCGCGCGGCGCAGTTGCACGGAGACGATGCGGCTTCGGAAAGGCTGATGACCGGCGCGATCGCGGTTCCCGGCCGATTTCCGGCGACGACCGCGGCGCTGACGCAGCGGATGCGTACGCGCCTGAAACAGCGCCGCTTCACGGAAGCAGCAAGCGATCTCGCGTTCATCCGAAAGAACTGGCCGCGCGATCACGCTGTCGTCGAAGCCGCCCTGGGCTACGCGATCGGGATGCTGGGTGCCGGGAACCCCGGCGCGACCGTCGTCACGCTGAACGCGATCCCGCGCAATCTGCTCGACAAGTTCGAGCCGTACGAGGTCGATTATTGGCGCGCGAGAGCCCTCGAAAATTCAAATCCGCCCGCGGCATTTGCCGCGTATCTCAACGTTCTGCGTGCGCCAATGCCGACGCACTTCGCGTACTTCGCGCGACAACGTCTCGACTCCACGGCGATGGCGCCGAAGCTCGCCCGGGAGCTCGCCCTGCGTGATGCACAGGTGAACGCGTTGATTGTCGCGAAGAACTTCGATCTCGCCCGGCAGGTCGAGACCGACCGGATCCTGCTCTCGTCAGCGAATCATGCCGCCGAGTTGAAACGGCTGGCCGATATCTATCGTCAACTGCCGGCCTATCGCGCGCTTCTCGATCTGAGGCCTGAGGGGTTTCCGCGATTCCCGCTTCCCGACAATGCCGACCGCATGTCGTTCTTAATGGCGATGGGACTCTTCGACGAGGCGGCCGACGACATTTCGAAGCGCTATCCGCTGCGTGTTCTTGCGTCGGCGCTCACGCAATCGCTGGCGCTCAATCGCGGAAACGCATCGCGAGAGTCGATCTTTGCAGTGGAAGTGTTGATGAATTCCGTTCCGCGCGACTACGTCCCTGATCTTTTGCCGCTGCTCGTCCGGCAGCTTCTCTATCCGCGATATTTCTACGATTACATCGTCGACGATGCGGAGCACTTCGGCGCCGATCCGACGCTGGTGTTGTCGATCATGCGGGAGGAATCGCGCTTCAACCCGCGCGCGAAGTCGCAGGCCGCGGCGCGCGGTCTGCTGCAGTTCATCATGACGACGGCGCTCGATATCGGACGCGACATCGGCCTCGTCGACGTCGATCCGGAGGATCTCTACGATCCGCGCGTCATCATCCGGCTGGGCGCCAAATATGTCAGCACGCTGTCGAAGCAATTCGCCGGCGATCGCTACGCCGTCGCGGCCGCGTACAACGCCGGCCCGAATCAGGCTGCGTTGTGGATGCGATTGTCGCCCGCGCCCGGCGACGATTTTTTTCTGTCGTCGATCAATTTCGATGAGACCAAGCAGTACGTGCGCAAAGTGATGAACTCTTACAAGCGATATGCTGAGATTTATGGCAACGCCGGTCCGCAAGGCGGCATCCGAATGGAGCCGTAAAACGATCAGGGTCGGGATGACACTTCTTGCGCCATCACGCGCTCGTAGAAGTTCCGGTAGACCGGCACGATTCTCGATTCGTTGAACTTGTGTTCGGCGGTCTCGCGCGCGTTGCGGCCGAGGCGACGCTGCAGCTCGGGATTTGAAAGGATCTCGATCGCGCGCGCGGCCATCGAGTCGACATCGCCCACCGGAAAGAGATATCCGTTCTCGCCGTCCGTGATCAGCTCGGGCACTCCACCCGCTCGCGTTGCGATCACCGGCACCTCCGACGCCATCGCTTCCAGCGCCGCCATGCCGAACGACTCGTGCTCCGACGGCAGCAGGAAAAGATCGCTCGCGCCGACAATCTCCTCCAGATTCGGAACGTTCCCCAGGAAGAAGACCTGCTCGCGGAGGTGGTGTTCGCGGCAGAACGCTTCTGCGCGCGATCGGTCGGGGCCATCGCCGATCATGACGAGACGGCTCGGTACGACTCGGGTGACGCGCTCGAAGACGCCGAGTACGTCCATCACGCGCTTGACCGGACGGAAGTTCGAGACGTGGCAGATCAGCTTCTCGTTTGTGATGCCGAAGAGTCCGCATGCCGTCTGATCGCGACGAAAGCGCGAAGGATCGACAAAGTTCGGAATGACCTCGATCGATCTTTTCGTATCAAAATTCCGGATCGTTTCATCGCGCAGCCATTTCGATACCGATGTCACGCCGTCCGACACTTCGATCCCGAATTTCGTGATCGGCAGATAACTCGCGTCGCGTCCGACGAGCGTGATGTCGGTCCCGTGCAGCGTCGTGATTACTTTCAATCGGGTCGAGCCGAGGATCTGCTTCGCGAGATGCGCGCTGATAGCGTGCGGGATCGCGTAGTGCACGTGGAGGATGTCGAGTTTCTCGTAATCGGCGACCTCAGCCATCTTTGTCGCCAGGGCCAGCGTGTACGGCGGATAGGGATCGAACAGCGGATAGGACGTCACGGTCACTTCATGAAAGTGCACGCGCTCGTGCAGGATACGGAGCCGCGACGGAAGCGCGTAGCTGATGAAATGGACGTTATCGCCGCCGCGCGCCAGCGCGATCCCGAGCTCGGTCGCAACGACGCCCGAGCCGCCGAAAGTCGGATAACACGTGATTCCTATTCGCATACGAGTGCCTAGTGCCTAGTGCCTAGTAAAACCACTCGGCACTCGGCACTCGGCACTAGGCACTTAGACTTCACGATCACGATACGCTCCGAAGACGTCATCGATTCGAGGTGGTTGTTTGGTGACATAAGCCTCACCGTAACGCGCGCCGATCAACGCCCCGAAATGTTTGCCGCGCGCTTCGATCATCTCCAGAAACTTCTCTTCGGCGATGAACGTTCGCGGTTCCTTCGATTTCTGGTCAAAAAACTGTGACTTGTAACAATTCACGGCCTTCATCTTCGTTTCCCATGCTTCCGTCACGTCCATGA
>DATBSF010000206.1:0-1646 GCA_036559905.1 Thermoanaerobaculia bacterium | reverse complement strand
ATCCTGCAGCCGCGCGCCGGCGAGCGAAGATGTGCGCCTCCTCTTTCTGCGAAGGAGTGGACGGCTCCCGCTGTACGGTTCCGATGAAGCCACTCTCGGTTTCCTCGCCAGAGTTCCGGGACGAGGGCGTCTCATCTCCCGAGAATTCCGGCAGCCGACTGCGGAAGAGAATCGCCGTCGCGCCCAAGCGCGCCTGGACTCGCTTCGCGAGGCGATGAAGAAACGCGGCGGCGATCCCACCCGCTTCGATTGGGTCGCCACCGGAAGCGAGAACCCGCCGCGGCCGATCGAGAACGAGATGATGCGCGTGCTGTACAGCGTCATCGACCTCGAAACGCGCTGAGTTTGAAGCATAATCGCGCTGCCAAAGCGATGACGAAATACGTCTACTACTTCGGCGACGGTCACGCCGAAGGAAACGCGAAGATGAAGGACATTCTCGGCGGGAAGGGCGCAGGCCTGGCCGAGATGACCAACATCGGCGTTCCGGTTCCAGCCGGCTTCACGATCTCGACCGAGGTGTGCACGTATTTTTACGAGCACAACAAGAGCTATCCGTCAGAGCTGAAGAAAGACGTCGCCGAGAATCTCGCGTGCGTCGAGAAATCGGTCGGTCGCAAATTCGGCGACAAGTCGAAGCCGCTGCTCGTCTCCGTCCGATCGGGCGCGCGTGCGTCGATGCCCGGCATGATGGACACCATCCTCAACCTCGGCCTCAACGATGAGACTGTGCAGGGGCTCGCGAAATCGTCGGGCGATGAGCGCTTCGCCTTCGACTCCTATCGCCGCTTCATCCAGATGTACTCCGACGTCGTTCTCGACATCGACAAGGAGAAGTTCGAGCACGAGCTGTTCGCCGTGCGCGATCGCGCCAGCGCAAAGAGCGACGCGCAGATCCCGGCGAAGAGCCTGAAAGAGCTCATCGAGACCTACAAGAAAATCGTTACCGAGCACGGCAAACAATTCCCGCAGAAGGTCGAGGAACAGCTCTGGGGCGCGATCGGCGCCGTATTCGACTCCTGGAACAACCAGCGCGCCATCACCTATCGCAAGCTGAACGCAATTCCCGACGAGTGGGGCACTGCGGTGAACGTTCAGTCGATGGTCTTCGGCAACATGGGCGATGACTGCGCCACCGGCGTCGCCTTCACACGCGATCCATCGACCGGCGCGAAGCGCTTCTATGGCGAGTATCTGCCGAACGCACAGGGTGAAGACGTCGTAGCCGGCATCCGCACGCCGCTGCCAATCACGAAAGCACAAGTCGTCGACGACGAGAAGTCGCTCGAAGAAACGATGCCGAGCGTCTTCGCGCAACTGCAGGACGTCTACAAGAAGCTCGAAGCGCATTACCGCGACATGCAGGACATCGAGTTCACGATCGAGTCGGGGAAGCTTTACCTCCTGCAGACGCGGACCGGAAAGCGCACGGGCTTCGCCGCGGTGAAGATCGCTTGCGACATGGTTGACGAAGGTCTGATCAAGGAGATGGAAGCAGTCGAGCGTGTCGAAGCCGGCCAGATCGTGCAACTTCTTGCGCCCGTGTTCGACGCGAAAGAAAAACAGAAGGCGCTCCACGACGGCCGCCTGCTCGCGCGCGGACTTCCGGCCGGACCGGGAGCAGCGGCGGGGCGCATCGCATTCAA
>DATBSF010000205.1:0-8498 GCA_036559905.1 Thermoanaerobaculia bacterium | reverse complement strand
CGCGATGCGGATGAAGTCCTTCGCTGCGATCAGCAGATGCACGACACCGAATCCCGAGACGAACCCGCGAACGTACGGATTGCCCGCGAACATGGTGATCGTCGCGCTGCTGTGCAGCAGCGGATTGAGCGTCCACATGCGCGTCCAGGGGACGATCAGGAAGAAGAATCCGGCTTCGACGCAGTAGAGCGCGAAGAACAGGCGTACGGACATTCCCTTCATTCTAAATGAATTAAGAATTTCGAATTTCGAATTAAGAATGAAGAATCCCGCCCCTGCCGGCCATTCTTAATTCTTCATTTCGAAATTCGAAATTCGAAATTCAAAAAGAAAGGGCCTCCTTCACAGGAGGCCCTTTTCACCAGCAGCGAGGTCGGATCAGTGATCCCGCTTCACGTGCCCGCCGTCGTTAGAGCGTGAAGGAGGAGGAGCAGACTCCTTCGGCGGCGAGGGTGGAGGTGACGAACGTTCGACGCGCGGAGGGGGAGCTTCGCGCGGTGTCGATGACTGGCGCGGCGTCGAATCGCGCGGGGTCTCCCGCGGTGTGTCGCCGCCGTAGATGCGCGCGCCACCGATCCGATCGATGATGCGCCGCGGAATGTCGCTTCCGCGATCGGAAGGTGTCCGTTCCGCAGGTTTGCGATCTACGAACCCGCGATCCAGGGGTGCCTTATCGACAGGCGTGTCGGTGCGCGGTGTCGGCGCCGCATCTCGCCGCCCGGTCACCCGCCCGCGCCAGGAATCATCACGCGACGGAGTCGGAGCAGGAGCGCGATCCGCTGGAGCCGGCGTTGTCGGAGCCGGTGAAGTCGATCCTGAGCGGTCGAGGCGATCGCGCCAGTTGCGCCCACTGCCCGTGTCGATCGAACCCGGTGACTGAGGCGTCGTAACACCACCCGCCGGGTTGTCGCGGAAACGATCGCGCGGAACGTTCGGGCGGCCGGCATCGGGCGAATCGCCATGCGGCGGAACGCGCCCTTCGATCGTGCCCGGCGTTCCGGGCGACGGCACGCCGGAGCCGGCCGGCAAGCCGCCACCACGCGGCGAGCTCACGATGGAGGTTGTTCCGCCGGTGATGACCGCGCTGCGCACAATTCGCTCACGGACTGCATTGGAAAGCTCCGGGTCGCGCCGGAAGAACGGGGTCATATCCGTAGCAGACCCGGAGCCTTCTCTGCCGGTACCACTTCCGATTCCGCGGCGCGCAATGGTATTGATCGCCGAGGCCGGATCTTTGATTTCGGATCTCGAGAATCGCGCGGGCAGACCGGAGACGACCGCGATATCGCGGTTCGCATCTCCGCGCTGCAGACGCTGACGGACCGCATCGGTCGTCAAGGCTGCCTGATCGACGCGCGTCGATACGATTCGGTCGCCGGACATGAAAGTCCACGGCCGCAGATCGATCTCATTGACGCGCACCCGGCCGTAGAAACCGAAGCCGAAGTGCAATCCCGCTCTGGAGTAGGGCTGATAGGCCCAGCCGTAGTACGGTCGATAGCAGTCGTACCAGCCGGCCGGCGCCCAGCCGAAGTATCCGTTGCCGTACATCCAATACACCCACGCCGGCGAATAGGTGTAGCCAGGCAGCCAGACCCACCCATATCCGGGGTCATAGGCCCAACGGCCGTAGTGGTAAGGCACCCACCCCCATGGCTCGGACGAAACCCATACGAGGCATCCACCTGGGCCATAGACCCAATTGCCGGCGTAGTACGGACGCCACCCTGCGCCCACGTACGGACGCCATCCCCACGAGCCGAGGCCCGAGACGTAGGTCCAGGAGCCGTACTGTCCGAGGTCGTAATCCGAATACGAAAGCGAACGATCGAGATAGCGGCTATTGCCGTTGTTGTAGCGCTCCGAGCGGCGAATGAACCAGCGCTCGAACTCATCGGCGGTGCCGCGTTGCGAGCTGACCAGACCGTAGACGCCCTGCTCATCAACCCGGCCGGATTCGCCTTCGCGAACTTGTGATGTTCGCGACGGCGTGCGCACTTCGATCTCGCCATAGAAGACGCTGACGCGATCGGACGTTCGTCCGTCATTGTCGACGGCGTAGATCGTCTGATCGGCGGCGACGTAGCTCGCGCTGGCGGTATCGAGCCGCAGCGCTTCGCGATTGAAATCGGTGCGCTGAACGATGACGTGACCGTAGCGGAGCTCGACGACTGTCTGCGTCGAATTATCGTCGTAGGAATCATTGATGGACCGGAAGCGAATCGATGTCGAACGATCGAGCCCGATGATGTTGCCGTCGGACAGCCTGATCTCCGCGCGCCCTCTGCGATTCGTCGTTATCTCATCGCCGGGGAAAACAGGATAGTTGACGCGGGCCTCCGTTTCCTTACCGTCGTCGCCCTGCCGGATGATCGTGCCGCCATCGTCATACGTGAAGTACGACTGTTCGCGGCCCTGCGCGGCGTAAAGCGGAAACGCGAGGGTGAGTGTGGAAAGAAGAGCGAGCGTCAGTTTTCTCATTGAATCCCCCAGCAGCTGACGGCTTCAAGTGCGGTCGACATGCCACGGTACGGTTGAGTATTCCTCTTTTGTTTTCTGTTGCTTAGCTGATCGGGCTGATTCGGCGAAGCGCGATCTTTCCCCATGAGCGGACAGTCACGTCCCCCATTTGAGACGATTCGCGAGAACGACAGGCAGTCCGGCTTTCAATATCGCGGACTGCGTCTTCGCAATGTTGTACGGAACCCGGAAGAATTGCGCCGTCCTGCGTTCCGAGTCGACGATGGCGAACGACGATCGCGGATTGCGGTCGCGAGGCTGACCGACCGAGCCGGGATTGATCAGGTAGCGCCGACTCGGATCGAGGCGGACAGTGGTCTCGCCTCGAATCGCCGAGCCGCGTACCTTTCCCTTTTGATCGACCGAGAACACGACCGGCAAATGCGTGTGACCGTAGAGAATGATCGGCGCGGTGATCGACTCGAAGATGCGGCCGGCGTGAAACTCGTTGAAGAGGTATTCGTCCTCGTCTTCCGGCGAGCCGTGGCATAGGACGAATCCGCCACGATCGATCGGGCCCAGCGACAGCCTCTCGAGAAAGCGTCGGTTCGGAACGCTGAGATGATCGCGCGTCCACTCGGCGGCGAACTTCGCGGCCGGATTGAATCCGCTTCCCTCGTCCGACGACGAGACGAAGCGATCGTGATTGCCGCGGATGTAGTATTTCTTCCCCTTGAAAGTGCGCATCGCGTCGAGCACCTGGTTCGGTTCGGCGCAATAGCCGACGAAATCGCCGAGACATGCGATGCAATCGAATTTCTTGCGGCGCACGCGGCTGAACACGCTGCGCAGCGCTTCGGCATTCGCGTGGAGGTCGCTGACGACCACCGCCCTCACGACGTTCTCCGGGCGCGTTTTTTAGGCAACTCGAGAAGGATACGCTCGACGATCTCCATCGGCGTGTCATCCTCTCGAATGTCGATGGTCGCGTCGCACATCCGGTAGAAACGGAGACGCGTGTTGTACAGCTCGTGTGCCGCGACGTCATCGCGAAACATCGGGCGCTCGGCGGCCTTGTCACCGATGCGGCTGCGGAGCAGGTTGTATGGGGCGGACAGAAAAACCGAGAACCCTTCCGACTGGATGAACTGGATGTTCTCTTCGAAAGTGAACGTGCCCCCGCCGGTAGCGATGACAGCGTGATCGAGGTTGTGCGTCGAGCGGAGGATGTCGCGCTCGCGCTTGCGAAAATACGGTTCGCCCTGCTGCGCGAAGATGTCCTTGATCGACATCTTCTCGGCCGCTTCGACCAGCTCATCGAGATCGAAGAACGGTGAGCCGAGGCGACCGGCGAGCGCGCGGCCGATGGTCGTCTTGCCTGCTCCCATGAAGCCGATGAGGTAGACCTTCATAAGTTGGGACGTTGGGATGTTGGGATGTTGGGAAGTGAAGAACTCCACATCCCAACATCCTAACGTCCTAACGTCGCAAGTTGGGATGTTGAGAGTTGGGAAGTGAAGAACTCCACATCTCAAGATCCTAACGTCCTAACGTCGCAAGTTGGGATGTTGAGACGTTGGAAAGTGAAGAACTCCACATCCCAACGTCCTAACGTCCTAACGGCCCAACTTCCTCACCACTGGAACTCATCGAGGAACTTCGTCGAAAAGTCGCCGCCTATGAATCGCGGATCGTCGAGGATCGCGCGATGCAGCGGAATCGAAGTCTTCACTCCTTCGATGATGAACAGATCGAGCGCGCGACGCCCGCGCGCGAGTGTCTCCGCGCGATCCTTTCCCCGCACGATCAGCTTTGCAATCAGCGAATCGTAATGCGGCGGGATCACGTAATCGCGATAGGCAGCCGTATCGACACGAACGCCCGGCCCGCCCGGGCAATTGAACTCGCGAATCCTGCCCGGATGCGGAGCGAACGTGACCGGATCCTCTGCGTTGATGCGAAACTCCATCGCATGGCCGCGCAGGCGAAAGTCGCCATCGGGAACCGACAGCGGCTGTCCATCGGCGACGCGGATCTGTTCCTTCACCATATCGATTCCCGTCACCTCTTCGGTGACCGGATGTTCGACCTGGATACGCGTGTTCATCTCCATGAAATAGAACTGCCCATCCTGAAAGAGAAATTCGATCGTGCCGGCGTTCTTGTAGTTGACGGTGCGGCATAACCGGATTGCAGCGTCGCCCATCTGCTGACGCATGTCCTGCGAGATCGCCGGCGACGGTGATTCCTCGATCAGCTTCTGATGGCGGCGCTGGATCGTGCATTCGCGTTCACCGAGCGAGACGATGCGGCCCGAGGAGTCGCCGAAGACCTGGATCTCGATGTGGCGCGGGCGCTCGAGATATTTTTCGACGTAGACGTCTGCGGATCCGAACGCGCGCTCCGCTTCGCTGCGGGCGGTCTCGAACGCGCTCTGCAGGTCGGCTTCTGCTCCGCAGATTCGCATGCCTCGCCCACCGCCGCCGGCGGCGGCCTTGAGGATGACCGGAAATCCGATGACGCGCGCGACGTCGGCCGCGTCGCTGAAAGTCTTGACCGGACCCTCGCTGCCCGGAAGGATCGGCACGCCGGCGTTTTTCGCCGTCTCCCGCGCTTTGGCCTTGTCGCCCATCAGTCGAATCGATTCCGGCGTTGGTCCGATGAACGTCAGACCGCACTCGCTCGCGATTTCCGCGAAATGTGCGTTCTCGGCGAGGAAGCCGTAGCCGGGATGGATCGCGTC
The DNA here is from genome assembly GCA_036559905.1 of Thermoanaerobaculia bacterium. Classification (GTDB taxonomy): domain Bacteria; phylum Acidobacteriota; class Thermoanaerobaculia; order Gp7-AA8; family Gp7-AA8; genus Gp7-AA10. The sequence goes on along the minus strand of DATBSF010000205.1, from coordinate 3,295 downwards.
GGCGCCGGTGATTTCCGCGGCTGCGATGATCGACGAGATGCTGAGGTAACTCTGCCGCGACGGCGCCGGCCCGATGCAGACGTCTTCATCCGCATAGCGGACGTGGAGCGAATCGCGATCGGCCTCGGAATGCACGGCAACTGTCTTCAGTCCCATCTCCTTGCACGCCAGAATGACGCGAAGGGCGATCTCGCCGCGATTGGCGATGAGGACTTTCGAGATCATGGGCGGGAGTTACAACCTTACCGCGAACAGTTTCTCGCCGTACTCTATCGGCTGCCCGTTCTGTGGAAACACCTTCACGATCTCGCCGTCGACATCCGACTCGATCTCGTTCATCAGCTTCATCGCTTCCACGATGCAGATCACTTTGCCTTTGCTGACGTGATCGCCAATGGTCACGAATGGCTCCGATTCCGGATTGGGCGAGCGGTAGAACGTGCCGACGATCGGCGAAGTGATGACGTGCAGACTGGCATCGGTCTCGTCTTCCTGCGCTTTCGCCGACAGGACGGGCCCTGATGCGGCCAGGGCGGGAAGGGCGGGCATGGGCATATCGCGCTGCCCGTTCATGTACGAGTGAATCACCTGCGGCGCGGACGGCTTCCCCTGGATGCGGAGCTTCGTCCCAGCCTGCTCGATCTCGATCTCAGCGATGCCGCGCTCGGCGACGATATCGATCAGCTCGAGAATCTCTTTGAAATTCAAAATGGCCACCTCAGATCAGCTCATCGCGCAACAGCTGCTTGGCCCGCGTCAGCTCGAATCGCGCCCGGCCGTAATTTCCGTCGGGCTTCAAGACCAGCAGCACGTAATACTCCGGAGTGACTTCCGAAACAAATGCGATGTATTTCTCCGTGACCAGCGAGAACTGCAGGATCTCGCCGGTGTTGAGCTCGGCATTCGACAGGCGAATCGACTTGATGAAGCTTCCAAACTCCGCGCCCATCACATCGAGCGGGACCTTTTCGCCATTCAGTTTTTCGACGCTGATTCCGTCGAGCCCGATCAGGCTGACTGCGAGTGTTCCGTCGACACGATCGCGAATCCCCTGGAGAACATCTCTAAACGACACTCCCCTCCTCCCTCTTCTTCACCTTCTTGAGCCACTCCTCCAGCTTCGTTGCTTTTGGATTTCGTGGCCCCGAACCCTTGAGCGCGTCGAGTTTCTTGCGGACCTCGGCATTGCCGGGCTCACGCTGCACAATGGATTGGTAGATCTCGCGCGCTTTATCGGCGAATCCCTGCTGAACGTAAAGATCCGCCATCGTGAGTGTTTTGGTTGCGTCGTCAACCGCCGGAGATGCCGGCGGCGCCTCCGCAGGCGCGAAGATATCGGATGCCGGCTCTTCTTCCGTCGAGGGCGCAGGCACCTCTGCCGCAGACGGCGCCGGCTCGATGCGGACGCCCTGAGGCTGCTCAATCTGCACCGCGTCGGCGGTGTAATCCTTGACCGGCTCCTCGAACGGACTCTCGCTATGTGCAGCGCGCATCGGTTCGAAGTCCGCTGTCTTTATGCCGAGGGTCTGATCCTCGGCGACGGCGGCTTCGGCGTCGGCGAAAGCCTTGCTGTCTGTCGTCGCGAATGGAGCTTCATCCACCGGAGCGGGCTCAGATTCGTGCATGAATGGGGCGACGTGCGGCGGATTCAAATCGCGATCGAGGCCTTCGATGACAGCGTCCAATTCCTCGTCGCCCCTGGGCATCAATGCGCGAACCAGTTTGTACTTCTTGATGGCTTCCAGTTTGTCGCCGAGATCGAGATACGAATCCGCCAGAAGGCGCGCGGCAACGACGTTGCCCGGATCGACGACCAGCGCTCTGCTGAGGGCTTCGACAGCGTCGCGATGCTTGTCGGCATCGCGCAGGACGCGTCCAAGGCTCACCCAGGCGGAAAGGTAGGTGGGGTGATGGGCAAGGCCCGCGCGAAGGACCTGCTCGGCCTCTGCGAACTGATCGCTCTTCCGCAGCTCCTCGGCCAGCGGAAAGAAAAGACGGGTCTTCGGATCGGTTTTCACCCGAAACCGCAATTCCTCGATCTTTGGGTTATTCGCCGGCATGGAATTAGGACTCTACCCCAGAAACGAACCGCCCCCGAAGGGGCGGTCCGCAATCAGGTTCAATGCTCAATTCATCAACGCGACGTACCCACCAGGAGGAACGTCCTCGTGCCTGCGTTCGTTTGGATCGACAGAGTACAGGTTACCGTTCCTGGAGTCGTCGAGCCGAGGAAAATCACATTGACCGGCAGAGACTCGCACTGATTCAGAGTCACAACCGGCGGCACGGCAGGTCCGGAAACGAATTGGCTGCATCCCGCACCGGATTGAGTAATGGCCTGGATATCCAGAGGCGCCGTGCCGTTGTTCACGAGTTGAATTATTTGTGGCGGCCCCGGCGTCACTGTAGCCGGTGTCGGCGGTACAGCGGCAGGGTTCGCCGGCGTAATTGACGCTGTGAACGGCTGGAAGGTGGCCGGATTTGTAAACAAGACCGGGGTTGCTGGCGGGTTGATCGTGATGCCTTTGGGCGCGGTGTCGTTACAACCGGTGGTCGCGCTCGTATACACCACATCGAATGCGGTTGGAATCGGCGCTGTTCCGCCGCTCGGGCAGGGGACCGTAGCGAGCGGTATTGTCGAAGGTAGTTGCACCGTGAACGTCGTCGTGCCATTGGGGTTCGCGACTGTCGTGGTGATTGGTACCGCGATTCCGCCGATCGTGATGCGCGGGAATCCAAGTGCGTTGAGGACCGTGATGGTCGCCGTGCCTCCGAGGTTGTTGGGATTCGAGATGTTGATAATCAGCGGTTTGGGAACGCGGAAGATGAATGTCCCTCCGCTCGCGGTGTCGCCGTTCTCCGTGTTCGTGACGACAATTGGACCGGTGACATCGCTGCAGCCTGTCAGGTTGACGCCTACCGTTTGGACGATGACCTCGCTTCCAGAGACGCTGATGACTTGCGCAGCGACACCGGCGACGCTGACCGCCAGCGGATCATCGAATCCGACGCCATCGATGCGAACGCGCGTTCCGCCGGTAAATGGTCCCTCGGTCGGACCGACGGTCGTGATCTGCATCTTCGGCGTGTACCGGAACTGAACCGGCGAGCTGCCGGTGGTGTTAGAGCCGATATTCCTGACCGTAACACTCACCGGCCCTGTCACCGTGCCGGAGCCGTTGGAATTCGTATCGCTGGCACGCGGACTCATGACGATGATCGTGTCGAACGTCACGCTGAGGACCTGCGCCTCGGCCGAACCGAAGAAGACTTGAACCGGCTGCTGGAACGCGTC
>DATBSF010000204.1:0-5797 GCA_036559905.1 Thermoanaerobaculia bacterium | reverse complement strand
GGGGCGGGCGCACGCCATCGGCGACGCGATCAGCTTCGTGACGCCGGAAGATCACGGCGCTCTTCGCGCCCTCGAGCGTTTCATCTCGCGCGGCATTCCTCGACGGACCGCTACGGGATTCGATCTGCGCGAGACTGAAGTCGCACCAGCGCGTCGGGTCGAGCGTTTCGTGCCGCCATCGCGTCCACGAACCTTCGCGACTCGCGATGAGGGGCGCCGCGCGCCGCACGTGAGCGGCCGATCCGATAGACGTCCGACGCCGCGGGCTGCAAGACCCGTTCGCCGTCGTACATGGTGAAGAAATCATAGAGATTCTTTCGCTACGTCTTGCAACCACGCTGAACAGTTTGGTTCCGTCCCCGTTGCTCTTCGAAACCAATCCTCAAAGCGCGATGCCGCGGCATCGCGGAACACTTGATCGCGCAAAAGTTGTCGCGCCGGTCCTCCCAGCAGGCCGCCCGGCAACTTTCTGAGCCGGCGATAAACAGCAGCTTGAGCGCATCGTGCAAGCAGATAGTCGACGCGCGCCAGCGGCTCGAACGCCAAATGCCTTTTCAAAGCCCATGAAGGAAATTCTGTAGACGTCTCCACGCCTGCTGTTTTGCGTTGGATCGCGATGTACTCGCGCATCACGTCGCCGCGGGGATTGCGATACACGGCGCGCTCCAGTTCGATGTCGGCCAGAATGCTGCGCATGCGCATCAACTCGGACTGTCTCTCCCATTCGCGCAGCGACGCGATCTCGGCCGGCGGTACTCCCTGCGACTGAAGCCACTCCTCTGAGTAAAACAGCCGCTCCGTAATCTTTGCGCAGCTCTCAGAAACCGCCGGCGACACGGGATGGCGAAAAGTGCGGCATGATCCCGGCTCCACGAGCAACGACATTGCCGCATGCCCAAACTCGTGAAAGGCCGACCAGTGCGGCACGATTCCGGCGCCCGGACGAACGGAGATTCCCTGTTCCGCGGGCGGATCGATGGGATAGAACGCGAACGACGAGAAGGCGGCTTGTTTTGCATTCCGAACCTGGAGGGCAGGCGGATTCGCTGGTAATCCAAGGAGCACAAAAACAAACGATGCGCGGTCCAGGCAATGCGCCGCGTCAAACTTCCTGGCCATGCGCTCCGAAAGAGCAGGATCGATCAGCTCAAAGGCCCACGGAACGCTCTTCGGAATGTCATGCGATCCCAGCGCTCGTCGCACCTCGCTTTCGAGATTCCGAACGATTGCCGGATCGTAACCGCGATGGCGTTGCATCAGCTCCAGATACTCGAGTCGCGAGCGCTGCCACGCCCATTGTTTTCGCGCGAATACCAATCGGCGCAGCAGCGGCGCGAGCTTTGTTGCGATTTGCGCCTGCGACAGCCACCGCTCCTTGCGCCGCGTCATGTCGCCTTCGTCCGTAAACATCTGGCCCAGATCCGGTATCTGCTGCCGCAGAGGGCCGATCCCGGCCAGCGCCTGGGCGACGCGCGGATCCGTTTCGGACTGCATGCGGACAGCGAGTGCGTGAATCGCGCTCAGGCATTGCTGCTGCTTCGGATCGTTCAACCGGCTGTTCAACGCGCTGACTTCATCGTCGGGGAGCAGCAACAACGGCAGAATCCCGAAGGGTTTCGCTGCGATGTTGGATTGCGGCTCGGTAGCCGATCTCCATGCCGCAATCATCGCTTCGCGCTGGACGCGATCCGCAAAGGCATCCAGTTGAGCGAGATTCTTTACCGGATCCTCCGGACCGGGTGGGAGAGCAGGCTTCGCCGATGGACACGATTCGAGCAGCGACAGTGCAAGGACCGTCGCCGCGAGTCGCATCAAGTCGAAGCCTTTATCGCGTCGACTTCAATTTCAACCAACAGTTTCGGATCGACCAGCGCACTCACTTGCACCAGCGTGGCGGCCGGCCGGATCTCGGCAAAGACTTCGCCTTGCGCACGCGCGACGTCTTCCCACCGCGTGATATCCACAACGAAGGTCCGCACTCGCACCACATCCCGGAGCGATGACCCTGCCTCGCGCAATGCCCGATCGATCTTCTGATAAATGAACTTCGCCTGTTCGTATGGGCTGCCATCACCGACGATGGCGCCGGTCTCGTCGACCGCCGTTGTTCCAGCCACGAAGACCTGATCGCCGACGAGCACCGCGCGACTGTAGCCGTATTTCTTTTCCCAGACCGTGCCCGATGAGACGAGCGTCCGCTTCGCCGACATGCGCACAAATATCGTACGTCACCGCCAACTATCTTTCCCGGATATCGTCCAAGGTGCATGCGGATGAAGATTGCGGTGGCGGTGATCGCGGCACTGACTGCGAATGGGATAGAAGCGCAGGAAGCTCCGAAGCAGCAAGAAAAGAAGAAGCGCGAGGCAGCGACCTACGACATCCGCGAATCGAGCGGACCGATCCGCGTCGATGGTTCGCTGAGCGAAGACGCCTGGAAGAGCGCCACACCAATCCCGCTGGCGTTCGAATGGCACCCGGGCGACAACGTCGCGCCGCCCGTGAAGACCGACGTGCTCGTGACTTTCGATCGGCAGATGCTCTACGTCGCATTCCACGCTTACGATCCGAAGCCGTCCGCCATCAGCGCGCACCTCACCGATCGCGATGTCCCGTTCAACGACGACACGGTCGGGATCATGATCGACACGTTCAACGATCAACGCCGCGCCTTCCAGTTTCGCATCAATCCGCTCGGCGTGCAGATGGACGCCACGAACAGCGACGTCGACGGATCCGAAGACTGGTCATGGAATGCGATCTGGGCGTCAGAAGGACGCATCACCGCCGATGGCTACGTCGTCGAGATCGGCATCCCGTTCACGCAGCTCCGTTTTCCGCGCGGCGCAGAAGTCCAGACGTGGGGATTCATGGCGATGCGCGATTGGCCGCGCGAGGACCGGCACCGCCTGCGCACCATGCCGACCGACCGCGGCGCCGGCTGCTTGATCTGTCAATTCGACAAACTGGCCGGCTTTCGCGAACTAAAACCCGGGCGAAATCTCGAGCTCGATCCCACGATCACTGCCCACCAGGTCGCCGAGCGCGAAGATTTTCCCGACGGGCCGCTGAAGGCGGGTAGTACCAAGGTCGAGCCGGGTCTGTCGGCTCGGTGGGGAGTCACTCCGAACGTGACGCTGTCCGGAGCGCTCAACCCCGATTTCTCGCAGGTCGAAGCCGATGCCGCGCAGCTCGCGGAGAACGAGCGTTTCGCGCTCTTCTTTCCCGAAAAGCGCCCATTCTTTCTCGAAGGCGCTGATTTTTTCTCCACACCGATCGACGCGGTCTTCACCCGCACGGTCGCCGATCCGTCAGTCGGTCTGAAGGTGACGGGGAAGGAGGACAAGAACGCGTTCGGGCTGGTCGTCACGCGCGATCGCGTCAACAATCTGATTTTTCCCAGCTACGAAGGCTCTGGACTGGATTCGCTTGATGAGGGCGTCAGCGCTGTGGTGGCGCGCTATCGCCGCGACGTCGGCAAGACTTCGACCGTGGGTGTTCTCTACACTGGTCGATCGGGCGGCGGTTACTCAAATCATGTCGCGGGCGTCGACGGCCTGGTGCGCTTTTCGAAGGCCGACTCCGTCCGCTTTCAAATCCTCCGCAGCACGACCGAATATCCACGAAGCGTAGCCGTGAACAATGGCCAGCCATTCGGATCGTTTTCCGGCGAGGGTTTCAATTTCAGCTACAACCATTCTGCCCGCGACTGGCAGTGGAACGCGCGCTACTCCGACCTCGGTCCGCGGTTCCGCGCCGACAGCGGGTTCGTCACGCGCGTCGACACGAAACAGCCGAGCGCATGGATTCAACGGAACTTCTGGGGAAAGCCCGGCCAGAAATTCACGCGCATCCAGATCTTCGCCGGCGCCGACTGGACCACCAACAACTCCGGCAGCATCAAGGAAAATGGACAGGACTTACAGGTCACCTACCTCGGAACCCGTCAGACCTACGCCGAAGTCGGCCTTTCGCCGAATCGCGAATACTTCGCCGGCAAGTACTACAACAACCTGCGATGGAGCTTCTTCGCGGAGAGCCGCCCGTTTCCGAGCTTCTACGGATACATTTTCACGCGCGGCGGGAAGACGATCGACTTCGCGAACCAGCGGCAGGCCGATGTCTTTGTTCTCGAGCCTAACGTCGAACTGAATCTGGGACGCCGCGTCGCGGCCAACATTACACACACGCTGCAGCAACTCGATGTCAACGGCGGCCGGCTCTTCACGGCGAATCTCACCCAAGGACGCCTTATCTATCACTTCAACATCCGGACCCTCGTGCGCGCCATCGCGCAGTACCGCGACGTCAGGCGCGACCCGGCGCTCTATCGCTTTCCGGTCGACCGCAAGTCGCGCGATCTCTTCACGCAGCTCCTTTTCTCTTACAAGATCAATCCGCAGACCGTCTTCTACCTCGGCTACTCGGACTCGTCGTTCGCTGATGATCGGATCGATCTCGTGCGCGCCGACCGGACGCTGTTCTTGAAGATTGGCTACGCGTGGTTGTTGTGACTTACGCGTAGGTCGCGCGTCCGCCGCCGAATGACCAATTCTCTTTCGTAACTTCGACGAGCACGATCAATACGTCGTCGGGGCGAACGTCGGCGGCCTCCTGCATTCGCCGCGCGATGTCGGCGTACAAGCTTTTCTTGATCTCGACCGTCCGGCCGGCGTTGAGCGTGATCTCGACGATGACGAGGTCCTTCGAGCGGTTGACGCCTCCGTAGCTGGGATGAGCGATGAGATTGGCATCGTCGAGCTCGATCACCGCGTGGAAGCGATCGTCAGAAGGCACGTTGGCCTGCGACACCAGTGCTGCGTGCACGGCATCGGTCACGCTGCGAACATACTCCGGCGTTTTTCCCTGGCGTAGATAGAACTTGACGAAAGGCACCGCGGCGCGATTCTAAATCGAAACCGCGCAGCGCTTACTTCTGAAAATCGCTGCTGACCCATGGCTGCCGCTCGGGTGGCGGGGCGGTGAGCGACAGCGTGATGATCTTGTCCGGATCCTCGGGAATCAGATCCAAGCGGTCGAAGATGCGGTAGACGCCGATCGCCGCGCCGAAGGCGGCGAGAACCGTGACCTTCGGAAACCAGACGCCCATCGTGAGCGCGGTGATCAGATAGACAATCCCTCCGCCGACAAAGAACGCGGCCAGCGAGAGCATCGTGATCCCGAAGCGCCCGGAACGCCGCAACATGCGGCCAAGGAACGATGTGTTGTCGAGATTCACCCGGTATCTACGATAGCAGCGCGTCGGGTTTTACGGCGTGCGCCGGGTCACAATCACTGATTGAGCGGTGACACCCATTCAACTACTGCCACCACCGTTTCTTTTTTGGCGCTGCTGCCAGCGTGACGCCGACGACGATTCGGTTGTCGCCTTCGCCGGAGAAAGAATCGGAAAGAGAATTGAGATCGACCTTATTGCAGATCACTCCGACTGTACTGCCGGGCTCGCCGCGCGTGATTGCCGTGCCTGACGCATCGCGCAATCCGATCACGCGGACGGGAATCTCAGCGGACGGGAATCTCAGTGGAGCGAGTGCGACAAACGACCGGGTCTCCGACTGAAATGCTCCCCGAGACAACCTTGCCGATGAACGCCGTTCCCACACCGGTGATGGTGACGACGTCCTCGACCGACATCTCGAATACATCGCTCATCGTTTCTCCTGCGCCATCTCGGCGTCGGCGACCGTGGCTTCGGCGTCGGTAAGAAGTCTGATGATCGCGAAAAGGGAAGTCCGTGAAATCAGGACTGTCGCGCCGGGCTGTTTGCCTGACAATG
>DATBSF010000203.1:0-8637 GCA_036559905.1 Thermoanaerobaculia bacterium | reverse complement strand
GCTTGTACTACTCGATCGTCGGGCGGGCGGCGCGAATGCTCCCGGATCGCACGCAGATGTCGGAACTGCGCTTCTGGCGCCTCGCGTCGGTGATCTTCGCGATTGGAATCGTGATGGCGACCGCGCGCATGGGTCAGATTTTTTTCGGCGCGCGAGGAATCGTCGCCGCGGCGCTGCTCGTCTCGCTGCCGACGTGGCTGACGCTCGTCGTTCGCGCGAGCAACGACGCGTTCGCATGCGCACTGCTTGCAGCGGCTCTGGCTTGTAGCGCCGGCGGCTCGCCGGCCAACGGAATCGACGCGACTGGCGCCGGCCAGCGGCCGGCGGAACAGCCGGCGGGCCGCCGACGCTACGGAGCTCTTTCAATCGCAGCGGAAGCGATCGCATGGGCGCTCGCGCTGGCCGCGAAGCTCTACACCTGGCCGATCTTCATTGCGGCGCTGATTTTCTGGCGGCGTCAGCATGCGACGCGCTCGAGAATCATCGCAGTAATCGCAGCGTCTGCAATTTCCGTCGGACTCACGATCGCGGACTTGATGTCGCGCACGAACAATCCGCTCGGCATCCTCGCTTTCGATCCGGCGGCCCGCGCGTCGGCGCCGGAGCCGATTCGCATCTTCGAGATGATCAAGATCACGATCGCGAGCGGCATCTGGGCGAGCGGACAGCATTGGAACGCGCTGACACCCGTCGGCATGATCGTGTTCGCTTTTCCGATTCTCGTTCTGATGGTGCTCGGCCTGGCGCGATCGCCGCAGCGCAACGTCGTCTTCGCGACTGTGCTCACCTTCGCGGCCGCGCAGGTCGTGCACGCCGCGGGCTACATTCGCCGCGCTCGCGCGACAGGCCTCGCGCTTCCGGCCGCGGGAAAAGAAGGATGGTTCTGGTATGCGCTCGCGCCGCTCGTCGTCGCGACAGTTTTTCCGATGACGCCCCTGCCGATTCTCGCGACGTGGTTGATCGGATGGGACGTCGTCATTCACGAAGGGGCGCTGTTCCACGATTTTGCCGGCGCGACTTCTGCCGCGACGCCGTCATTGCTCTTTCGATGGGGTCCGCTGCACGCGCCGTTCACCGCGGATCTCTCACACGTGGCGGTTGGTCCGTTTGTTTCGCTGATGATCGCGCTTCGCGTGATTCACGTCTTAGCGGTTTTCGCGCTCGCGTATGACGCCTTACGAAGAAGAAATTAATCGCAACGCCGAAGTCTGGAAGGCGAAGGCGCTCCTGCGCGACGTCTATTTCCAGATGTACGCGAGGGTCGCGAAGTGGATCGACGCGTCGGTCGACGGAAAGATCATCGAGATCGGATCGGGCATCGGCAACTTCGGCGAATTTCGATCGGATGTCGTCCTCACCGATCAGTCGATTCAACCGTGGATCGATCTCACATGCAGCGCGTATCGACTGCCGTTTCGCGAGCGCACGGTCTCGCACATCGTGATGTTCGATGTCTTCCATCATCTCTCTGCGCCGCGCGCATTTTTCGAAAGCGCGCGATCGGCGATGGCGAATGGCGGACGCATCATCGTTGTCGAGCCGTACATCAGTCTCGTGTCGTCCGTTGCATACGGCATCTTTCACGACGAGCCGATCGCATGGCGCGCGAAAATCGAGGACACGCCATCGACGGAGTACTACGCCGCGCAGGGAAATGCCACGCGGCTGCTTTTCGGCGATCTCCACTGGCTTCCCGGGTGGCGCGTTCTCCATCGCGAAGCCTTCTCGGCATTTGGCTATCTATTGTCGGGAGGCTTCAGCCGTCCGGCGCTCTATCCGCGAGCTCTCCTGGCGACATTCAATGCGGTCGATCGCGCGCTCTCGCATTTTCCGAAGCTGTTCGGCGCGAGGTGTCTTATCGTTCTAGGAACTCGATGATCGGTCGGACCATCTCCCACTACCGCATTCTCGAACGCCTCGGCGAAGGCGGCATGGGCGTCGTCTACAAAGCGGAAGATACGCGCCTCGGACGCCTGGTCGCGCTGAAGATGATTTCCGAGAAGCCGCGCGATCCGATCGCGATCGAGAGGCTGAAGCGGGAGGCGCGCGCCGCGTCGTCGCTGAATCACCCTAACATCTGCACGATTCACGAGATCGATGAAGTCGACGGCCAGCCGTTCTTCGTCATGGAATTGCTCGAAGGGCGAACGCTGCGCGATACCGGCCCGCTCGAACACGACAAACTCCTCGATCTGGCGATCGAGTTCGCCGACGCGCTGGCGGCTGCGCACTCGGCGCATATCATTCACCGTGACCTCAAGCCCGCCAACCTCTTCGTCACCAACCTCGGCCATCTCAAGATCCTCGATTTCGGACTCGCGAAGCTGATCGCCGAGCGCGACGACGCGTCGGAAGAAGCGACCGCCATGCGCGAACTGACCAACAGCAACACCACCCTCGGCACCATCGCGTACATGTCGCCGGAGCAGGCTCGCGGCGAACCGCTCGATGCGCGATCGGATCTCTTCTCGTTCGGCGCGGTTCTGTATGAGCTCGCGACCGGCGCGAAGGCGTTCACCGGTACGACCAGCGCCACGATCTTCGACAACATTCTGCACAGGCAGCCCGCGCCACCCGCGCAGCAACCGACACTGGCGCCGATCATCATGAAGGCGCTCGAGAAGGACCGCGAGCTGCGTTATCAGTCGGCGGCCGACATCCGCGCGGACCTCAAACGGCTGAAACACAGCGATTCGCACGCGCCGGTCGTCGCGAGAACGCGCTCACTCACGCCTTGGGTCGCCGTAGCCATCGTGATCCTGGTTGCTGGAATCATCGTCTGGCAGTTTCGACCCGCGCCGAAGGTTGCGGCGTCGCGACAGACCACGGTCGCCGTCCTGCCCTTCGCGAATATCGGCGGAAGTCACGATCGCGATTACCTGCAGCTTGCGCTTCCCGACGAGCTGATCACGATCCTCAGCCACAGCCGATCATTGGCAGTCCGGCCGTTTGCAATGACGCGCAAATTCACCGGCGATGTCGACCCGCAAAAGATCGGAAAAACGTTGAGTGTTTCCAACGTGATCACCGGCGACTATCGCCACAACGGCGGCAAGCTTGGTCTAACGGTGGAGGCGATCAACGTCGACAACAACTCGGTGCTGTGGCGCGATTCGATCGAGGTGAATGGCGAAGATCTGATCGCGATGCGGAACGAGCTGTCGTCGCGCGTGCGATCCGGTCTCTTTCCGCGGCTCAACATTGTCTCCGATACGCGCGAACCCGATCGGCCTCAAAACGACGAAGCCTACGCGCTGTACATGCGGGCCCTGGCCATGTCGAGCGACGCCGCGCCTAACAAACAGGCGATCGAGCTCCTGGAGCGCGCCGTTAAGCTCGATCCGGCCTATGCGCCCGCCTGGTCTCTTCTCGGGCACCGTTACTACTGGGACGGTCAGTACGCCGACGGCGGAATGGCTGCCATCGACCGTGGGGAAGCAGACCATCGCAAAGCGCTGTCACTCGATCCCGATCTCATCACGTCGCGACGCGGCCTCATCATTCATCTGACTGAGAAAGGCGAATTGCCGGCTGCCTACCTGCAGGCTCGCGATCTCCTCGCGCGGCGGCCTGACAGCGGCGATGCGCACTTCACGGTCAGCTACGTCCTTCGATATGCGGGTCTTTTGCGCGAGTCAGCACGTGAATGTGAAATCGCCCGCTCGCTCGATCCCACGAACCAGGGCCTGCGTTCCTGCGCTATCGCTTTCCTGCGGCTGAACGATCATGCGCGGGCGCGGCAGTTCATTCAGCTCGATGCGGGTTCTCAATGGAGCCACATCCTCGTGATGACGATTCTGTTGCACGAGGGTAATTGGGACGAGATCGAAAAGGAGACCCGGCCTGATGACCGTGACTTCTGGCGTCTGCTCGTCAGTTACAGGAAAGGTTCCTCGAAACAGGAGCTCGAACGCGAGTACGCGCCGCTTAGGGCGGCGGAGGTCGGCCGTCGCGACGGGGAAAATACATTTTTCTACGCCGAAATTGCCGCGGCGGTCGGTCTTGATCGGGGTGCGCTCGAGATGCTGCGGATCGCAGTCGACCGCCATTACTGCTCGTATCCGGCGCTCGATAGCGATCCGCTCTTCGCCAGGTTTCGCGAGAACCCGGAGTTCCAGCAGATCCGCCAGACAGCGATCCAGTGCCAGCAGAGTTTTGTGAGCTGGCGCGCCCAAAACGCGCCTTAGAATTGCAAGGGAGCTCATCAGGATGTCTGACACGCTGACACTCCCGTACGCCGCCACGGAGGCCAAGCCGCCCTCGAAGCGGATTCCGGTCGCCGTCCTCGGCGCCACCGGCTCCGTCGGCCAGCGGTTCGTGCAGCTTCTCAACGGCCATCCGTGGTTCAAGCTTCACGAGGTCGTGGCGTCGGAGCGCAGCGCCGGCAAGTCGTACGGCGAAGCGGCCGACTGGCGACTCGACACGTTGATGCCGTCCGACGCCGCCGCCCTTCCGGTCAAGAACCTCGGCGCCGATCTCGAATCACGTCTGGTGTTCTCCGGCCTCGACTCGTCGGTCGCCGGCGAAGCGGAAGACGACTACGCGAATCGCGGATGCATCGTCGTTTCGAATTCGCGCAATCATCGGATGGATCCCGATGTGCCGCTGCTGATTCCGGAGATCAACGCGGACCACATCGCGGCGATCGAGCGTCAACGCAAACGACGCGGCGGGCGGGGGGCGATCATCACGAATCCGAATTGCTCTGTCATCGGACTCGCGATGGCGATCGCGCCGATCGAGCGGCTCTACGGCATCGAACAACTCCACGTCACGACGATGCAGGCGATCTCGGGAGCGGGATACGCCGGCGTCGCGTCGTACGCGATCCTCGACAACGTGATCCCGTACATCGGCGGCGGCGAAGAAGCGAAGATCGAAGCCGAGCCACGCAAGATCCTCGGGCGATGGGAGAACGATCGCTTCGTCGACGCGCCGTTCCGAATCTCGGCGCAGGTGAACCGCGTTCCGACCATTGACGGACATCTGATGACGATCTCGTTAGGCGTGCGCGACCACAATGTCGTGAATCTCGATCACGTGCGCGAAGCGATCGACAATTTCCGCGGCGAGCCGCAGAACCTGCGTTTGCCGTCGGCGCCGAAGAAGCCGCTGCATTACGTCGTAGGCGATGATCGCCCGCAGCCGCGGCTCGATCGCGATCGCGAAGGCGGGATGAGCGTCTCGATCGGACGGCTGCGTCCGTGCTCGCTGCTGGATCTGCGCATGGTCGCGCTGGTCCACAACACGATTCGGGGAGCGGCGGGGGCGGCACTGCTCAACGCCGAGCTGCTCGAAGCCAAGGGCCTGCTCTCATGATCGTGATCAAGTTCGGCGGCACTTCAGTCGGCGACGCGCAGCGCGTTGCGAATGCGATCGACATCGTTGCCGAGCGGCGCGAGCAGTTTCCAATAGTGGTGGTTTCTGCGCTCGCGGGAGTGACGAACGAGCTCGTCGCCGCCACCGAGGCCGCGCGCGAATGCGACATCGATCGCGTCAACAAGATCATCGCCGCCGTCCGCCAGCGTCACGAGGACGTCGCGATGCGCCTAGTGCAGCAGAAGTTCGATTTCTTCGAATCGTTCATCAAGCAACTCGACAAGCAGATCGACCAGATCCACACGATCCTGCGCGGCATCGCGTTGCTCGGCGAAATCACCGCACGCGCCAAAGACAAAGTCCTCGGTCTCGGCGAAAAGTTGTCGTCGGTCCTCTTCGCCTACTCGATGATGATGCGCGCGCTTCCGGGCGAGCACGTCGATTCAGAAGAAGTCGTGATCACGGACAGCCGCTTCGGCGAAGCCACGCCGCAGATGGACGAGACGCGCGCGGCCGCGCATCGCGTTCTGCATCCGCTGATCGAGCGCCGGCTGATTCCCGTGATGGGCGGATTCATCGGACGGACTCGCGACGGCGCGACCACCACGTTAGGCCGCGGCGGTTCGGATTACAGCGCGGCGGTGATCGGGGCGGCGGTGGGGGCGGACGAGATCCAGATCTGGACCGACGTCGACGGCATGATGACCGCCGATCCGCGGCTGATTCCCGGCGCGCGCGTCATCGATCGCATCTCGTACGTCGAAGCGGCCGAGCTGGCGTGGTTCGGAGCGAAGGTTCTGCATCCCAAAACCATCGCCCCCGCGGTCGCGCAGCGCATTCCGGTCCGCGTGCTCAACACACACAACGTCGCGAGCGCCGGCACGCTGATCACCCAGGAGGGCGACACGCGCGATTCCGCCGGTCCGCGCGCGGTGGCGGTGAAGCGCGGCATCACGGTCGTGCACATGACGTCGAACAAGATGTTAGGCGCGCACGGATTCCTGGCGCGGCTCTTCGCAATTTTCGAAGAGCTCGAAGTCTCCGTCGATCTGATCACGACCTCGGAAGTCTCCGTCTCGGTAACGATTGATGAGAAACACAACCTGCAGCAACTCATTGAACGCTTGAAGCCAGTGGCCGATGTCGAAGTGCGCGAGAACCAGTGCATCGTCGCGATCGTGGGACGCAATCTGATGCGCGATTCGATGGTCGGCGCGAAGATCTTCGAGGCCATGCGCGGCATCCCGACCTCGATGTTCTCCCTCGGCACCTCCGGACTCAACCTCAGCATCGTGGCCGACGATGCCGATGCCGACCGCTGCGTCCGCGCGATCCACGCGGCGCTGTTCGAGGCAGCCGTCGGAGTCGTCTCGTGAAGCTGGCCCTTCACGGCTACGGAAAAATGGGAAAGGCTGTGGAGAAAATCGCAAAGGAGTCGGGACACGAAGTCGTCGCGATTTTCACGTCGTCGAAGAAGCCGACTCTGAATGGCGCCGAGGTGATGATCGATTTCTCGCAGGGGCCGGGAGTCGATGAGGCGGTCGCGCTGGCGTGCGACGATCACGTCGATCTCGTGATCGGAACCACCGGCTGGAATGATCGCCTCGACGCGTTCCGCAAGCGCATCGAGCAGGCCGGAATCGGATGCGCGTACGCATCCAACTTCTCGCCCGGCGCGAACGCCGTCTTCGCGCTCGCGCGCCGTGCGGGTGAATTGTTCGCGCAATTTCCGCAGTACGCTGCCGGCATGGAAGAGCGCCATCACGCCCAGAAAAAAGATGCGCCCAGCGGAACGGCGCTGCGCATCGCGAGCGAAGTGAAGCAGGGAAGCGGCGGGAAGCTCGATCCGCCGATCGTTTCGTCGCGCGTCGGCAGCGAGTTCGGGTTGCATACACTTTTTTTCGACTCCGCTGACGACCTGATCGAGATTTCCCACCGGGCGCGCGGGCGGGAGGGATTCGCGCGGGGTGCGATTCTTGCGGCGGAAAAGATTCGAGGACGCAAAGGGATGGTTAGATTCGATGAGCTGGTGATGTCATGAAAAACACAAAACAGTTTCGCGGAGTCGGCGTGGCGCTGGTCACGCCCTTCAAATTGGATGGAGCGATCGACGAAGCAGCGCTCGAACGTCTCGTCGACTTTCAGATCGATGAAGGAACGAACTTTCTCGTTCCGTGTGGCACGACCGGAGAGAATCCTGCGCTGACGCAGGACGAGCATCGCCGCGTGGTCGAGATCGTGGTGCGGCGCGCGAAGGGACGCGTGCCTGTTCTCGCGGGCGCGGGCAGCAACTCCACGCAAAAGGCCATCGAGCTCGCCGAGATCGCCATCGACCTCGGCGCCGACGGCGCGCTCACGATCACGCCCTATTACAACAAGCCGACGCCCGACGGACTCCGCCGCCATTTCGGTTTGCAGGCCGAGGCGATCGAGAAGAAACGCAGCGGGTTTCCGATGGTCATGTACAACGTGCCGGGGCGCACCGGCGTGAACATGACCGCCGTCACGACGCTGCAGATCGCGCGCGAAGTACCGAACGTCATCGGCGTGAAGGAAGCGTCGGGAAATCTCGAGCAGATCATGACGATCCTGCGCGAACGGCAGGACGGATTCCTCGTCGTCAGCGGCGACGACGCGTGGACCCTGCCGCTGGTCGCGGCCGGCGGCGACGGAATCATCTCTGTCGCGGCCAACGAGATCCCGCGCCTGATGAGCGAGATGACTTCCGCGGCGCTCAGGGGCGATTTCGAAGCGGCGCGCGCCGTTCACAATCGGATACTGCCGCTGATGATCGGAAACTTCATCGAATCGAATCCGATCCCGGTCAAGGCCGCGATGAAAATGCTTGGCATCATTCCGAATGACACCGTCCGCTCGCCGCTCGCGCCGATCACGGACGCGAATCGCAAGAAGCTGGAAGGCATCCTTCGCGAGTGCGGGCTGAAGCTGAAGGCGGTCGCTTAATGGCGTCGCCGTCCGGACAATTCAGTTCAGTCGAAGTGCGCGTCAAGGCGCTGAGCGCGACAACCGATCGCACCGAGGCGGTGAAGACGATCGGGCTGTTTCTGGCGGAGCTGGAGAAGGGAACGGTTCGCGCCGCGACGCGCGATGCGGATGGCCTCTGGCAAGTTGCGGCCTGGGTGAAAGAGGGCATCCTCGCGGCGTTCAAGTACGGCGTCAACTCCGAGTTCGCCTCGGGCGCGCTTTCATTCATCGACAAGGACACCATTCCGGCGCGCCGTTTCAAGATTCAGGATGGAATTCGCATCGTGCCTGGCGGCTCGTCCATCCGGCGCGGAGTGTACGTGGGAAAAGGCG
>DATBSF010000202.1:0-2162 GCA_036559905.1 Thermoanaerobaculia bacterium | reverse complement strand
AGCAAGCCTGCCTCGCCGCCACGTAGCATCGACGGGATATCGCCGGTTGATGTCGAAACCACCGGCAGTCCCGCAGCGAATGCTTCGAGAATCGATACCGGCTGATTGTCGATCACCGACGCGTTCACGAAGATATCGGCGGCGGCGTAGATCTCGGGCATTGCCGCGGGATCGACAGCGCCGAGGAAGCGAATGTCGCTGAGGCGAGATTCGTCAGCCATCGCACGCAATGCGCGCTCCTGGCTCCCCTGCCCGACGATCGTCAACGTCGCCTCGGGGAATCGATCTTTCACTTGCGCGAAGGCACTGATGATTGTGTCCACGCCGTAATGCCGCTCGAGATTGCGGGCCGAGAGAAGTCGCGGCTGCGGATGCGAGCGCTCTCGATACTGAAAGCGCGACGTGTCGATGCAATTTGGAATCACGCGAGCGCGGTAACCGTGCGCCGCGAAAATGCGTTCGAGGTAGGAAGAGGGAACGACAATCTCGTCGGCCAGCAACAGAAACGGCCGGACAATCGCGCGCCATCGCCGAAGATGATCGTCTGCTTCCCCGCTGTGATAGTGAAGGATCACCGGCTTGCGCAGTAACTTGCCCGCCAGGATTGCCGGAGCCGGACCGAGAAGAAAAGACCAATACGAAGCGGAGAAGACGTGCACGAGATCCGCGCGCGCGATGCGATAGAGACTCAGAACGTACAGCAGCTCGTTCAAAAGCGTTCGCACATACCGCCAACGCCGAATCCACTGCAGACCTCGCGGAAATCGGACGTCGATCGGGATGTACGACACGTGATGACCGTCGGTCGAAAGCTGCGCCGCGATCATCTCGGCCTGAACGGAGTGTCCTCCAATCAGGGCCGGGCTCGCGGCGATGAGAGCGATACGGAAAGACGATTTCATGCTGATGCCCGCACTGCTGCTGAGGCGGGCCGTTGATCCAGAAACGTGCGACACCACAGTTCAAAAGAGATCAGCGTCCACAACTGCAGATCGAGTGGACGGCCGACGCGATGCAGATCGAGCAGGCGCGCGACGTACTGCGTATTGATGATGTTGCGCTCGCTGGAACGGCGTGAAAGCAGAAGATCTCGCGCGAAGCCTTCCAGGTCCCCTCTGAACCAGAACGAAAGCGGCACTGCAAATCCGCGTTTCGGCCGGTCGATGACCGCATCGGGAACGATTCCCCGCATCGCTTTCTTGAACAGCCCTTTTCCGCCACCGCCGTTCAGATTGAGCTCCGGAGGAACGGTTGCTGCGAACTCGACGAGCGTGTGATCGAGCAACGGCACGCGGACTTCCAGCGAATGCGCCATGCTCATGCGGTCGACTTTTGTGAGGATGTCGAGCGGAAGGTAATTGTGCAGATCGAGACTCTGGGCTGCCGACAACCAATTCCCGTCGTGACGGCGCAAACGTTTGCGCGCCTCGCGGAGGGGATCCTTTTCCATTTCCGCCAATGCATCGCGCTGGAAAAGTTCCCGCCGCTGACCTTCGCGAAAAAACGCGCCCGCGTCGAGGTAACGATCCCATCCCGTCAGGCTGTGATGGATCAGGAAATTGCGACCCTTCGCCCCCTCGGGCATCGCCGTTCCGATGTGACCCAGCGCTTTGCGCGCAAGAGCAGGAAGATGTGGATAACGCCGCTCGCGACGTTCGACAATGTATTTGTCGTAGCCGGCAAACAGTTCGTCGCCTCCGTCGCCCGAAAGCGCGACCTTCACATGCTCGGCCGCGCTACGAGAAACGAGAAACGTCGGAATGGCGGATGCATCACCGAACGGCTCATCGAGATGCCACGTGATCTCTTCCAGAAGACCGACGATGTCGGAACCCACAACCCGTTCGTGATGATCGGTCGAAAAGCGCTCCGCGACGCCGCGGGCGTACGGAAGCTCGTTGAATGATGCCTCATTGAAACCGATGCTGAACGTCTGCACCGGACGGTCGGAGTGACGAACCATGTGCGCGACGACCGAGCTGGAATCGATCCCGCCGCTCAAGAACGCGCCGATGGGCACGTCGCTGACCATGTGCATGCGGACGCACTCGTCGATTCTCGAGCGCAGCTCCTCGACCAGGTCTGTCTCAGTCGAGCGGCGGTTCGGCTCGAATGCGACGTCCCAATATCGCGCAACGCTCATGGGACGACGCGGTCCGGCA
>DATBSF010000201.1:0-3792 GCA_036559905.1 Thermoanaerobaculia bacterium | reverse complement strand
GGGGGTTCGAATCCCCCCCTCTCCGCCAGAACGAAAAGCAGAAGTCAGAGGGAAGAAGTGAGTTCTGCTTGCCTTCTGCTTTTTGCTTTCTGACTTACTGCCTTTAGGAGAGATGGCCGAGTGGCTTAAGGCGCACGCTTGGAAAGCGTGTGTACGTTAACAGCGTACCGTGGGTTCGAATCCCACTCTCTCCGCCAACACTGACCAGGCGTAGAATCCCCCCATGTCCCGGCGCCCCGGCGTCCTGTTGCTGTCAGCAGTCGCCACCCTTCTTCTCGTGGGCGCAGCGCGCAGGCGCGCAGTCGAACCGCCGCATCCGCTCGATGCGCGCCGCTCCTTCGTCGTCACTGACCACGCGATTCTCGATGGCTTCACGTTCGAGCGCGTGATGGACGCGATCGTTGCGCGCAGCGGAACGCGTACGAGCGCCCTTCGGCTCTACCAGCAACTCTTCGACACGCAGAACCCGAAGCCGGGACGCGTGGCAGCCGATGCGGCGCATTGCGACGACTTCATGGTGAACGGCAAGCCCACGTTTAATGGTTTGCCGCGAAGGTGTCCGACAGCCGAAGGAGTGCTGGCGACGACCGATCCGTTCGCAGTCCGCGATCACATCCCGCTCGCGCTGGTCA
This sequence comes from Thermoanaerobaculia bacterium, assembly GCA_036559905.1. GTDB lineage: Bacteria > Acidobacteriota > Thermoanaerobaculia > Gp7-AA8 > Gp7-AA8 > Gp7-AA10. Next base: position 3,160 of record DATBSF010000201.1, on the reverse strand, counting down.
ATCGGTTCGATCTCGCAGCAGCCGACGGATCGAACTGCGGTCAGTATCGAATCATCTTCGCGAAGAAATCGAATTCGACGTTCACCCGCGTTCACTTCATTTTCGAGGCCGTGCTTCCGAATCCGAATCCTTCGGCGGGTATCGCGGGATGCCGCCCGGTCGCGCAGTTCTGGGCGGATTTGTCGAACGTGAACTCGATCAACGAACGGCGTGCGAGGCTCGACGCCTTCTTCTTCAACGGAATCGACGGATTCGATCCGGTGATCGATCCCGATCATTTTTCGGCTGCTAGCGGCGGCGGAATCCGCACGATGCACAACGCGAACGCGCCGCTCGGAAACCGCTTCTATCAATTCCGGCTGGCGAAGCGCGGGGATCAGCTCGTCGCAGTGCCCGACGTTCTCCAGAACATGCCCTACGGCCGATTCTTCGATGCGACGTACGATACGGAGACGGCGCGCCGGTTCCGCGACGCGTTTGTCGCGAACGTCGGCAATCTTGCGATCCCTGACCAGAACCTCTTCTTCATGAACATCCCGCGCGAGTTCCTGCTGGTCGAGAGCAATCCGGGCGAGTCGGAGCTCAATGTGGTCTTCGAGATTCCGTTTCTCGCGTCGCAACTCACGACGGAAGGCCGCGGGTTCTCGAATCGCATTTCCGCGGAGCTGCGCAAATCCGGCAGCAGGCTCTCGCCCACCGACGTCGTTAAACGCGCGAACCAGTTGAGCTGCACCGGATGTCACTTTTTCCGCGGGAACGTCGGCGAGATCGAGTTCTATCAGCAGATCAGCGAAGCGATCATCGAGAACGGCGAGGCCGGGCCACGATTTGCGATCTCCAGGACGATGCGCGACGTCTTCGTTCCACATCGCATGGAAGTGCTCATCAACTTTCTGAAATCCGGAACGGCACCTCCCGGCGCGAGCGCGACGATCGGCGGCAGCGTCGAGTAGACATGGCGTACGCGATCGGCGTCGTCCTCGCGCTGGGCGTCTGCGGGGCGGGAACGCTGGTCGGATTCGATCGCGATCGCGCTTTCTATCCCGTCATTACGATCGTCATCGCGTCGTACTACGGTCTCTTCGCGGTCATGGGAGGCTCGAGAACTGCGCTGATCCACGAGTCGCTCTTCATCACCGTATTCTTCGTGCTGGCGGTTGCCGGCTTCAAACGCAGTCTTTGGATCGTGGTGATCGCGTTATTCGCGCACGGCGCGTTCGATTTCGTTCATGGCGGCGTGATTGCCGACCCGGGCGTTCCGGCATGGTGGCCAGCCTTCTGCCTCGCCTTTGACGCGGTGGCCGCGGCGTATCTTGCGGTCCTGCTCAAGACGCGAACTCTGTGAGATTCAGCGCGATCCGATCATACCGACGGTAAAGAAATGCAGCGTCGCCGGATACCATCCAACGCATGAAGCACCTGCGCCGGCGCGATACCGATTCAGACGCCGGAAACGAGGATCAGAGCGAACAGATAGACGGCGAGCCAATGACCGGCGATCGACCTCATGGATGACAGAATTCTAAGAGCCTGCGATATGTTTGGACGCGCAACCCGTTGGGATGAGCCCGGGTCCTGTGCAGCAGGCGCACCGAACCTCGTCAGGTCCGGAAGGAAGCAGCGATAAGGTGCATCCCCTGCGTGACACAGTTCGGCCTGGGCTCTTCCGAACGGGTTCCTAGCTCGTATACTCGCCGCCGATGTCCTATCAGGCTCTCGCACGCAAATATCGACCGCAGCGATTCAGCGACATCATCGGCCAGGAGACCGTTGTCCGCACGCTGCAGAATGCGATCGAACAGAAGCGCATCCATCACGCGTATCTTTTCTCGGGCGTGCGCGGAATCGGCAAAACGACCGTCGCGCGCATCCTCGCGAAAGCTCTGAATTGCGCGAGCGGTCCCGCGACTGAGCCCGACAACACCTGTACGGCCTGCAAGGAAATCACCGAAGGCATCGATATGGACGTGCGTGAGATCGACGCGGCGACGTACACCGGCGTCGACAACATCCGCGACCTTCGCGACGTCACGCAGTTTCAACCGGCGCGAGATCGTTACCGCATCTTCATCATCGATGAGGCGCACATGCTCTCGCAGGGCGCGTGGAACGCGCTGCTGAAACTCATCGAGGAGCCGCCGGAGCACGTCATCTTCATGTTTGCGACGACCGAGATGCAGAAGGTGCCGGCGACGATCCTGTCGCGCGTGCAGAAGCTCACGCTGCGCAAGATCACGATCGAGGAGCTCGTCGGTCGTCTTCGCGAGATCGCAAAAGCCGAAAAGATCGACGCTGACGATGCCGCGCTGGAGATCATCGCGCGGCGCGGCGAAGGAAGCGTTCGCGATGCGCTCTCGATTCTCGATCAGATCATCGCATTCAGCGGCCGCTCCATCTCCGCTGCCGACGTCGCCACCGTCCTCGGCCTGTCCGACACGAACTTCTTCGCCCGCATCATGACGCTGGTCAGCGAAGGCGACCATCGCGGCATCGTCGAGGCGCTGCAGGAAGCGGCGGAGAGCGGCCGCGATTTCAAGCTGCTCTATCGCGATCTGCTCAATTTCGTTCGCAACATGCTGCTGATTTTGGCGGGCGGGAAACCTGATATTGCGGGTGCCGAGGAAGCGGCCGGCAAGTTTTCGTACTCGGAGATCCTGCGCATCGCGAATCTTCTGATGCGCGACGACGACGTGATCAATCGCGCGGAGCATCAGCGGCTGGCGGTGGAGATTGCACTGCTGAAAGCCGCGACATTTCCAAGGATGCGAGCGGTGGAAGAATTGCTGAGCGGCACGGAGCACCGGCTTCAGCCGGTCCCCGGTAAAACGAAAGCGCCCCCGGCTGAAGCCGGGGCTCCATCACTCGAGGGCTTTCTCGAGAAAGTCACGAAGGCCCGGCCGCTGATCGCCGGATATCTCGCGTCCGCCAAAGGCCAGAAGAACGATAATAAAATATCGTTCATATTTAACGATATCTATTCAGCCGAAGCCGTGACCAACGCCCGCGAGCTGCTCGAATCGATCGCGAAGGAAGTCTACGGCGCGCCGGTCACGATCTCGGTCGAGACGAACGCCCCCCCGCCAGCCAAAGAGAAACCGATCAAAGAGGATCCCGTCCTCAAGGCCTTCCAAAAGCACCTCGGCGGCGAAGTCGTGGAGAC
>DATBSF010000200.1:0-4943 GCA_036559905.1 Thermoanaerobaculia bacterium | reverse complement strand
TCAGAAACGTGGTTGCATTTCCGCGGGCATCGCGCACGCTCGACGGCTCGCCGTTCTCGTCATAGAAATGGTTCGATGTCCGTCCGCCGATGGTGAGCGTGTCAATTCGCCCGCGCGAGTCATAGGTGTAGATCACCGGAGCGATTCCCGTTGACTCCAAACGAGTGACGTTGCCGGCCGAGCTGTAGGTTGTCGTGGTTAGACGGCCGTTATCGGACTGTGTTCGAACGCGTCCCAGTTCGTCGACCGCGAGCATCGAAACACTGTTGACCGGATCTCCATGCGAATCCGTGCCCGCAAACACCTCTCGTCTCGATAAATTGCCTGCCGCATCGTAGCTGCTCTTCGCGAATGAATTTCCCCGCGTTTCAGACTCGAGCTGATCCAGCTCATTGAACGTGTATAGAGCACCGCGGCCTGAAGGATCGGTGACACGCTGCACATTGCCACGAGAGTCGCTCACGACTGCTGTCGTTCCCGCCGATGTGGTGACCGATTTCAGATTCCCGTTCGCGTCATAATCGAATGTACTGTTCCCGTTTCGCGGATCGTTCGAGGCTCTCAGTAATCCACGGTTGTCGTAAGTCGTGGACGTCGCGATGCCGGTGGCGTCTGTAATGGATTGTGGATTCCCTCTACCGTCTCGTAAAATCGTCGTCGTCGATCCATCTGCTGTCGTAATCAAAGTCGGCAGATTGGCCGGGCCGTACTGAACGGTGGTGACGCGTAGGGCGTTCTCGGCACGCTCGGCCGAGCCGCTGCGCGGCAGCTCGGTAATGGTGGTCACATTGGCCATCGGCCGTCGGTCACCATTCGGACGCGATTGTCCATAAGTGTAGTTCGTGCCGTCGCCAAGCGGGCGCGTCACTGACGCGGGACGACCATCGGCGTCAAAAGCATAAGTTGTAACCGAGCCACCAGGGTCAACCACTGATGTGATTCGTGCGGCGGCATCGCGCACGTACTTCCAGATGAAGCCGCGCGGGTCAGTCATGCTTGCATCGTCATTGTTCAATTCGAATGTCCATGACCCACCGCCACTCTCCAGCCGCCGTGCGGACCATGGGTAAGAACTGTCGTAGGTCATGGCCCATACGGTTCGATCCATACCGTCTTTTTCGCTAATCAATTCGCCGGACGCGAAGATGTCACGCTTCGTTCCGCTCGCAGCCGACGGTCCCCACGCGTATGTCGTTACCGGCGTCGAAGAGAGGAGCGACTGAGGATCTGGGCCTTCCACTCTCACAAGGCGGTCGTGATCGTCGTACGTGTACCTCACCACTCGATCGTCAAAATCTACGACGCGGCTAATCAGACCACTGATGTTGTACTCGAATCGGATCGGACGCCGAACAGGATCCAACACGGCTGCCAGCCTCCCGGTCGCGTCATACGAGAAGATCATCGCGTTCCCGTCGGTCTGCTCGACATTGGTCGTGTTGCGATCGGTCATCTTGAACAATCGGCCGATCGAATCGAAGTACAGCCGTGTGTTGTCTGATTGCTGCACCACTATCCTGCCATCGGGGGATTGCCGCATGTCCACAAAAACACCCAACGGCGGTGTCACACCATCTGCGAAAACATCCCGCCGGCCGGTTCCGTCGTAGAACTCGATATCGCCATTCGGAAGTTTCCGAACTCGCGCAAAGAGCGGCGAGTCAAAGTTGCGCCCGAAGGGGCCGACATGTGCGATTGCCGAGGAGTAGAAGCGCATGAGAACGAAATCCATCCCTCTGCCTTTGATAGCGAGGTCTGTTTTCGCGTGCTGCACCTCTGTCGCATTGAGGTTGACGACTTGTTCATTCATCGTTCCTGCGGTCGGCAAATTCTTCGCGACGAGCCGATCTATTGGCGTGGCACCATCGCTCGGCCGCACAAGATCGCCACGGAACGTGCCAACCCGCGTTTCGAAACGATGATCTTGAGAGAGGTATGCATAGCCGGCGACCGCGAAGCTGCCCATCTCCGGCCGGATGCGAATGAAGTTCCCTCCTGACCATAGCTCGAGTACGGTTGGATCATTCTGCAGTGATCGCGGTCGGTCGCAACTCGGGCAACCAAGCGCCCGCTTGTCCGCGTTCCCGGGCCAGATGTAATCGCGCGAAGCGCGCGGATCTGCGATCGCGACGACCCAGGGCGAAACGAAATGATTTGTACCTCTCTGATACCGAAGCGCTGGATACTCCGCGAGCAACGCTCCTGGAAGTTTCGGCACGAGCGTAAGCGATCCTGGACGCGATTCTGTGTCGCCGTTTTCACTCCGGATACGTAAGTGCGCACGAGGAAACCCGACGGGCGTTTGCGCTGCTACGGCACCGGGAACCTGCTCGGTTTCAACGGCGAAGTTCAGCCTGCCGTTCGCCATGTTGGCGGGCAGGGTCGCCTCCACACGGAACGCAGCCAGCGATCCGTCGGGACCCGACACGATGTTAGGCGGAGGATCGATACCGAGCGGTACGATGCCGCCGACTTCGCCGAATGCGCTGCCGGTATTGACAACCACTCGCAGCCGCGGGTCGATCGCGGCAACGACGCTCATATGCGACGTGTTGACGTCGCCCGTGAAGAGAAAACCGGTGCTCGGATCGACGAGCGGCGGAAGCGTTCCGCGCACGACGTGCGGCGCCGACTTCCACACAATGCGCGGGTCATCGGCTCCGACTTCGGTCCAATCCGCACCGGCCGGCAATGGCGACGCGGCGGAAGTGATTGCCTTTCGGGCGGTCGGAAAGAGCTGTGCCGAACAGCTTGCGGTCGTACATGTCGGAAGCGCGGTGACTTCCGAAGCCTCATCGATTTTCTTCAGATCGACGAGGAGGACTCGACCGGCTCCGTCAACGACGACCGCCATGTCGCCGTCCGCCATCACGCGAACGGAGTATGCGCCGGCTGGAATCCAGACGACGTCGACGAGCGCTTCCCAATCGAGCGCTCCACCATCGAGTCGGATCACGACCAGACCAAATTGATTGCCGGCGATCAATGCGTAGTTTTTGTAGGAGGAAATCGAAGTGAAGTGCGCAAACGGCTGGCGTCCGGACGCGCTGCGGTACAACTCGCGCAGCGTTCGCAGTCGCGGCTGATCGATAAACGTGCTCGCGAGAGTCAATCCGCCGCTTGCCGGCGCCACGAGCGAAGGCGGCGTGACATTGAGATCGAGGACGCCGTGCGCCGCGTCGAGAGCAAACACTTTGAGCGCCGCAGACGACGCGCCGGCTCGAATGAGCGCCTCCGGAGAAAATGCGAGATCGCGGATTGGGCATGCCGCGCCCGTCGCTGCGCTCTGGGCCGGATCGCACGGCAAAGCCGGAGCAGCCGGATCTGTCCCCTTCGAGAGCGCAACCTGCTCGCGGATGCTGACGTAGTTCGCTTCGGACGGCATGACATCGTTCGACTCGACTGCGTTCAGATCGAAGACGCTGATGCCGTAGCCGAAGAGCGAGATCACGCCGTAAGTCGCGCGATTGCGAAGGACGAAGAGGCGATCATCGTCGCGCGCGATGATTCCGGCGAGCGATGCCGTGCCGCCGCGCGGTACGTCGACTGACCAGCGCAAATCGAGCGAGCGGTTCTCGACGGTGACGCGCTGCGTCTGATACGCGATTGTGCGATCGCCGCGCAGCGTGATCGAGATCTTCCGAAAACCGCCGCCGAGGTCGACGGCATTGCCGGAGAAGGCAGAGGTGAGGTTCGCGACTGTGTATTCGAGCTCGTCATCCTGCAGGACGATCTGCAGCTTTCTCGGCGTCGCCTCCGCACGGTCCCCAACGATCGTCTCGGTTCCCAGCGGGAGGTTGCTGTTGATGCCCGGACGCCATGACACCGTCGCCGCGCCAACCTGATGCGTGACCGTCTGTGCCGCTAGAAAATCAGCGAGGCGGTATGTTCGCAGTACGCCGAAAGAAGTTGTCAGTCCGGTGGTGTAGATCCGGCCGTGATGATCGGAGGCCACCGCCCAGAATTCCGTCGCTCCCGCCGCGACGGACGCAATCGGGCGCGGATTGTTGCTCGCATCCAGTGAGGCGGGATCAGAAACGTCGAAGGCCTGCAGCCCTCCATCGAGCGCACTCACGAGCGCGATGTTCCCGTTGAGAGCGAGATCGCGCACAGCGCCTTGCCGCAAATCGAATGCAGCGATGTTTCCGCCCGGTTCGCGCGTTGAGAAATCGATGTGCAGGTCATCACTGAGCATCGGGCCGACGACCCCATTGACTCGGCGCTGTCCCAGGCGAAGATCGTCGTCACCGAGGTTGCGGCCGATCGCGATGCGAAACTGCTTCCCGAGCTGGAGCGGACTATCGAAACGCATCGTGATCCGCCGGTTGCCCGAATCGACATCGAACGTGACCTGCCTCGTAATGTCGGCAAACGCGCCGCCGGAGCGCGGATCGCGCGACAAGACTCGCATCAGCTGATTGCTGTGAATGAAATCGTCGGGATCGCCGATGATCGACACCGGTCTGTTGAAGACGACTGCAATCGGTTCGCTCGAGTCGACATTCTTTTCCCCGATCAGCATGACGATGCGATCGCCGACGCCCGCCGGCATTGCGATCGCGTCGCCGGCGACGAAAGAATCGTCGGTCTGCATGCTGCTGGTCGATGTGTTCAGAATCTCGACCCGCGTGTCAGGCGGCAACGGAACGCTGCCTGGCGTTATGCGCAGCACGCCATCCCTGAGAATCAATTCGAAATTGCGAACCGATGTCAGCGTCACGTCGGCCGCTGGGATATCGACGACTTCGACTCGGGCAGGCGACGCGAAGACGGGATACGGCCCGAGTTGATTATCGATCGGCGAAGGCAGCGCACGGGCTGCCAGCGGATCTCCCGCGGCTTGCGGATCGTAGACGCGACGAAACGACTGCAGACCGGTCGAGGCGTCGACGCCGACGACTTCGAACGGCCGATTTGCTGCGACAGGAATCAACACGCGGCCG